>NZ_JBFUAU010000016.1:0-259039 GCF_056406115.1 Arthrobacter sp. P1_D4 | reverse complement strand
TCGTCGTCGTCAGTGCTAGCGTCCGCTCACGACGGAGGTCTGAACGGGATGTTCCAGGCTCCGTATCACCCTGTTTGTGACGTCGTCGATCCCGCCCAAGCCGTCAACTTGGGCCAGTATGCCGCGCTCGGCATACTTCGCCACCACAGCTTCCGTCTGCCCGTGGTACAGGTCCAGCCGGTGGCGGATCACGGCCTCGTTGTCGTCGCTCCGCCCGGTTTCCTTGGCACGGTGCAGGAGACGGGAGACCAGTTCCTCGTCGTCGGCAGTCAACTGCAGGACGACGTCAAGAACCTGGTCTACGGACGCCAGAATGTCGTCCAGCTCGTCAACCTGGCATGTGGTGCGCGGGTAGCCGTCCAGCAGGAAGCCTGACGTGGCGTCTTCCTGCAGCAGTCTGTCCCGCACCATCTTGTTGGTCACGCTGTCCGGGACGAAGTCGCCGTTGTCGATGTACTGCTTTGCTTCCAGCCCCAGCGGCGTTCCGCCTTTGACGTTGGCTCGGAAGATGTCGCCGGTGGAGATCGCAACGACGCCGAGGCGCTCGGATATCCGTTCCGCCTGGGTGCCTTTGCCGGATCCGGGCGGGCCAATAATCAACATTCTCGTCATTTGTGAGTCCTTCGTGGTGCCGTCGTTGAAAGGGTGCGTCAAGGGGCCCGCCGCTGTAGCGGCGGCCCCTTGATCGGCTTTAGAAGAAGCCGAGCTTGTTCTCTGAGTGGCTGACCAGCAGGTTCTTGGTCTGCTGGTAGTGGTCCAGCATCATGGCGTGGTTCTCGCGGCCGATGCCGGAGGACTTGTACCCGCCGAACGCGGCACCGGCGGGGTAGGTGTGGTAGTTGTTGACCCACACTCGGCCGGCCTGGATCTCACGGCCGGCGCGGTAGGCGACGTTGCCGTTGCGGGACCAGACGCCGGCGCCGAGGCCGTAGAGGGTGTCGTTGGCGATACTGATGGCGTCGTTGTAGTCGCTGAACCGCGCCACCGACACGACAGGGCCGAAGATTTCCTCCTGGAAGATCCGCATTTTGTTGTTGCCCTCGAAGATGGTCGGCTGGACGTAGAAGCCACCGGCCAGGTCTCCGTCGAGCTGTGCCTGGTTCCCGCCGGCGAGGATCCTGGCGCCCTCCTGGAGCCCGATGTCGATGTAGGAGAGGATCTTCTCCATTTGGCCTACAGACGCCTGGGCACCGATCTGGGTGGTGGTGTCCAGCGGGTTGCCCTGGATGATCTGCTGCGTGCGGGCCACGGCGTCGGCCATGAAGGAATCGTAAATGCCGTCCTGGACGAGGGCGCGCGACGGGCTGCTGCAGACTTCGCCCTGGTTGAAGGCAAAGAGCGTGAAGCCCTCCTGGGCTTTGTCGTAGAACGCGTCATTGGTGTCGGCGACGTCGTTGAAGAAGATGTTCGGGCTCTTGCCGCCGAGCTCCAGCGTGACCGGAATCAGGTTCTGGCTGGCGTACTGGCTGATCAGCCGGCCGGTGGAGGTTTCGCCGGTGAAGGCGATCTTGCGGATACGCGGGCTGGAGGCCAGCGGCTTGCCGGCCTCGACGCCGAAGCCGTTGACCACATTGAGGACACCGGCGGGCAGCAGGTCCGCGATGAGCTCGGCCAGCACCAGGATGGAGGCCGGGGTATTAGACGCGGGCTTGAGGACGACGGCATTGCCGGCGGCCAGGGCCGGAGCCATTTTCCAGACGGCCATCAGGATCGGGAAGTTCCAGGGAATGATCTGGCCCACGACGCCGAGCGGTTCGTGGAAGTGGTAGGCCGTGGTGTCGTCGTCGAGCTGGGACAGCCTGCCCTCCTGGGCCCGGACGGCGGAGGCGAAGTAGCGGAAGTGGTCCGCCGCGAGCGGGATGTCCGCGTTGAGGGTTTCGCGGATCGGCTTGCCGTTGTCCCAGGATTCGGCGACGGCGAGCATCTCCAGGTTCGCATCGATGCGGTCGGCGATCTTGTTCAGGACGGCGGCGCGCTCGGTGGCCGAGGCCTTGCCCCAGGAGGGAGCGGCTTTATGGGCGGCATCAAGCGCCAGCTCAACGTCGGCGGCTGCGCCTCGGGCCACCTCAGTGAATTGCTTGCCGTTCACCGGGGAGACGTTCTCGATGTACTGGCCGGTAGTAGGAGCCACCCATTCGCCGCCGATCCAGTTCTCGTAGCGGTCCTTAAACTGGACCTTGGATCCTTCTTGGCCGGGCTGGACATAAACAGTCATGGTTACTCCTCATGGGAAACAGACGTCTTCGTCCTGGCCGCAAGCCTAGAACTTCAAAGGTTGCGGCCACGCTGCAACGGGGCCGTCTGCTGCTCCCTGACCTTCCGCTGAGCGGCCTCTGCCAGCCATCGATATGCTCGCTGTGTCGGCACAAATTGACGCCTGCGCATGCGAGGAGGGACCGTGATCCTGTTTCTTACGGTTGTGAGCGGCCTGGCCTGGACCGTGGTCTACGTCGATGCCATCCGGATCGGCTTCAAGGACCGGAGCTACGCGATCCCGGCCGCCGCGCTGGCCCTGAATTTCGCCTGGGAGGCCATCTACGCCACGCGCTCCATCGCGACCGGAATCACCGCCCAGGGGGTCTTCAATATCGCGTGGGGCCTGGCCGACGTCGTGATTGTGTACACCTTCCTGAAGTTCGGCCGCTCCGAGCTGCCGGCCTGGGTGACGCGGCGGCTGTTTATCGGCTGGGCGCTCCTGCTGGGCGTCACGTCCTTCGCGGTACAGCTGCTGTTCGTCGTCCAGTTCGGCTGGGACGACGCGGCCCGCTACGCGGCGTTCCTGCAGAACCTGCTGATGTCCGGGTTGTTCATCGCCATGTTCGCCGCCCGGGCCGGCACCCGCGGCCAGACCCTGCTGATCGCCGTGGCCAAGTGGGTCGGTACCCTCGCGCCTACGATCGCGCTGGGCTGGTACGGCAACTCGCCCCTGATCCTGGGCGTGGGGGTGCTCTGCAGCGTCTTTGACCTGGTCTACATCGGCCTGCTGTGGCGGGCCCGCCAGCCGGGAGCCGCTAGAGGGTGACGACGATCTTGCCCTTGGCGTGGCCCTGTTCGAGCGCGGCGAAGGCTCCCCCAATTTCCGCGAACGGGTAGGTGCGGTCCATGACCGGCTGCACGTGGCCGGCGTCGACGAGGGCCGCCAGGGTGCGCAAATCATCCCCGCTGGGGTGCATGAACAGGTAACGGTAGCTGGCTTTCGCCTTGCGGGCGCGGCGGCGGATGCCCATGCTCATCAGCCAGAACGCGGCGGTGATCATCGGCGGCGAGCCGAGGTCTTTCGTCGCGGTGAGCGGCTCGGGAACGCCAGCAATGGATACCACCCTGCCGCCGGGCCGAAGAATGCGGAAGGAATCCCTGAGGGTCACGCCGCCGACCAGGTCCAGGACCGCGTCGAACCCGCGCAGTACCGCGGAGAAGTCATCCCGGTTGTAGTCGATGACGGCGTCCGCCCCCAGCCGGCGCACCAGCACCTCGCCGCGGGCCGATGCCGTGGTGGTGACCTGGGCGCCGAGATACCTGGCGAGCTGGATGGCGAGTGTTCCCACCCCGCCGGCGCCGCCGGAGATGAAGAGCCGGGTGCCGCGGCCCACGGCAAGTTCATCGCGGAGGGCCTGCAGCGCCGTGAGCCCGGCCAGCGGCAGTCCTGCGGCCTCGGCGAATCCGAGCGACGCCGGCATGGCGGCCACCAATTCCTGCTGCACGCACACCAGCTCGGCGAAGGCTCCAAGCCTGGCCTTGTCCACCCGGGCGTAGACGCGGTCGCCGATGGAAAAGCGGTTGGGCCCAGGTCCGATTGCTTCCACCGTCCCGGCGAGTTCACAGCCGGCAACGATCGGCAGTCGGACATGGCTGATGGGCCGCAGCGCGCCCCGGCGGAACTTGAAGTCCACCGGGTTCAGCCCGGCCGCGGCGACCTTGATCCGGACGTCGCCCGGGCCGGGCTGGGGATCCGGAACATCCCGGAGTTCCATGGCGTCCGGGCCGCCGTAGCGTGTGAGGACGTAGGCGCGCATGCTCAGTCCCGTGCGGACCCGGTATCGCCGGCCGGAGCATCGCCCGGCGCAGCTTCCGCGTCTGCTGCTGCAGCGTCTGCTGCCGTGTCTGCTGCGGGGACGTCATAGGAGAGGAACTCGTAGTCCGTGTCGTCCGCCTCGTCGAGCATGTCGTCGAGTTCGTTCAACAGCCAGGGATTGATCCGGGCCAGGATTTTCCGGGTTTCCTCGACAGGAACGGCGGCGTAGAGCACCGGGCGGGCATCATCATAGCGGGTGACCGGGGGCTTGTCCGGCCACTTTTCGGCCAGCGCCTTGACCCGTTCGGGCAGCGAATTGTGCGCGTTGTCGGCAATCTTCACGAGCGTGGCGTCGTGGTCCTCGGCGATGTACCGGATGCCGGCCTGGTAGTCGTCCGGATTCTCATGCAGGCGCTTCGTGACCCGTTCGATGATGTCCGCGGCACGCTCGGAGACCCCCATGTCCAGCAGCGCCTGCCGCGTCATCGGGGTATCCTCCGCGATGTCGTGGAGGTACCCGGCGATCCGGATGTCGTCGTCGAAGTCCGCCAGGGCGTCCCCGACGGCGAGCACATGCTCCCGGTATGGCCGCTTGAGCTTGTCCTTCTGGCGGTTGTGGGCCACCTCGGCCAGGACCTTGGCTGTCTCGACAGTGAAGCGGGGCTGGGGGTGTGCGGGCTCGGTCATGAATCCAGCCTACGCGCCGCGGCTGTCCGTCCCTGCCCGCAGGCCGGTTCCCGGATGCGCCCCCTTGTGCGCTCCCGGCACCCTGGGCCACACCCAGGGCTCGCGGGGCAGGGCGGCCGGGTCGAAGGCGGCGAGGACATCGTCGAGGCGGCCCGGCGGGAGGCCAAGGGAGTCCAGCAAAGTGTCCCGGACCTGGTCCGCGCCCACCCCGGCCAACGCCAGGTCGGCGAGCGTGACGGCGCCGTCGCGCTTGGCCAGCCTGGCACCGTCGGCGTTCAGTACCAGCGGCACATGCGCATATTCCGGAACAGGCATATTGAGCAGCGAGGCCAAATATGCCTGGCGCGGCGTGGACGGCAGCAGGTCATCGCCGCGGACCACCTGGTCGATGCCCTGCGCGGCGTCGTCCACCACCACGGCCAGGTTGTAGGCGGTCACGCCGTCGTTGCGCCGGAGCACGAAGTCGTCGACCACCCCGGTGTAACTGCCGTGGAGCACGTCCCACACCGTCGCCTCGGCCACGGTGGAGCGGAGCCGGACAGCCGGCGGCCGGGCGGCCCGCTTGGCCTCGCGCTCGGCGCCGCTGAGGTTCCGGCACGTTCCCGGGTAGGCGCCCAGCGGAGCGTGCGGTGCCGAGGGGGCCTCCTGGATTTCGCGGCGGGTACAGAAGCACTCATAGGTCAGGCCGGCCGCCGTCAACTCCGCGATCGCCCCGTCATACAGGTGCTCACGCTCCGTCTGGCGCACGACGCCGCCGTCCCAGCTCACGCCGATCGCCGCCAGGTCGCGGAGTTGTTCGGCCTCGGCGCCGGCCCGGGCACGGTCCAGGTCCTCCACCCGCAACAGGAACCGCCGCCCCCCGGACCGGGCGAACAGCCATGCCAGGATGGCCGTCCGGAGGTTGCCCACATGCAGTTCGCCGGAGGGACTGGGGGCGAAGCGGCCAGCTGAGGTCATGTGACTAGCCTATGCGGAGCAGCACAAGAGCCCCTCAGCTACCGATGACTTCGGGAAATCCGACGTCGGTGGCTCAGGGGCTCTTGCCGCGAGTGCGTTGTGCGGAAAGACGATGCGTGAACAAGAGTCAATCAGCGGCTGGTTCCTTGCGGGAGCCTCGTTCGGGGTCCGGGTGGTGTGCCGGGATGTCCGTAGCCTTCGGGATCGTGGCGGTGGCCTCGTCCCCTTGTTGTCACTATTTGAGCAGAAGCCCTACAGTTGATGCAACGGACCTGCCCCAGAGTAGTCAATCTGATCAACCACAGCCCGGGCCGCGAACAGGAAGTAGTCATTTTGCAGGAGCTCGACGCGACGGACCGGCGGATCCTCGCCGCGCTGGACGAAGATCCCCGCGTGCCGGTCATGGTGCTGGCGCAAAAGCTGGGCCTGGCCCGCGGCACCGTCCAGTCCCGCCTGGAGCGGATGTCGGCGTCGGGCGCGCTCCGGCCGAACAGCAGCCGGGTGCTGCCGTCCGCCCTGGGCCGCGGCGTGGCGGCCGCGGTCAGCGCGGAACTGGACCAGAGCCACCTCAACGAGGCAATCGCCGCCCTGCGCAACATCCCGGAAGTGCTCGAATGCCATGCCCCGGCCGGCGATACCGATCTCCTGATCCGGGTGGTGGCCAAGAGCCCGGACGATCTCTACCGCGTGTCCGAGGAAATCCGGCTGTGCCCCGGAATCGTCCGGACCTCAACGAGCATGTTCCTGCGCGAGGTCATTCCCTACCGGACCACGGGACTGCTCGGCGCCTGAGCAGGCGGCCGCGTTTAGACCGGCGGCCCGGCATTGGCCTTCAGGTTCTTCATGACCAGCGTTGACGTCAGGCGCTCGACGCCGGGCAGCGAGGTCAGTTCACTGTCGTAGAAACGCTGGTAGGACGGCAGGTCCTCCGCGATGACCTTGAGCAGGTAGTCCGGCGACCCGAAGAGCCGCTGGGCCTCGACGATGTTGGGATTGCCGGCCACCCGGCTCTCGAAGATCTCCATGGTGGAACGGTCCACCTGGCGCAGGGTCACGAACACGATCGCCTCGAAACCGAGCCCCACCGCGGCCGGATCAATATCCGCCCGGTAGCCCCGGATGATCCCGGCGGCCTCCAGATCCCGCAGCCGGCGATGGCACGGAGCCACGGTCAACCCCACCTTGGCCGCCAGGGCCGTGGCAGTCATCCGGCCGTCCGATTTGAGGTAGCGCAAAATACTTCTGTCAATGGCGTCAATCACGCAATTATCTTACCCGATAGCGGTGATTCTTCAGTAAATAAGCGAGCACTTCCCGGCCGAATTTGCCTAGAGTTTTTCTTGTACCCGCCACGGGGTGCCGCACTCCTGGAGCCCGCCATGAACCCCCAGCTTTTCCTCGCCTTCCTGGTTGTCGCCGTCGCCCTGGCATGCACCCCCGGCGTCGACTGGGCCTATTCGATCGCGGCCGGGCTCCGGCAGCGCAGCTTCGCGCCCGCCGTCGCCGGTCTTTGCGGGGGCTACGCCCTCCACACGGCGCTGCTGGTGCTGGGCCTGGCGGCACTGCTCGCCGGGATGCCCGGCGTGCTGGGCTGGCTGACCGCGGCGGGCGCCCTCTACCTGCTGTGGCTGGGCTTCAGCACCCTGCGGTCCTGGCGCGGGGCCAGCTTCAGCACCGGCACCGCTGCTCCCGGTGCCGCCACACCCGCGAGCCAGTTCCGGGTTTTCCTCCAGGGCATGGGCATCAGCGGAATCAACCCCAAGGGCCTGCTGTTCTTCGTGGCCCTGGTGCCGCAGTTCGTCAGCCCTGACGCCGCGTGGCCGGTCCCGGTCCAGTCGGGTCTGCTCGGGCTGACCTTCATCCTGCTCGTGGGCGTCATCTACAGCTGTGTGGCACTCCTGGCGCGGAAACTGCTGCAGGCCAGGCCGGGCGCAGCGCGCCAAGTGACGCTGGCCAGCGGGATCATCATGCTGGCCCTGGGCGCCTTGCTGCTCGCCGAGCAGATTGTGCCCGCCCTCAGCGCAGCCATGACGCACGGGTGAGGGCGCGAATCCGCCCTGGGGCTACTTGCGCTGCATGTACCACTCGGTGAAGGACGACGCGCGGCCGTCCGCGGTCAGTTGGATGACACACAAGTTGTCATAGCTCCGGCTGTTGCCGCGATAGGTCGTCAGGCCCTGCACAAACGCCCGGCCGCCGTCGACCCCCAGCAGCTTCCATTCAAACATCCAGTCATCCGGCTCATCACGCCCGGCAAGCCAGTGCTCCACGATATCGTCCCGGCCCTGCCACGGTTCGGCTTCCTGGGGGCTGGTCGCATAGATGGCGTCTTCGGTAAACAGCGCCCGGATGTCCTCCGGATCGTTCGTCGTCCACGCCGTGATGTAGTGCTGCATCCAGCGCTCCACCGCATCTCTCATGCCTCGTTTGTACTCCGCGCCCCAGGGGCCCGCAAGAGTAGTGGATACGTGGATTTGGCCGCGATCGGGCGTGGAAGCCTGTCAGTCGTCGTCAGCGCGCCCGTATTCGCGGTCCCAGAGTTCGTGCATTTCGGCGTCTTTGCGGATGGCTTTCACGGCCTCCAGCTGTGCAGGTTTGTGGCGCTGCCAGTCCCGGCCGCCGAGGGTTTTGCGGCCCGCCTCGAGGAGGAGCAGGGCGGTGTCCGTCAGCGCGTCGCTGCGGAGGGTGAAGTCAGTCTTCCGGCGCCGCAGGACTTCCTGCAGGGCAGACCGGGATGCGGTGTAGGCGCCGAGCCTGCGCAGCGACCGGGCACGCACCAGCAGCAGGGCCGCGGACAGATCATCCGCGTTCAGCAGGCCCTCGGTCTCTGCCACCACGTCGACGTCGCGTCCCAGCTCGGCCTCCAGCGAACAGCGCGCCAGGGCGAGCGGCAACGACGGCGGCAGGCCGGCCAGCGCCGCCAGCGCCGCCTCCGTCTGGCCGGTCTCGCGCAGGGAATGGGACAGCGCCAGGAACACGGCCTCCTCGGAGAAGAGCACCGGAACCTCAATCCGCTCGGCCACCTCCACCCTGGTGACCACGCCGGCCAGGTATTCGCCGGCGTAGCGGTTGGCGTCCTCGTCGTTCCGCAGTCTCAGGCCGTGCTGCAGGAGTTCGGACGCGCGCAGGTGCCCGCCGTGGGCGTACGCCAGCAGCCCGGCCATGAGATAGCACACCCCTGCCCAGCCGGGGTAGGAACGGGCCAGGGTTATCAGGCGGTCAGGATCGGTGCTGCCGAAGACGGCGGAGTGCACGGCTTTCATCCTCTTGGCGGAGGTCCGGCCCCCTACCCTGCCCAGCCGGGGCACCCCGCCTTCGGCGGCCAGCGTCCCGGGTGCCCGGCCCGCCATGAGTCCGGCCACCGCGCCGCCCACGGTGCCGGCCAGGCCGCGGACGGGTGTCCGTACCACTACCTTGCGGAACGGCGTCAGGTCGCGGGTGTCCGTGTACGGCCTGCGCTGGCCGTCGGGACTTTCGCCGTCAGCAAGCTGGCCAGCGGGAATGCGGCCGTCGGGAATTTGGGGGGCGGATTCGCCCAGTCCGGCGCTCATTCCCCCATGGTAGTAGGCTCCGGCAGGCCGCTGCTAGGCCGCCGAGGCCACCCAGAGGCCGATCACCCAGGTGCTCGCGGCGAGGCACGCGAGGCCGAATTCCACGATCATGCCCAGGCCCGTGGCCTTCAGCGCGGCCCAGCTCGAGGCCACTGCGGTGCCGAACACACGGGTCCGCTGCAGCTCGCTGAGCAGGAGCCCGGCGGCGAAGCCCACAAAGAGCCCCACCACAGGGATGACGAACATGCCGGCCACGCCCAGCACGAGGCCCACCACCACGGAACGGCTCGGGATGCTGTGCTCCTTGAGCTTCCGGCCGGTCAGGACAGTGCTGGCGGCCATGCCGGCCAGAACGAAAAGCATCCCGATCCCGAAGACCACCCAACCGGTGGTCCCGGCGCCGCCCCACAGAGCCCAGGCCAGCAGGCTCGCCCCGATCAGGATGCTGCCGGGCAGAACGGGAATGATCGTCCCGGCAACGCCCACCACGATGGCGAGGCCGCAGAGCACTGTCACGACATTCTCGGGGTTCATCGCACCAGTCTATGGCCGGGCCCGGGGCTGCCGTTGACGGCCCCGGGCCCGGGAATGCCGGCGCCTAACTTCCGGACGGCTCCCCGTACATGACGGAGTAGTGCGAGATGTCCTTGCCCGAGTAGTGCGAGATTGTCACGGACAGCTGGCTGGAATAGAAGTAGTCGATCTGAGCGCCGAGGCCCTGCTTGGCCGAGCCGGCCTTGACGCAGACGGCAATGATCTCCAGACCGTCCGGGGCGGTGATTTCCAGCGACTTGATGCCGTCGGCCACGTCTATTCTGCCGGTGTCCCATTCCGGACAGAGCTGGCCCTCCGGCTCGAGTTTTCCGGATCCCGGACGGAGTGCTGGTGGTTTCCCGCCGAACGACAGCGGCGACGCTCCCCCTCAGGGAAGCGCCGCCGTCGTCGTCCGGTGTCGGATGTTTTCTGACGCGGTCCGGCTACTCGGCGGCCACTGCCGCGGCGACTGCCGCGGAGACAGCCGGGGCCACGCGCGGATCCAGCGGGCTGGGCACGATGTAGTCCGCCGAAAGGTCATCCTCGGCCAGTTCCGCGATGGCCCGGGCCGCGGCGAGCTTCATGGCCGGCGTGATCCGGCGGGCGCCGGCGTCGAGGGCGCCGCGGAAGATGCCGGGGAAGGCCAGGACATTGTTGATCTGGTTCGGGAAGTCGCTGCGTCCGGTGGCGACGACGGCCGCGTACTTGCCCGCGACCTCCGGCAGGACCTCCGGGTCCGGGTTCGACAGGGCAAACACGATCGAGCTGTGGTTCATCAGCTTGAGGTGCTCCTCGTCCAGCTTCGAAGAGGAGACCCCGACGAACACGTCGGCGCCGAGCAGCGCCTCCCCCGGGCCGCCTGTCACGCCACGCGGGTTGCTGCGGGCGGCGAGCTGGGCCTTCTTGCTGGCCGGATCGGCGGCGATGTCCGCGCGGTCCTTGTTGATGGTGCCGCGGGAGTCCAGGAGGACGACGTCGCCGATCCCGGCCGTCAGCAGGATTTCGGCGACCGCGATCCCGGCGGCCCCGGCGCCGGAGACCACCACACGCAGGCTGTCGAGGGTCCGGCCGGTCACCTTGGCGGCGTTGGTCAGGGCGGCGAGGACTACGACGGCGGTGCCGTGCTGGTCATCGTGCATGACCGGGCAGTCCAGCGCCTCGATGAGTTTCTCCTCGAGCTCGAAGCAGCGGGGCGCGGCGATGTCCTCAAGGTTGACGGCGCCGAAACTGGGGCGCAGCCGGACAAGAGTCTCGATGATTTCGTCGACGTTCGTGGTGTTGAGGACCAGCGGGATGGAGTCGAGTTCGCCAAAGGCCTTGAACAGCGCGGACTTGCCCTCCATCACGGGCAGCGAGGCGCTGGCGCCGATGTTGCCCAGCCCCAGCACGGCCGTGCCGTCGCTGACCACCACCACGAGGCGCTGGGCCCACGTGAGCGTCTTGGCGAGCTCCGGGTTGGCGTGGATGGCGCGGCTGACCTGGGCGACACCAGGTGTGTAGGCGATGGAGAGGTCGCGCTTGCTGGCAAGCGGGACGGTGCTGGAAATCGACAGCTTGCCGCCCTCGTGGGATGCGAAGATTTCCTCGTCGCTGAGCACGGCTACTGCCTCAGCCGGGGAGGTGGAATCGGCGGGAATGATCGTTTCAGTGGACACGTCGTTGTCTCCTGGGGCTCACCGTGGGCGCACGGCTCATGGAAGCTCAAGCAAGGATGCTCAAGTTGGTCTGGCAGGGGCGGCGGCGACCAGAGGTGGCGGTCGCCGGTGTTTCCCCGAATTGCTGGCGTCAGCCGGCTCCGGTCCAGCAATGGTAAACAGGGCATCGCGCCCGTTACGCCCGCCGGGAGCGTTACCACCCCGCGGTGAAACGTTTCCCCTCCAGAATATGTGACCCGGATCACACGCGGGAGGGCATATTCCGGGCTGCTGGTCTAGACCAGTTACGCGGCCTGCGGGGCCCGCTGCAGGAGGGAACAGGCCTTCTTCAGGTCCTCCTCCGCTTCGAAGAGGGACAGCCGGCGGCAGCGGACGGCCTGGACCAAGCCCGTAACCGTGAGCAGCAGGACCCGGGCCACTGCCGGGTCGCCGCACGCCGCAGTGACTGCCTTCTCGGCCGTCGCATCGATCTCGCGCAGCAGCCGCGTTGTGTCGTTGTCCTTGACGTAGACCGCCCGGTTGAGGGACTGCTCCACGGCGGGCTGCATCAGGCGCATGTGGAAGATCTCCATCACCACTCCCGCGAGGGCCTGGGCCGCGACCTTGCCGGCCGCCGGCGAGCTCCCCGCGAGCAGTTCGCCCAGTTGCTTGCGGTACAGCGCCAGGACCAGTTGGGTGGCCGACGGGAAGTAGCGGTACAGCGTCCCCAGTGGCACGTCCGCCTTGGCCGCCACCTCGGACAGGACCACGGAGTCCAGGCCTTTGCGGGCAAACCCCGCGGCGACATCAAGGATCCGCACGTAACGGAGCCGCTGCCGGGGCAGAGTGGGTGGAGGGGCCATCGGTGGAAGATCTGAGTGAAAATCAGGCATCAGCAGCGTTCCGGGGGGTCGTTTTTCTCGGCAGCCGGGCGCGATCCGCCCACCGCGCTGCCGCGGCAATTGCCGTCCACTATACGCCACGAATCCGGGGGCCCGGCGAGTAGACCGGGGCGCCGAAGCCCCTGTACGGAACGCGGCCGGGTCAGTCCACGCCCTTGATCTTCACCACGAACACGGCCCCCAGAAGCCCAATCACGGCGGCCGCCACGTACAGCGCCACATAGCCGCCCCAGAAGGCAACAAAGGGGTACGCGATCAGCGGGGCGAGCACTTGCGGCAGCGAGTTGGCAATGTTGATGACGCCAAGATCCCTGC
The DNA here is from genome assembly GCF_056406115.1 of Arthrobacter sp. P1_D4. Lineage (NCBI taxonomy): Bacteria > Bacillati > Actinomycetota > Actinomycetes > Micrococcales > Micrococcaceae > Arthrobacter > Arthrobacter sp. P1_D4. Next base: position 246,447 of record NZ_JBFUAU010000016.1, on the reverse strand, counting down.
CCCGGTTCAGGGCCGTGGGCAGCACCTGGGTAATGAGGGCAAAGTCCACCGCCAGATAGCAGCCGAAGCCGATGCCGAGCACGGACGCGCCGATCAGCGCACCCGGCCAGGTGGGGGCGAAGGCAAGAATGAGGGAGGCTGCGGCGATCACGGCGGATGAGATGATGACCAGCGGCTTCCGGCGGCCCAGGCGGTCGCTCAGCCGGCCGCCGACCACGCTGGTGATGATCACCATGACCGCATACAGGCCCGTGAGGATCAGGACGCCAAACTCGGGCTCGATACCCTGGGTTTCGCGGACGCGGACGGCGTCGTTGAGGAAGAACAGCAGGTAGAGGGTGACCATATGGTTGCCGATGTTCACCAGGAGCCGAGTCAGCCAGGCCCAGGCAAAATCCGGATGGCGGGCCGGGGAAATCCAAAAACCCCGCACAAAGCCGCCCAGGCTGAACGGCGGACGGGCCTGCGCAGGCAGCGGAACGTCGTCGTTCTTGTAGTAATAGAGGACGACGCCGGCGAGCAGCGCCACCGCGCAGACAACATACCCCGCGGCGAAGTTTCCGGCGACGGCGGCGGCGATCGCCGCCCCTGCCAGGATTCCCGCTGTCTGGCCCATGGCGGCAAGGCCGCCGACCATGCCGCGCTGGGGTACCGGCACGCGGTCCGGGATGGCCGCCGTGATGGCCGCATAGGCGCCGTTGCAGCCGGCCTGGACGAGGCACCAGAGCAGCGTCATGGCGGCAACGCCCGGGGCGCCCGCCAGCGCGATCAGGGCCGCGGCACCCAGGACGGCACCGAAGAGCACCCACGGCACCCGCCGCCCCCGGCGCGCGGTGGTCCGGTCGCTGAAGGCGCCGAAGAGGGGGTTGGCCACCAGGGACACGGCCGCCCCCGCACCCGTCACGAGGGCGAGGATGGCTTCCTTGTCCGGTTCGCTAAAGGCTGCCGCCTGCTGGCCGAGGAGCACCTGGAGCGGGCCGAAGAATGCCGCGTTGATGCCGACGTTGACCAACACCACCCCTGCCGTCCAGACAGGCCGGACGCGGCGTTCGGGTTCGGCGAGCGCCGGCGCGGTGGTATCGGACATGCTCATGGCTCCCCCTGGAACTGATGCTCAGGCATATGTATCAGTGCGCAGCCAGACTACCGGGACTCGGCGGATCTGGGCGCAATGTGCGAGTCTCGATCATGAAACACACTGCCAACCCGCTCTGCCATGCCATCCCGTAAACACGCAAGGAGTCACTGTGAACGCTTCCGCCCTGAATACTGCAGACCTTTACGACGAGCGCGGCGGGGAGCTGGAATCCGTGTCGGTGCAGTTCCAGTCCCTGGGCGGGCACACGCATTTCAGCGGACCGGTCCGGACCATTCGCTGCTTTGAGGACAACGCGCTGGTCAAGACCGTGCTGGCCACTCCCGGCCACGGCTCCGTCCTGGTGGTCGACGGCGCCGGTTCCCTCCGCACGGCACTGATGGGGGACATGATCGCGGCGAGCGCCGTCGCGAACGGCTGGGCCGGCGTCGTCATCAACGGTGCCATCCGGGACCGGCTCGCCATCACGGCTCTGCCGCTCGGGGTCAAGGCACTGGGCAGCAACCCGCGCAAGAGCGCCAAGGACGGCGCCGGGGCAATCGACGTGCCCCTGGAGATCGACGGCGTGGCCATCCGCCCGGGCGTGATGATCTGGTGCGATCCGGACGGGATCCTGGTCGAACGGTAAGGACTTTCTTCTCCCCGAGGTAGTGGCGGGAACAATTCAGCCAGTAACATAGTTACTGAAAGCAACTATCCGCTTAATCCCCCACTTCACCTTGGAGCAGTCATGTCCAAAACCACCTCCGTGCGCGCCGCGGGAGAGGTCCTGACCCACCGTCAGACCATCACCGTCATGGTGGGACTCATGCTCGGCATGTTCCTGTCTTCGCTGGACCAGACAATCGTGTCCACCTCGATCTACACGATCGCCAATGACCTCGACGGCCTCTCCCTGCAGGCCTGGGCCACCACCGCCTACCTCATCACCTCCACGGTGAGCACGCCGCTCTACGGCAAGCTCAGTGACATCTTCGGGCGCCGCCCGCTGTATCTCATCGCCATCGTGATCTTCCTCGCCGGTTCGCTCTATGCCGGCTCGGTCCACTCGATGACCGAACTCGCCATTGCCCGCGGCATCCAGGGCATGGGCGCCGGCGGCCTCCTGGCCCTCGCCCTGACCATCATCGGCGACATCGTGCCGCTCAAGGACCGGGCCAAGTACCAGGGCTACTTCATGTCGGTCTTCGGCATCTCCTCCGTCCTGGGCCCGGTGATCGGCGGCGCCTTCGCGGGCACCGAAACCATCCTCGGGATCGACGGCTGGCGCTGGGTGTTCCTGATCAACATCCCGATCGGTCTCGCGGCCCTCACAGTGGTGTTCATGTACCTGCACCTCCCCGCCAAGCACGTGAAGCAGAAGATCGACTACTGGGGCGCCGCGGCCATCACGCTGGCCATTGTGCCGCTCCTCCTCGTGGCCGAACAGGGCCGCACCTGGGGCTGGAGCTCCGCGAACTCCTACCTCTGCTACGGGCTCGGCGTCGTGGGTATCATCGCGTTCCTGCTTGCCGAACGGCACGCCGCCGACTACGCGCTGATCCCGCTCCGGCTGTTCCAGAACATCACCTTCGGCCTGTCCTCGCTGCTGAACTTCATCATCGGCATCGGCATGTTCGGCGCCATCGCGATGCTGCCCATGTACCTGCAGCTGGTCAAGGGCCTGACCCCCACCGAGGCCGGCCTCATGATGATCACCTTCACCGTGGGCATCCTCACCGGCTCCATCACAGCGGGCCGGACCATCTCGGCCTCGGGCACCTACCGGATCTTCCCGATCCTTGGCACCGCTACGCTGACGGTGGCCGCCGTCGTCATGGGCCTCTCCCTCGGCGTGGACACCCCACTGTGGGTCCCCGGCGCCATCGCCGTGTTCTTTGGCCTGGGACTCGGCTTCTGCATGCAGCCGCTGACGCTGGCCATGCAGGTCTCCGTGCCCTCGAAGGACATGGGCGTGGGCACTTCCTCCGCCGCGTTCTTCCGTTCCATGGGCGGCGCTGTTGGCACTGCCGTGTTCATCTCGATGCTTTTCAGCCTCGCGGCGGACAAGATCGCCACGGGCATGAAGGACGCCGCGCAGAATGCTGATTACCTCAAGGTGCTCAAGGATCCGGCCGTGGCCGCCGACCCGGCCAACGCTCAGCTCTACGACTTCTTCAAGAACGGCGCCAGCAACGACTCGCTGAACGACACCAGCTGGCTGCACACGGCCAACCCGACGCTCACCCGTCCCATCGTCGAGGGCTTCGCGCAGTCGATCGACACCGTCATGCTCACGGCCGCCGTGCTCACCGGCATCGCCTTCCTGATCACGTTCGCCCTGCCGAGTCTTTCTGGACTGCCGGCCGTCGTCGTCTGTCCTCAGCCGCAGCAGCGGCAAAGTGTATGTTTCGTCTCACTTTCCGGTGGTTGTGACAGGCGGCACGCCGGGTCGGGTGCAAGACTGGGTAGTTGCGGCGAAGGCCGTGGACCGCGAACTGCCAAGGGAGCCGTATGACCACCACCCATGACCAGACCGCCGCCAAGATCCCAAAAAGGGTCATTTGGCTGGCCGTAGCGGGCGCCGTCGGCGGCTTCCTCTTCGGCTTTGACTCCTCCGTCGTCAACGGCGCCGTCGACGCGATCAAGGACGAGTTCGCCCTCAGCGAGGCTGTGACCGGCTTCGCCGTCGCCGTGGCCCTCCTCGGCTGCGCGGCAGGGGCCTACCTGGCCGGCAAGATCGCCGACCGCTACGGCCGGATCCCGGCCATGAAGCTGGGCGCGCTGCTGTTCCTCGTCAGCGCCATCGGCACCGGGTTCGCGTTCGGCGTCTGGGACCTGATCTTCTGGCGCCTGGTGGGCGGGCTCGGCATCGGCCTGGCCTCGGTGATCGCGCCGGCCTACATTTCCGAAATTTCCCCCCGCCACGTCCGGGGCCGCCTGGCCTCGCTGCAGCAGCTGGCGATCACCACCGGCATCTTCGCCGCCCTGCTCTCCGACGCCGTGTTCGCGACGTCGGCCGGCGGCGCGGACCAGGCCCTGTGGCTTGGTTTGGAAGCCTGGCGCTGGATGTTCATGGCCGCCGCCGTCCCCGCGGTCGTCTACGGCTGGATCGCCTTCACCCTGCCCGAATCGCCGCGGTTCCTGGTGTTCCAGGGCAAGGACGAGGAGGCCCTCAGGGTCTTCAATTCGATCGCCCCGGACGATGACTCGGACCGGCACCTGCGCGACATCAAGAAGGCCATCGACGAGGACAAGCTCGCCGGCCAGAAGGGATCCCTGCGCGGCAAGGCCCTGGGCCTGCAGCCGGTGGTCTGGATCGGTATCATCCTGTCCGTGCTGCAGCAGTTCGTCGGCATCAACGTGATCTTCTACTACTCCACCACGCTGTGGAAGGCGGTGGGCTTCCAGGAAAAGGATTCGCTCACCATCTCCGTGGCCACCGCCGTCACCAACATCCTGGTCACGCTCGTGGCAATCGCCCTGGTGGACCGGATCGGTCGCCGTCCGATCATGCTGGCCGGCTCCATCGGCATGGCCCTCTCGCTGGGCACCATGGCGCTGGCCTTCGGCTCGGCCACCGGGTCCGGCGACGCGATCTCGCTGCCGGGTGCGTGGGGGCCAGCGGCGCTGGTCGCCGCCAACGTCTTCGTCATCAGCTTCGGCGCCTCCTGGGGCCCGCTGGTGTGGGTACTGCTGGGGGAGATCTTCCCGTCCCGGATCCGCGCCCGGGCCCTGGGCCTGGCCGCGGCCGCGCAGTGGATCGCCAACTTCGCCATCACCCTGAGCTTCCCGGTCATGGCCGCGGCCTCCCTGCCGCTGACGTACGCCATGTACGCGCTGTTCGCGGCGGCGTCTTTCTTCTTCGTCATGTTCAAGGTCCCGGAGACCAACGGCATGTCCCTGGAGCAGGCCGAAACCCTGTTCGTACCCAAGGGATCCGCAAAGGAAGCCGCCAAGGAATCCGCGAAAGAGTCCGCCAGGGCCTGAGCCGGCGCTTCTGTCAGGCCCGCCGCGCCTTCAGCGTTCCGACAAAGAACGCCCATGCTTCCTCGGAAGCATGGGCGTTCTTTGTCACCTCAGCGGGTTCTGCACAACACCGGGCGTTGCTACACCACGTGCGGCTCGTGCGCCGCCAGGTAGCGGCGTCCGCCGAAGACGACGGCAATGGCGGCCACCATGGCCAGCGCGCCGGCGAAGAAGGGCACCTGCGGACCGAAGTGCTCGCCCAGCTGCGCCGCGGCAAACGGTGCCAGGGCGCCGCCCATCCAGCGCACGAAGTTGTAGCCGGCCGAGGCCACCGGCCGCGGCGAGTCGGACACGCCCATGGCCAACTCCGTGTAGATGGTGTTGTTGATGCCCAGGAGCGCCCCGGAAATGACCACGAGGACGACGACGGCCGGCACCGAGTGCCCGGCGGCCAGGCCCAGTCCCACAAGGTCGAGCATCAGCAGGACCAGGGTGCCGGTGAGGACCCGGACCGCTCCGAAGCGGTTCTGCAGCACGGGGGCGGCAAACACTGAGAAGACCGCGACGGCCACACCCCAGCCGAAGAACACCCCGCCGATCCCGTAGGCGTCCATGCCGAGGATGAACGGCGTGAAGGCGAGGACGGTGAAGAAGCCGTAGTTGTAGAACAGGCCGCTGGCCGCAGTCGTCCGCAGCCCCTTGTGTCCGAGGGCCAGCAGCGGATCCCGGAGCCGGACTTTCCGCTCGGGCAGCGGCGTCTTGGGCAGCAGGGCAATCAGCGCGATGAATGCGGAGGCCATCAGCACAGCCGTGCCGAAGAACGGGGCGCGCCACTGCCAGCCGCCCAGCAGTGCGCCCAGGAGCGGGCCAAGGGAAATGCCCAGGCCGAGCGCGGCCTCGTAAAGGATGATCGCCGTGCCGGCGCCGCCACTTGCGACGCCGACAATCACGGCCAGCGCCGTGGCCACGAACAGGGCGTTGCCCAGCCCCCAGCCGGCGCGGAAGCCGATGAGCTCAGCCACGCTGCCCGACGTGCCGGACAGGGAGGCGAACACGACGATGACCGCCAGCCCGATCAGGAGCGTCCGCTTCCCGCCGATCCGGGAGGAGACGTAGCCGGTGATCAGCATGGCGACTGCGGTCACCAGGAAATAGCTTGTGAAGAGCAGCGACACCTGGCTCGGCGAGGCGTCCAGGTTCTTGGCGATCGCCGGCAGGATGGGGTCCACCAGCCCGATCCCCATGAAGGCGAACACTGCCGCGAGGGCCGTGGCCCACACTGCCTTGGGCTGTTTGAGCAGTGAGGCCTTCTCGGCCTCGAGGGTTACTTCCGCTGCCGGCAGGGTGTCGGCGGGCTGGCCGTGCATGGGGGCACTCCTAAGTGATTGGAATTGTTGGGTGAAGATCAGGCCAGGAGCGTCGCGTTGATCCTGCCGATGACCGGGAGGGCGGCCGCGAGAGCGGCGCGGTCTTCGTCCGAAAGGGACGAGAGAACGCCCGCCATGACGGTGTTGCGGCGCTCATTGGCGGACGCGACGGCGGCGAGGCCGGCGTCCGTGAGGGTGACCCGGACGGCGCGGGAATCGTCGGGGTCCGGCTCGCGCCGGGCGAGGCCGGCGCGTTCGAGCTTGATGATCTGCTCGGTGGCACTGGGCACCTTGACGCCGAGGTTCCGGGCGATTTCGCCCACCCGCACGCCGCCTGCGGCGGTCCCGGCGTCCAACAGCATCTTGAGCATGCTGAGCTGGGCGGCGCTGAGTTCGCCGTCGGCGTCCAAGCGGCGGACGAGGTAGATGCTGTGGCGGAGGGCCTCGCGGAAGTCCTCGGCGAGAGCGAGGAGGCCGGGGTCAGCCGATTCACTGGCGTTCATAGTTAGGTAGCCTAACAGTTAGGCAACCTAATGGTCAACGGCCAGCCCCTCCCTCACTTTTCGCGTCAAAAACACAGACCCTCCCTCACCAGAAGTGAGGGAGGGTCCGTGTATCGGACAATCATCTGAGGGAGCGTCGCCCAAAAACCCGCGCGATCTGAGGGAGCGTCGTTGGGCTGGAGCGGCTAGACGACCGCTTTGGCCTCCTCGATGAGGGAGGACACGGCGGCAAAGAGCGGGTGGTCCGCCGGCAGGCCAGTGATCTTCTCCGTGGCCTCGTCCGGCGTGGACGCGGAGAGGATTTTCGCCAGCTCCACGGCCTCGGCGTCGGCCGGATCACTGAAGCGCAGGGCCGCGGCGATGGCCCCGAGAAGCGCCTCGGGGACAATTCCGCGTTCGGCCAGCTCGGCAGCGGGACCGATGAAGCGCTCATGCCGGCTGAGTTTGCGCAGCGGGGCACGGCCCACCCGGGTGACGGTGTCCGGCAGGTGCGGGTTCGAGAAGCGGCCCAGGATTTTTTCCACGTACGCCTCCTGCTCGGCCCGGTTGAAGCCGTGCTTGGCCACCAGCAGCTCCTTGGTTTCGTCCAGGACAGCGCGCACATCGGCCGCGACGTCCTGGTCGGCCATGGCCTCGGAAATCTTGCCCAGGCCGGCCTCGAATCCGAAGTAGGCCGCCGCCGCATGCCCCGTGTTGACGGTGAACAGCTTCCGCTCGATATACGGTTCCAGATCGTCCACGAACGTCGCGCCCGGGACCACCGGCTCGTTCCCGGCGAACGGGGTACGGTCGATCACCCACTCATAGAACGTCTCCACCGTGACGTCCAGGCCCTGCCCGGCCTCCTGGTTCGGCACAATCCGGTCCACCGCCGTGTTGGCAAACACGGCGGCCGCGTCCAGGGCGCCCGCGGCCGGATCCCACTGGGCAACGACCTCGGATTTCAGGATGTCCGTGGCGTTGATCGCGTTCTCGCACGCCATCACCTGCAGCGGCGCCAGCCCGGCGGCACGGGCAGCAATCCCCTTGGCAATCACGGGCGCCACGAACTTCAGGATGTGCGGCCCCACGGCGGTGGTGACGATGTCCGCCGTCGCGATTTCCGCGACGACGTCGGCCTCCTGGGTGCCGGAGTTCAGCGCCCGGAAGTTGTTGACGGTACGGACTGCGGGGTTCTCTCCCACTTCGTGGACCTCGTAGCTGTCCGCGGCGGCCAGCTCGGTGATGAGGGCGTCCGCGACGTCGGCGAACACCACCTCGTACCCTGCGTCGTGCAGCAGCAGGCCCACGAAGCCGCGCCCGATGTTTCCGGCTCCGAAATGAACAGCCTTCACTAGGAGTTGACCTTTCCGAACAGGGCCAGCACTTCGTCAACCGTGGTGGCCGCCTCGAGCTGGGCCACCTGGGCCTTGTTAGTGAAGACCTTGGCGATTGAGGACAGGATGTGCAGGTGTTCGTTGTTGACGCCGGCCACACCGACGACGAACTTCACTTCCTTGCCGTTCCAGTCGATGCCGTTCGGGTAGCGGATAACGGAGACCGCCGACTTCATGATGTGGTCCTTCGCGGCATTGGTGCCGTGCGGGATGGCCAGGAAGCTGCCCATGTACGTGGAGACCGATTCCTCGCGTTCGTGCATGGCGTCCACGTAGCCGGAGTCGACGGCGCCGCGGTCCAGCAGAAGCTGCCCGGCCTCGTCGATCGCGGCGTCCCGCGTGGTCGCATGGCCGTTGAGGACGACGCTTTCGGCCACCAGGATGCCGGCGGGACCCTCCTCGGCTTCTGCCTCGGCGGCCGCGGGGGCGGTGCCGGCGGCGGCCGCGGCAGGGGCCGCGTCCGTGGTGCCGGCTTCCGTGTTGCTGGCCTCGACCAGTTCCACGATCTCGTCGTACCGCGGGCTGTTCATGAAGTTGTCCACAGAGACATGTACGGCGCTGGCGGTCGCGGGCTTGGCCCGTTCGGTCAGGTCCTGGTGGGTGATGACGACGTCGTACGTGTCGGTCAGGTTGGCGATCGCGGAGTTGGTGACCTTGACGTCCGTGAATCCGGCGGCCTTGATCTTGTTGCGGAGCACCGAGGCGCCCATCGCGCTGGAGCCCATGCCGGCGTCGCAGGCAAAGACGATGTTCTTGATCGGGGTGGCGAGGACGGCGACGCCGCTGGCGCCCACGCCCTCACCGATCAGGGCTGCGGACACCGAGCTCTTCTTGCCCTTCAGGGCCTCCATCCGGTGGGTGGCCTGATCGAGGTCGTCTTCGGCGGGCGCCTTGCTGGCTTTCAGGACCACCGAGGCGATCAGGAAGGACACGGTGGTGGCAAAGAGGACGGAGAGCGTCACGCCGACGTAGCTGTCGCGTGCCGTGGAGGCGTAGACCGCGATGATGCTGCCCGGGGCTGCCGGGGACCGGAGTCCGGCACCGGTGACCACGAGCGTAAAGATGCCGGTCATGCCGCCGCCGATTGCGGCGAAGATCGTCATCGGCTTCATCAGGACGTACGGGAAGTAGATCTCATGGATACCGCCGACGAACTGGATCACGGCTGCGCCCGGCGCGGACGCCTTGGCCAGGCCCTTGCCGAAGAAGGAAAAGGCGAGCAGGATGCCGAAGCCCGGACCGGGGTTGGCTTCAAGCAGGAACAGGATGGACTTGCCCTGCTCGAGCGCCTGCTGCGTGCCCAGCGGGGTGAGGATGCCGTGGTTAACGGCGTTGTTGAGGAACAGGACCTTTGCGGGCTCGATGAAGATGCTAGTGAAGGGCAGCAGGCCGTTGGTGACCAGGAATTCGACCACGGCGCTGGCGCCATTGCTGAAGGCCTTCACGATCGGGCCGACCACCAGCATGCCGACGACCGCCATGGCGGCGGCAACGATGCCTGCCGAGAAGTTGTCGATCAGCATTTCGAAGCCGGGCTTGACGCGGCCTTCCCAGATCTTGTCCAGCTTCATCATGATCCAGGCAGTGAGCGGGCCAAGGATCATGGCGCCGATGAACATGGGGATGTCGGTACCGACGATGACGCCCATGGTGGCCACCGCGCCCACCACGCCGCCGCGCACGCCGTAGACCATCCGGCCGCCGGTGTAGCCGATCAGCAGCGGGAGCATGTACGTGATCATGGGCCCGACAAGCTTGCCGAGCTCCGCATTGGGGAAGAAGCCGGCCGGGATGAAGAGCGCCGTGATGAAGCCCCAGGCGATGAAGGCGCCGATGTTGGGCATGATCATTCCGGACAGGAACGTCCCGAATTTCTGGACGTGTACGCGCATGCTGGTGCGTGGTTTCGCAACTGTCTCTGTTGCCATGTGAGTTCCTAACCGTCGTTCCCGCTGCATTGCAGGATGGTCCGATAATTTCGCCGAGCTAGCTGGTGGAGCTGTTGGAGATCCGGTGGAGCCATTCGAGGAAGAGTTTGAGTTCCGAGCTGGAGAGCTGGTCCGAGTGGGACGCCTGGAGGGCTGCGTTCAATGCGATGGCCGCCACAACCACTGAGGACTTTCCGCTGTCCACAGAACCGTTGTCCCGGGCCTGCTCGGTGGAAACCGCAAAGATCATGGCGTCGCGGGTCATGGCGGAGAGCTCGAGGTTCCGCTCCGGCACCTTTTCCGCGATCAGCATGAGGGTCATGCCCACATTGGCCGCCAGGATGGACCTGGCCGCCTCCTTGGGCGGGACGTTGAGCTGGCCGGAGACAGCCGCCTTGTTCAGCATTTCCTCCATGAGGGCCTCGGCATCGGCGACGATGGCCGGGCGGCTCTCAGGGCGGATATTGCCGAACATGACGAGGTACAGTTCCGGCTGTTTCAGCCCGAACTGGACATGGTTGTCCCACATCCTCCGGATGTCCTCCAGAGGCTGGCCAGAGGGCGCGAAGTCCCGTTCGCCCGCGACATATTCGTCGAAACCTGCTGCGACGACGGCGTCGAACAGCCCTTCTTTGTCACCAAAGTGGTGGTAGAGGGTCGGTGCCGTGACACCGGCCAGCTGCGTGATCTGGCGGGTCGAGACTGCGGATCCGCCGGAGTTGGCCAGCAGCTCGGCGGCCGCACGCAGCAGCCGGGCTTTGGGTGGTAGCTGGCCATCGATACTCATAACCGCTACCCTAGCACCTATAGCAACGCTATATGAACTGCATCACATACAATTTTTTCAGGTGCCGTGACCCGCCCGCTGCCGTAGCCGTCAGCCGCAGGCGCAAATGATCAGCAGGGTCGCTGCGGCACCTGGTTTACCGGCTTAGTGGCCACTGGCCTACGACAGAATATGAGGACCTTCAGTGCAGAACTTCCCAGGAGTAGGCGTTAGCCCCGGCCGCATCATCGGCACCGTCCGGCAGATGCCCAAACCGATCAGCGAACCGCCCGCCGGAGAGCAGCTTCCCGCCGGCGTCACGGCGGAGGACGCGACTGCGGCGCTGAAAGCCGCGGCGAAATCCGTCCACGACGAACTGAAGGCCCGCTCCGAGACCGTCTCGGGCGACGGCAAGGCCGTCCTCGAGGCCACGGCCCTCATGGCCACTGACACCATGCTGCTCAAATCCGCAACCAAACTGATTGGCCGCGGCACCTCCGGGCAGCGGGCAATCTGGGAAGCCGGCGCCTCGGTCTCGGAAATGCTGCACAACCTGGGCGGCTACATGGCCGAGCGCGCCACGGACGTCCTGGATGTCCGCTCCCGGATCGTGGCGGAACTGCGCGGAGTCCCCGCGCCGGGCATTCCCGTGTCCGCCACCCCGTTCATCCTCATCGCCGAGGACCTGGCCCCGGCCGATACCGCCACCCTGGATCCGGAAAAGGTCCTGGCCCTCGTCACCGCCGGCGGCGGACCGCAGTCCCACACCGCGATCATCGCCCGGTCACTGGGTCTGCCCGCCGTGGTCGCCGCAGTCGGGGTCGACGAACTCGCCGACGGCACCGAGGTGTACGTGGACGGCGCGGCCGGGCTCATCACCGCGAACCCGGACGAGTCCCAGCGCGCGGCCGCAGCTCACTGGGCCGCCACCGCCTCGCTGCTCGCCGCCTTTGACGGGACCGGCACGACGGCGGACGGCCACCTCGTGCCGCTCCTGGCCAACGTCGGCGGCGCCAAGGACGCCGTGGCCGCGGCAGGCCTGAACGCCCAGGGCGTGGGACTGTTCCGGACCGAGTTCTGCTTCCTGGAGCGGGACACCGAACCGACCGTGGAGGAGCAGGCCGCCGCCTACCAGGGCGTCTTCGACGCCTTCCCGGGCAAGAAAGTGGTGCTTCGCACGCTCGACGCCGGCGCGGACAAGCCGCTGCCGTTCCTGACGGACGCCACCGAGCCCAACCCCGCCCTGGGCGTCCGCGGCTACCGGACCGATTTCACCACGCCGGGGGTCCTGGAGCGCCAGCTGCAGGCCATTGCCCTGGCGGAGAAAGCATCCGAGGCCGATGTCTGGGTGATGGCCCCGATGATTTCCACCGCTGAGGAAGCGGCCCGCTTTGCCTCGCTGTGCAGTGCGGCAGGGATCAAGACGCCCGGCGTCATGGTGGAGGTCCCGTCGGCGGCGCTGACGGCCGAGGCCATCCTCCGCGAGGTTGGCTTCGCCAGCCTGGGCACCAATGACCTCACCCAGTACGCCATGGCAGCCGACCGCCAGCTCGGCCCGCTGGCCGCCCTGAACACCCCCTGGCAGCCGGCCGTACTGCGGCTCGTGGGCCTGACCGTGGAAGGTTCCGCGGCCGAGGGCCACAACAAGCCGGTGGGCGTGTGCGGTGAGGCCGCGGCGGACCCTGCCCTCGCCGTCGTCCTCACGGGGCTGGGCGTCACCACGCTGTCCATGACGGCGCGTTCCATCGCGGCCGTCGCCGCCGTGCTGAAGACCGTCACCCTGGCTGAAGCGCGGGAGCTGGCCAAGCTGGCCTTGTCCGCGCCGAGCGCTACGGAGGCCCGGGCCTGGGTGCGGGCAAAACTGCCGGTCCTGGAGGACCTTGGGCTGTAGCGGCTGCCGCTAGGATGCACTCATGGCACTGATAGCCCCCCGGGTGACGGCCGGCCTCCCGGCCGAGGATGCGCAGAACCTCAGGTACGCCCTCGACGGCAGCCACGACATTACGGTGTTCGTGGACGGCACCGTCCACCGGCTGCCGCCCGCGGCGCGGGACGCCGTCGTCGATCTGCTGGGCCGCTTCAGCCGCGGCGAGGCCGTGACGGTCAGCAGCGTCGAGGAAATGCTGACGACGTCCCGGGCCGCGGAGCTTGCGGGAATCTCGCACACATATCTGCGGAACATGACCGACCGCGGCGAGATCCCGGTGGAGTACCGCGGAACGCACCGCCGGATCCGGCTGGCCGACATCATGGCGTGGCTCGAAACGCAGAAGAAGAATGGTGCGGGCGCCGGGACGCCGGCCGGCCAGGATGACGAGGCTGCCGGTGCTTCATGAAGCAGTGATAAGGATCAAGCAACGATCCCTGTCCGGCGCGGAAGCACTGATATCCCGCGGGATAAGCTTGGAATGTGGGTAAATTCAGAGGGTGGCACATCGTGGCAGGGATCGCCGCTATGCTGCTCGCTGGCATCTTCGGAACCGCGATGGGCCTGAACAACACCGCCACGTATTTGGCCAGCGGCGTCGCTTTCGTAGCGGTGTCGCTCTGGGTGGACAGCCGGATTTCCCGCCGCCGCAGTGCCGCCGGCATCGCCGGCCCCGGCCAGGACCTTGGCCAGGACGCTGGCCACGATGCGAAGCCGGCCCTCGACGCCGACCCCTCCAAGCGCGAGGGCTAAGCGCGCCGCTAGATTCTGGGCCGGCCAGCCCAGCGCCGCGCCTTGAGCCCGGCATGCAGTTCCAGCCGCACCATTCCCTTCAACGGGTCCACGCCCAGCAGCTGGCGGATCCGGCCGAGCCGGTTGTAGATGCTGCTCCGGTGCAGGTGCAGTTTGGCCGCGACCTCCTGGACCGAGCCGTCGTTGTCGTAGAACAGCTCCAGCACGGGCAGCAGCTCGTGGTTGCGGTCATGGTCCTCGAGGAGGCGGAAATACACGGAACCCGCGTCTGCCCAGGCTCCCGCGCCGCCGCCCGCCGAGGCCAGGAGCTGGTAGACGCCGGTGGCCCGGCAGTCGACGAGCTCGCCCAGCTGGGGATCCACCGCCGCGGCCTGGGCCGCCTGCCGTGACTGCCGGTAGGCCTCGGCCAGTTCCCGCGGCTTGGCGAATCCCTCGGACGTGCCAAGGATGATCCGCCGGACCGTGCGCCCGGAGCGTTTGGCGAGTTCGAGCTGGTAGTGGACCAGCACCTGGGCGTGGTCGGCGCGTCCCGTGGATTCCTTGAAGAGCACCACCGCATGGGTCTCCGTGCCGGCGCTGAACAGTGCGGCGTCTACCCCGATGGTCGCCTGCAGCGCCGCGGAGCGGTGAATAAGCGTGTCGGCGATGGGATCCGAGCCCCCGGCCCAGCCATCCGCGTCCAGGACGGTCACCAGCTGCCATGGCCCCTTGCCTTGGACCTCTTTCCAGCCCGCGACGGCCGCCGCCGCGTTGGCCTCCCCGGCGCACGCGGCAAGGAACTCCTGCTCGCGCCGGCGCCGGAACTCGGACTCCGCCGTGTTGGAATCCAGCAGCAGGGAGGACAGCTGCTCCAGCTCCGGCGCCACGTCCGGCAGCTGGCCCAGGACGGTCGCGGCACTGGGCTCCTCGGCGTCGAGCTGGACCCACAGGTACCCCACCCGGAAGCCCCGCACCAGCAGCGGCACGCACACGCGCCCGAGCATGCCGAGGTCCGCGTTGGCCGGCACGACGACCGGCCGGACCGCCGTCGCGATCCCGTGGGAGAGCTGCCACGCGATGACATCCACGGGGACACGCTTGCTGAGCAGGAAGTTCACCCGGACGCGGTCCGCGTGGGATTGGTTGGAGCTGTAGGCGAGGAGCAGACCGTCAAGGTCCTCGAGGGAGAGGCCGCGGCCCAGTCGCTGCGCCACCTGCTCCACGAGCTGCTCCACGTCCTGCTGCTGCATCCTGCCAGACTACTGCCCCCGCCCGCCGCACTGCGAATGCATCCGGGACGGACACGAGCCGACACCTGACGTCCGCGCCCTCGACAAATGTCTATTCCCGGTTTTGAAAAACCCCGGAATGACGCGGCGGGCGCCCACCGCCCGGTGTCGGCACCTGTCGCGTGCCTCACAGCGGGATTTATTCTGGAAGTACGAATCCCCCGCTCATCCAGGCCCACCAGGCCACCAGCTACTGGAGCTAACAAATGATCATCGGCGTACCCAAAGAGATCAAGAACAACGAGTTCCGCGTCGCCATCACGGCGGCCGGCGTCCATGAATTCCGGACCCACGGCCACGAGGTCCTCGTCGAGCGCGGCGCGGGCCTGGGCTCCGGCATCACGGATGAGGAATACGCGATCGCCGGCGCCGAGATCGTCGCCGAAGCCGACGACGTCTGGGGCCGCGCGGACATGGTGCTGAAGGTCAAGGAACCGGTCAAGGCCGAATACCACCGCTTCCGCAAGGACCTGATCCTCTTCACCTACCTGCACCTGGCCGCCGAACCGGAACTGACCCAGGCCCTGATCAACTCCGGCGTCACCGCCATCGCCTACGAGACCGTCCAGGAGGGCAGGTCCCTGCCGCTGCTGGCACCGATGTCCGAGGTTGCCGGCCGGCTGTCCGTACAGGTCGGCGCCACCTCCCTGATGGCCCCGGCAGGCGGCAAGGGTGTGCTGCTCGGCGGCGTCCCGGGCGTCCGTCCGGCCAAGGTCGTTGTCCTCGGAGCCGGTGTTGCCGGCACGAACGCCGCCGCCATGGCCCTGGGCCTGGGTGCCGACGTCACCATCCTGGACATCAACATCAACCGCCTGCGCGAACTGGACGCCCAGTACCAGGGCCGCCTGAAGACAGTCGCGTCCAACTCCTACGAGATCGAGAAGTCCGTGGTCGACGCCGACCTCGTGATCGGTTCGGTCCTGATCCCCGGCGCCAAGGCCCCGAAGCTCGTCACCAACGAGCTCGTGTCCCGGATGAAGCCCGGCTCCGTGCTGGTGGACATCGCCGTGGACCAGGGCGGCTGCTTCGAGGACACGCACCCCACCACGCACCAGGAACCGACGTACAAGGTCCACAACACGATCTTCTACTGCGTCGCCAACATGCCCGGCGCCGTGCCGAACACCTCCACGTACGCGCTGACCAACGTCACCCTGCGCTACGCCGTCTCGCTGGCGAACCTGGGCGTCAAGGCTGCGTTTGAGCGCGACGCCGCCCTGGCCGCCGGCCTGAACATCGCCGGCGGCAAGGTTGCCCACCGCTCGGTCTCCGAGGCGCACAACCTGCCCCTCGTCGCCGACTGGCACGAGCTGGTCTCCGCGTAGCCGGCACCGTGTAACCAACACATCTCCGCGTAGCGGCACTTCATCGGCTGCTCCGTAACCGCCCTTTTGGACCCCCAGAACGGCAGTTACGGAGCAGTCGATGGCTGTTTAGGTCAGGGACCGGGCCTGCTCGATCAGCTGCAGCACCTGGAGCGGTCCGGCGGGGTCGACGGGGACTGGCAGCGCCGAGCCGGCGCCGCCGTCGGCGATCTTGGCGGCCAGGATCCGGTAGAACTCCGGATAGGCGCCGCGCTCGGTGGGCAGCCGGTCCAGGTGCCCGTCGCGCCCCAGCAGCCCGGCCCAGTCCGGATCTTCCACGCCGTAGTCGGCATCCAGCGGGCTTCCGCCGGCCAGGATGTACGGCTCCTGCGGGTCCACGCCGTGCTTGGTGAAACCGCCCTCGCTGCCCAGGATGCGGTAGCGCGGGCCCTGCTGGGCGCACAGCATGTTCATCCACAGGTGGCTGGTCACCCCGGAACTGTGCCGCAGGACCACGAAGACGTCGTCGTCCGCCTTGGCTCCGGGCCGCCGGGCCGCCAGTTCAGCGTGAATGAGCGTGGCCGGCCCAAAAAGCTGCACGGCCTGGTCCAGCAGGTGGGTGCCGAGGTCAAACAGCACCCCGCCGCCGTCGTCCGCCGTTGCGGCCGCCTTCCATGCTTTGGGGACGTCGGGCGACCACCGCTCGAAGCGGGACTCAAAGCGGCTCACGGTGCCGAAGGCTCCGGTGTCCATGAGGGCTTTAACGGTGAGGAAGTCGCCGTCCCAGCGCCGGTTCTGGAACACCGTGAGCACCCGGCCCAGCCGCCCGGCCAGGTCGATGAGCTCCTGCCCCTCGGCGCTGCTGACAGCGAAGGGCTTGTCGACGACGACGTCGAGGCCGGCTTCCAGCGCCGCTTTCGCGAGTGGATAGTGGGTGGCGGGCGGCGTGCCGAGCACCAGCAGGTCCAGTTCTCCGGCGAGCTCGAGGAGATCGGCCGGGGTGTCGACGATCCTGGCCGCCGGATAGCTGTGTGCGGCGGCAGATCTCCTGCCGGCGTCGGAGGTGGCAATGGCATCGAGCGAATAGGCCGGGTTTGCGGCGATGAACGGGGCGTGGAAGACGCTGCCCGAAAGGCCGAAACCGGCGACGGCGGTGCGGATGGGCCGGGTTGAATCGTTGCTCATGGTGCCAAGGCTACCGGCTGGGCATGCACCGGGCTCCTGTCCGGCAGGGCCTAAACGAACGAGGCCGGTGCCGCCCGGATGGTTCCGGGGGCACCGGCCTCGGCCGTGCTGCTTGTTAGTGCGTGGTGCTTGTCAGAGCTAGCTCTTCTGCCAGCCGACGACGCTCCAGTCCGGGGTCTGGAACAGGGCTGCACCGTAGTTGGCCAGGCCGGTGCGGGCGAAGTAGATCTGCGGGCCGTTCATGATGACGCCCATCGAGAAGTACTTCTCCATGTGCTTCTTCTCGACGTCCATGGCGGCCTTGTTGCGCTGGGCGTCATCCTGGATGGACGCGAGGTCCTTGATGGCCTTGTCCAGTTCGGCGTCGCCAAGTTCGTTCTCGTTGGTCTTGGAATCGTAGAACTGCTTCACGCCGGAGGTGGCGTCGGCGCCAACCGTGTAGCCGCTGATGGTGAGCTGGAAGTCGCGGCTGCCAACCACCTTGCCGAAGTCGGCGTCACCGCGCTGGTCGATGCCAACGTCCATGCCGGCCGCCTGAAGCTGCTTCTGCAGCGTCTGCACGGTGGCGAGGCCGGTGGGGTCGTCACCGAAGTTGGTGATCTTGAACGACGCCGGGACGCCGTCCTTTTCCATGATGCCCTTGGCGTTGGCCTTGTAGCCGGCCTCGGTCAGGACCTTCTTGGCCGCGTCGGCGCCGGTTTCCTTGACCGGGTAGTTGTCCTGGTAGTACTTCGAGAACGGCATCAGCATCATCGAGCCCGAGCTGTTCTCTTCCCAGTTCAGTCCGCCAAAGCGGACGGCGCGGATGGCGGGACGGTCCACGGCGGTGAAGATTGCCTTGCGGACTGCGACGTCGGTAAGCGGGGCCTTGAGGGCGTTGAGGTTCAGGCCGCCGGCGAAGAGGCGCTGACCGCGGCGGACCTCGGAGTTCTTTGTGCCTTCAAGCTGCTTGTACTTCGTCAGCGTGCGGCCATCGGCCATGTCGATCTCGCCGTTCTTGAAGGCGGCGATCTCGGCGCTGGCCTCCAGCTGGCGGAAGATCACCTTGTCCAGGACCGGCTTCTCGCCCCACCACTTGTCATTCGGCACGAGGGAGACAGTCTTCGCGGCGGAGTCAAACTTGTCGACCTTGAACGGGCCGGCCATCCACTCGGGGTGCAGTTCGCCCGTGAAGCCGGTGTTGAAGATTTCGGGAGTGTTCACGGTCTGCGGGATGAAGCCGCCGAACATGTCGCTGAGCGGGTACACCGGCTGTGCGGTGGTGACAACGACTTCCTTGTCGCTGCTTCCCGCCTTGACGGAGTCGATGAACTCGTAGGCGCCGGAGCTGACGATGTCGATGTCCTTGTTCTGGCCATTGAGCATCTTCCACGTGTTCTCGAACGTGGCGGCGTTGATCGGGGTGCCGTCGTTGTAGGCGGCCTTCGGGTTGATCTTGATGGTGACGGTCTGCTTGCCGTCTTTGACCTCGCTCTTGAAGTCTTCGCAGAAGTTCTTGTTGAGGCTGGCGGTGCCGTCGAAGTCCAGCTTCCAGCAGCCCACGTAGCCGGCCTCGTCGATCGGGTAGTGCAGTTCAGTGTTGTCCGCTGAGTTGCCCGCGTTGGAGAAGCCGTTGAAGTCCGGTCCGATGTTGCCCAGGGGCAGCGTTACGGTACCGCCCTGCTGCAGGTCGGCTGCCTTCTTGGCGTTGACGCTGACCAGCTTGCTCAGGTCGCCGGAGGCATCCTGTGCCTTGGCGCTCTGGGCGGTGGTTGAGGCGCCACCGCTGCCGCAAGCGGTCAGCGCGAGGGCCGCCACGACGGCGGTGAGGCCGCCGATCCTGGTCCGATTTTTCATGTGATCCCCTTCATTTTTTCATGCGAGTGTGATGCGTGGGTTCTCGGGTGGTGTGGCTGGTCCGGTGATTCAGTGGTTTTCGTGGACAACGACCATGTCCGCGTCCAGTTCGCCGTCCGGGTAGAAGCAGGCGAACTGCTGGTCGGTGGCGGACGCTTCGAGGGCCGGCTCCAGGGTCAGGCACTTCTCCTGCCTGGCCGGCGGGAGGGCCGCGAACACGGGACAGCGGGTGGCGAAGTTGCAGCCGGCCGGCGCTTCCAGCGGCGAGGGCAGGTCGCCCTGGAGGATGATCCGCTCGCGGGTGCGCTCCAGCTCCGGATCCGGTACCGGGATCGCGGAGAGCAGGGCACGGGTATAGGGGTGGCGGGGGTTGTCGAAGACGGCGTCGACGTCGCCGATCTCCACGATTTTGCCCAGGTACATGACGGCAACGCGGTTGGAGATGTGCCGGACCACGGAGAGGTCATGGGCCACCATGAGGTAGCTGAGGCCGAGTTCGGCACGGAGCTTGTCCAGGAGGTTGATGACGCCGGCCTGCACCGATACGTCGAGGGCGGAGACGGGCTCATCCAGGATCACCAGCCGGGGGTTGACCGCGAGGGCGCGGGCAATGCCGATGCGCTGGCGCTGGCCGCCGGAGAACTGGTTGGGGAACCGGTTGACGTGGTCCGCCTGCAGGCCCACCAGCTCCATGAGCTCCATGATCCGCTTCCGGATGGCAGCCTTTGGCATGCCCAGGTTTTCCATCGGCTCGGCCAGGACCTCGTAGACGGTGAAGCGCGGATCCAGTGCCCCGGTGGGATCCTGGAACACCATCTGCAGTTCCTTGCGCATGGAGCTCTTGGCCTTGGCGTCCGCGGCCTGCTTGTTGCTCAGCCCGCCGATCACCACCTCGCCGTCCTGGTCCTTGTGGAATTCCATGATTTCCAGCAGGGTGGTGGTCTTTCCGCAGCCCGACTCCCCCACGATCGAGAAGCACTCGCCCTCGCGGATATCGAAGCTCAGCCCGTCCACGGCCTTCACCGTGCCGATCCTGCGCTTGATCAGGGCGCCCTTCATCAGCGGAAAGTGCTTCCTGACGTCGCGGAGTTCCAGGACAGTCTTGCGTTCGTGCCGGGGAAGGCTGTCAAAGCGGGATACCGGCACGTCCGGGACGGCGAAGACCGTGTGGACATCGACATCGGCGAGGGCCTCGCTCTTGATGCACGCGGCCCTGTGCCCGGTGCCGGGCGCCACCGCCCGAAGGTCCGGTTCGCCGTCGAGGCAGGCCTCGCTGGCCAGCGGGCACCGCGGCGCGAACGAACAGCCGGTGGGCGGCTGGGTGAGGTTCGGGGGGATGCCGTCGATCGGCACCAGCGACGATTTTTCCGCGACGTCCACGCGCGGGACCGCACCGAGCAGGCCCATCGTGTAGGGCATCCGCGGGCTGTAGTAGATGTCATCGACGCTGCCGGTCTCCACCGGCCTGCCCGCGTACATCACCATGATGTCGTCCGCCATGCCGGCGACCACGCCGAGGTCGTGCGTGATCATGACGACGGCGGCGCCGGTCTCCTCCTGGGCGGCGTGGAGCACCTCGAGGACCTGCGCCTGGATGGTGACGTCCAGCGCCGTCGTCGGCTCATCGGCGATCAGAACCCGCGGGTTGTTGGCGATCGCGATGGCGATCATGACGCGCTGGCGCATGCCGCCGGAGAACTCGTGCGGAAAGGCCTTGAGCCGGTCCTTCGGGCTGGGGATGCCGACCAACCCCAGGAGTTCGACGGCGCGTGCCTCCTTGGCCTGCTTGCTCATGGTCGGGTTGTGGACGGTCAGGGCCTCGATGATCTGGGTGCCGACCGTGTAGACCGGGGTCAGGGAGGACAGCGGGTCCTGGAACACCATGGCGAGGTCGCTGCCGCGGTGGCGGCACATGGCCTTGTCGCTGAGCCCCAGGAGCTCCTTGCCCTGCAGCCGGACGGAACCGGTGATTTCCGCCGTCGGGGGCAGCAGGCCCATGATCGCCATGGACGTGACCGATTTGCCGGAGCCGGACTCGCCCACGATGCCCAGCGTCTTGCCGGGCATCACGTCGAAGTCGACGCCGCGGACCGCGTGCACCACGCCGTTTTCCGTGTTGAAGCGGACGTTGAGGTCCCGGACGGAGAGGACCGCGCTGGCGGGGGCGTGCAGCCCGGCGGCGTGGAGGCGCTCGTCGGTGCCTTGGGCGGTGTCCCGTGCGGTGGTGTTGCTGGTCATTTGATCTTCTTCTGTTTCTTGCCGGTGGCGCTGCCGGTGGCGTTGCCAGTGGCCTTGCTCCTCTTGGCGCGGCCAACGGAGCTGGAGCTGGGGTCGAACGCGTCGCGGAGGCCGTCGTTCATCATGGCGAGCGAGCCGGTCAGCAGGAACATTACGATCAGGGGCGCCCAGAACATCCACGGAAAGGTGGAAACCTGGGAGGTCGACTGGCCGATCAGGACGCCCAGGCTCACGTCGGGGACCTTGATGCCGATGCCGATGAAGGAGAACGCGACCTCGGCGAGGATGGCGCCGGTGACGCCGCGGGTGACTTCCAGGACCAGCAGGGAGCCGATGTTCGGCACGAGGTGGCGCCAGACGATCCGGTGCGGCGGGATGCCCATGTACTGGGAGGCTTTGACGAAGTCACGCTGCATGAGGGAAAGCGACAGGGACCTGATGAGGCGTGCGGTCCCCATCCAGCTGAAGACCAGCAGCACGATGATGAGCAGCAGCCAGCTTGGGACGGTGTTCTTCAGGCCGTTGGCGCCGCCGCTCGTGGCCACCGCGACTACCAGCAGGGCGGGCATCATGATCAGGGCTTCGAGGATGAACAGCATGACCTTGTCCACCTTGCGGCCGAAGAATGCCATGGTGCAGCCGTAGACGGCGGCGATCAGCACCGAGACGAGGCCGACGACGACGCCGATCAGGATGGAGACCCTGGTGCCTTCGACGGTCAGGGCGTAGAGGTCGATCCCGGCCTGGGAGGTGCCCAGCGGGTGCTCCGCGGAGGGCGGAATGCCGATGTTGAAGGGGTCGATGGTCTCCTTGTCCCAGTTGCCGAAGAAGCCGCCGATGAAGGAGAAGAGGGTCAGGGCCAGGAAGATGGCGAGGCCGGCGACGGCTGTCCGGTTGCGCAGGAAGCGCCGCAGGATGATGCGCGACTTGCCGATCACGACCTCGTCGTCGCCGAACTTTCCTTCGTCCAGGACGGCGGCCGGGTCAATCGTGTTGAGGTTGGTCACGATTACTGCACCCGCACTCTCGGGTCCACGAGCGTGGTGGCGAAGTCGGCGAGGATCGCTCCGACCGCGAAGATGACGGAGCCGTAGGCGAGGGTCGCGGTGGCCGCGTTGACGTCCTGCAGGGCGATCGAGTCAATGGACCAGGACCCGACGCCGTGCCAGGCGAAGATTTTCTCGGCGAAGAAGCCGCCGGCGAAGATGGCCGGGATAGTGAACGCAATGCTCTGCGCCACGGGGATGAAGGACACCCGCAGGGCGTGCCGGCTGATGGCCTGGTTGCGGGTCAGGCCCTTGGCCCGCGCCGTCCTGACGAAGTCGGCGTTGACGTTGTCCAGCAGATACTGGCGCTGGGCGATCTGGTACGCGCCCCAGCCCACAATTGTGATGGCGAACGTGGGCACGGCGTAGTGGGCGAGCATGTCGACGAACTGGGCCCAGCCGTCGCCGTCCAGACCCGGGGTGGAGATGCCGGTGACAAAGAAGACCCGCTCCCCGACCGACTCGTTGATGTTGATGGCGCCCAGCTGCACCAGGAAGTAGGCGATCGGTGCGGGGACGATGTACATGAGGTAGCTGTACGAGGTGATGGCCCGGTCCGAGGCCTTGTACTGGCGGGCTGCGGTGAAGACGCCGAGGGCGACGCCGATCACGAGGGTCAGGATGATCGAGGCCAGGAAGAGCCGGGTTGAGATCCAGACCCGGTCGCCGAACTCGGCGTTGATGAAGGCGCCGTTGGGGCTCCGTCCCCAGTCCCAGCGGGTGAGAATGCCGGTGAGCCAGTCGACGTAGCGCTCCCACGGGTTGAGGGTGGGATCGAGCCCCTTGAGCCGGAAGGAATTGACCACCTGCTCGGGCGTGGGCCGCGGAATCCGCTCCTGCTCCAGCAGCGCCGGCTGCAGCGTGCTCACAGCCAGGAGATAGCCGGCGCTGGTGGTCAGGAAGATCATGAAGACATACGTGAGCGCACGTTTGGCGAGATATCGAAGCATGGAGCGGCTAGTTCTGGATCGCCGTTGCCTGAGCAGATCCGCGCGTCACGGCTGCGGCCGCACGGGCGGGCCCAACTGTGCCAGGGACAAGATTATTCACAACGTCGATCCTTCCGTCGTCCCCATCCGGCAGCGGGTTCCGCGGCCGGTTCGGGAGTATGGGCCAGCTGGTTTCCGGCCGCCCGCATGCCTTGCGGCTGAGCCCTTGTGGGCTATGTTGCGGGTCACATTCCAGAGGAAGCTATCACATTAGCCGGGCTCCGCCGGGCTCTCACGGGCCGCGACACGGCTGCTTCACTACAGATCGTTATGAATAACTCCGTGGAATGGATTTGGCCCACGGAACCGGCTGCGCCGCTAGTGGCCGCACACTACGCGCGTGACAAGCTCCCGCCAGGTGTCCGCAAGGCGCTCCGGCGCAATCCCGTGCACGCCGACGGAATGGAGCAGCAGTTCCGGCTCCAGCGACGCCCCGAGGGCCGACGCCATGACCCACGGGTCCGCCGTCACGCCGGCTTCGCGCAGCAGCATCTCGAGATGACGGCGCCAGAGCACGGCCGGCGGGACATCGAACCTGTTGTAGACCGAGGCGTCGGCGGCCCGCGCCAGCTCCCCGAATTCCAGGATCCAGTCAATGCGGGCGGCGCCCACGGCGATCAGCCGCTCCAGGGGCGGCGCGCCGGGACCTACCGGGGGCGGACCAAACATGAACCGGCCCTGAAATTCGGCCTCGGCGTCGCTAAGGAGCGCCATCATCAGCCCGGCACGGCTGCCGAACCGCCGGAAGACCGTCCCTTTTCCAACTCCGGCGCGCTGCGCCAGCCGGTCCATGGTGAGGGCGTCGACGCTGGATTCCTCAACGATTTCCCGGGCGGCGCAGAGCAGGAGCTCCCTGTTGCGCATCGCGTCGCTGCGCGCTGATTCTGCGGCGGGCGCGGCGGGGCGCCCTGCCCCGGACTGGGCACCGGGACGGATCGGGATGAGGCTCACACCGCTGATTCTAGCGCCCCGGAATATAACCGGACCGCAGTCCGTTTAGCATGGGTGAAGGCCCCCAAAGCCTCACGATCCACCAGCCGCCGGAATCACCCCGCGGCGTGATGCACAGGAGTACACATGTCCAAGAAGACCATCCTCACTCTCGTCGGCAGCCTTCGCGCCGGCTCCACCAACCTGCAGCTGGCCGAGGCCATCGCGCTCAACGCCCCGGAACAGGTGGACGTGGTCATTCACGAGAGCCTGGGCAACATCCCCTTCTACAACGAGGACATCGACGTCGAAGGCCAGGTGCCCGCGGCCGCCGCCGCCCTGCGGGCCGCCGCCAACGAGGCCGACACCATCCTGCTGGTTACGCCGGAGCATAACGGCACCGTCCCGGCATCGCTGAAGAACGCCATCGACTGGCTGTCCCGCCCCTTCGGCGCAGGCGCCCTCTCCGGCAAGCCCACCGCGGTTGTCGGAACCGCCTTTGGCCAGTTCGGCGGCGTATGGGCCCAGGACGAGGCCCGCAAGGCCGTCGGCATCGCCGGCGCCCAGGTCCTCGAAAACGTCAAGCTGGCAGTCCCGGGCTCGATGGTCCGCTTCGCCGAGGTCCATCCCAAGGACGACGCCGAAGTTGTCGAGCAGATCAAGGGCGTGTTCGACGCACTGGCCGAGGCTCCCGCTGCGGAAGCGGCGTAAGCTACCGCACCCCGCACTCCGCGCCAGATACCTCCCGGGGCCCCCGGAGCATCCCGTCGCTTTCAGCCCTGGCATTCTCTGGAAACAATCGTTTCCCCCAAGACAACACGGGTAGTATCCTTGGGTTTGTGACCCACGAAACACTTGATGCCGCCGCAGCAGTACTTCCGGCCGAGGCCATTGACGCAATCGAACGTGCGGCTACGTCCGCCCACCGCCACGAGATCCTGTTCTCGGAGCGCGCAGCAAATATCAAGCAGTCGGCGGTCCGGGATGTCTTCGACATCTCGATGCGCCCCGGCCTCGTCTCCCTCGCCGGGGGCAGCCCCTACCTGCAGTCCCTGCCGCTGGAACGCCTGGGCCAGACCGCCGCGAAGATCATAGCCGAGCAGGGGATGACCGCCCTGCAGTACGGCGGCGGCCAAGGCACTGAAGAGCTCCGCATCCAGATCTGCGAGGTCATGGCGGCAGAGGGGATCCTGGACGCCGACCCCGCGAACATCGTCATCACGGCCGGCTCGCAGTCCGCGCAGGATGTGGCCACCAAGGTTTTCTGCAATCCGGGCGACGTGGTCCTCGTCGAGGACCCCACCTATGTCGGGGCCCTCAACACCTTCGAGGCCTACCAGGTGGAGGTCGAAACGGTGCCGATGGACGGTGACGGCATCATCCCTGATCTGCTGGAGGCAAAGATCGCGGCCCTCCAGACCGCGGGCAAGAACGTCAAGTTCCTCTATACCATTCCCAGCTTCAACAACCCGTCCGGCATCACCCTGTCCGCGGAACGCCGGCAATCCGTGGTGGATATATGCCGTCGCGCGAATATTCTGGTGCTGGAGGACAACCCTTACGGCCTGCTCCGCTTCGACGGCAAGCCGCTCATCCCCCTCCGGGCGGCCAACCCGGATGACGTCATCTACATGGGGTCCTTTTCCAAGATCTTCGCCCCGGGCCTGCGGATCGGCTGGGCCCTGGTCCCGGCCCACCTGCAGCGCAGGTACTACCTGGCGTCGGAGGCCGTCACCCTGTGCCCGCCGACGCTGAACCAGATGCTGGTGTCGGCCTATCTGCGCGACTACGACTGGCGCGGCCAGATCGAGACGTATCGGGGGCTGTACCAGGAACGTTGCGAGGCAATGCTGGCCGCCTTGGCCGAATACATGCCGGAGGGACTGACCTGGACGCGCCCTGAAGGCGGCTTCTTCGTGTGGGTTACGCTGCCCGACGGCGTGGATACTTACCCGCTGCTAAGGAAGGCCATCGACGCCGGCGTCGTCTTCATTCCGGGAGCGGCCTTTACAAACTCGGACGACCCGTCGAACAAGATCCGGCTGGCGTTCAGCGCGGTGCCGCCCGAATCGATCCGCGAGGGTGTGCGGCGGCTCGCGCCGGTCCTGCGGGAAGCCCTGGCCGCCCTGTAGCGTGAACACCGGCAGGATCCACGCGGGGCCTCGACTGGGGCGCGCTGGGGCCAGTTGATCGGCCAGGCACACTAAACAGCATTACTCGTTGAAAGAGGAGCGGTCCATGACCGGAATAATCGTTGTCGGCGTCGACGGCAGTGAAACTGCACTGCGGGCGGCGCACACCGCGCGCGACCTCGCAGTTTCCGTGGGGGCGACACTTCATGTGGTCAGCGCCTTTGACAGCGACAAGACACAGGTCTTCGGCAGCGGCAGTGACCAGTGGATCGTTTCCGACGCCGGCAATGCGGAAACGGTTGCGCGCTCGGTCGCGGAAGGCCTTCGCCGCCCGGACATCACCGTCACGTACGCCGCCGCGCGGGGCAAGCCGGCCGAGGCCCTGATCCGGGAAGCCGAACGGACCCATGCCTTGATGATCGTGGTCGGCAACCGGCGCATGAGCGGAATCGGCCGGGTCTTGGGGAGCGTTGCGAACAGCGTGGCCCACAACGCCCCCTGTGACGTCTACATCGCCAAAACCGACGCCGACTGAGGCGCTACTGCTTCTTCGGTGCCGCTGCCGGCACGGCGGCTTGGCCGTTGTCTGAACCTGCAGACCCAAGCATCCGCCGCAGGATTTTTCCTGAGGCGGATTTCGGCACGGCCTCGATGAACTCGACCTGTCGGACTTTCTTGAACGGCGCCACCCGGCCCGCCACGAAGTCCATGACGCCCGCCACGTCCAAGGCATCGCCGTCCGCGCCCGGCTGGCGGACCACGAACGCCTTGGGCACCTCCTGGCCGTCGGCGTCGAGGGAGCCGACCACCGCGGAGTCGGCGATGCCGGGGTGGGTGAGGAGCAGCGCCTCCAGTTCCGCCGGGGCGATCTGGTAGCCGTTGTACTTGATCAGTTCCTTGAGCCGGTCCACGACCGTCACCACTCCGTCCGCCCGCACCGTGGCGATGTCCCCCGTGCGCAGGAAGCCGTCCTCGTCCAGGGTGTCCGCGGTTTCCTGGGGCCGGTTGAGGTAGCCGAGCATCACGTTCGGCCCGCGGCACAACAGGTGCCCCGGCGCGCTGGTCCCTTCCGCGGGAACCGGGATCTCCTCCCCCGTGGCCGGGTCCACGAGGCGGCACTGCATGTTCGGCACCGTGTACCCCACGGAACTGACGGGGACCCTGAGCCCATCGCGACTTTGGCGCGGAATGAGGTGCGATACCGGGCTCATCTCGGTCATGCCGTAGCCCTGCAGGACCTGGCAGCCGAGGCGTTCGGCCAGGCGCTTGCCAAGTTCGCCGTCCAGCGGCGCCGCGCCGGAAAGGGTGGTGTGCACCGAGCCGAGGTCGTACTCGGCAACGAGCGGGTGCTTGGACAGCGCCACGGCCACGGGAGGCGCGATGAACAGGTAGCTGCACCGGTGGTCCTGGATGATCCGCAGGAACTCGGGCAGGTCGAACCGGGGCATGGTCACAAGCCTGGCCCGCTGGCGCAGCGCGAGGTTCAGCAGCACGGTCAGCCCGTAGATGTGGAAAAACGGGAGCAGCGCCAGGACCCGGTCTTCGGGGCCGACGTCGAGCAGACCTCTGGCCTGTTCCACGTTGGCGACGAGGTTGCGGTGGCTGAGCATGACCCCCTTCGGCCGGCCGGTGGTGCCGGAGGAGTAGGGCAGCACGGCCACATGCGTGGCGGGATCGAACGAGACGCGGGGTGCCGGTGCGCCCATGGCGAGCAAGTCGGCCAGCGAGGGGTGGCCGTCGGCGCCGTCGAGCACCACGAGCCGTGAGGCAGGAATCCCGGTCCTTTCGGCGGCCTCCCGGGCGGCCGGCAGCAGCGCCGATACGGTGAAGAGCCAGTCCGCGCCGGCGTCGGTGAGCTGGGTGGCGATCTCGTCCGCCGTGTACAGGGCGTTGATGGTGGTGACCGTCGCGCCTGCCCGGAGCAGGCCGTGGAAGACGGTCGCAAAGGCGGGGACGTTGGGACACAGGATGGCGGCCACGCCGTGCACACCCAGGCCCTGGGCGGCGACGGCACCGGCGAGGGCGTCGATCTGCCCGCGCAGCGCCCGGTAGGTGGTCTCCGCACCGCTGGCGCCATCGACGACGGCGACCCGGTCCAGGTCCTCCTCTGCCAGAGCGCCGAAGAGGTAGTCGTAAATGCCGAGGTTGGGAACATCGACGTCGGGGTACGGGCTTGAAAACACGCAACATCTCCTTTGATCCGCTTCCGCCCGGGCTGTCGGCGGCTGGTGCCACTCTAGTGCCGGGCGTAGCCGCGGGACAGGAGGGCGCGGACTTGGCTGTGTCCGGTCGCGGCTGTGTCCGGACTTGATGAGGATCACCCTCTGTCGTGGGCAGCCTCACCGCCCAGCGGGCCGCCCGGCGCGGACCGGCTCAGTAAAATGGGAGGTGCCCTGCGATGGTGCGGACGTCCGAGAACCCACCTACCAAGGGAGCCCCATGATCACTCTTCAGCGCCGCCAGCTGGTTGGCCACGACATCCTTCTGGCCCGGCACGGGAACCACATCAGCGCCATGCGCGTGGACCGCGGCGCCGGTCGCGTTGTCGCATTCCTGGACGACGGATCGACGGACAGCGCACCCAACCTGATTGCCCCGGGACTGCGCATGCCCGACACCGTGCGCAGCGTGTTGCGGGAGGACTGGAAGTTCCTGACGGGAATCAGCGCGTGCTGCGCGGGGCTCGCGGGCCTGATGTTTGCCGCCTCGGTCGCCCTCGCCGGCATGAGCGGCGATCCCGCGCTGGTCCAGATCCTGACCGCATACTCGGGAAACTGAGCGGCCCGGGCCAGGCTGCCCGCCACTGAGAAACCGCAACACTGAGAAACCCCAACACTGAGAAACCCCGCCGCTGAAAGGTTCAGCGGCGGGGTTCTGCGGTTTCGTGGCCGGTTTCGCCGGCTAGTCCAGGAGCAGGGCCGGCTCTTCCAGGATGGCGGCGACGTCGGCCATGAAGCGGGCCGAAAGGTCGCCGTCCACCACGCGGTGGTCGAAGGAGCCGCCGAGGGTGGTGATCCAGCGCGGAATGACTTCGCCGTCCAGGACCCAGGGCTTTTGCTTGATGGTGCCGAACGCCACGATCGCGACCTCGCCCGGGTTGATGATCGGCGTTCCGGTGTCGATCCCGAGGGCGCCGATGTTGGTCACGGTGAGCGTTCCGCCGCGCATCTGGGCAGGCTGGGTCTTGCCGGCCCGCGCCGTGGTGGCGAGCTCGTTCAGGGCCAGGGCCAGCTGCTTGAGCGAGAGGTCCTGGGCGTTCTTGATGTTCGGCACCATCAGCCCGCGGGGCGTGGCGGCCGCGATGCCCAGGTTCATGAAGTGCTTGACGTGGATCTCCGCGGAATCGCTGCCGTCCGGGTTGTCCACCCACGTCGCGTTGACACTCGGGTTTCGCGCCGCGGCCCAAATGACCGCCTTGGCCAGGATCAGCAGCGGGGAGACCTTGATGCCTTCGAAGTCGCGGGAGGCCTTGAGGCGCTTGACGAATTCCATGGTGCGGCTGGCATCGACGTCGACAAAGATGCTGACGTGAGGCGCGGCAAACGCGGATTCGACCATGGCCTTCGCGGTGGCTTTGCGGACTCCCTTGACCGGGATCCGCTCGATCCGCTGGTCCTGCGGGCGGCCGGACTTGCCCCAGAACGAGTCCGCCTTGTCCACCTCGGCGTCCCGCTGGGCCTGGTAGCTCACCAGGTCCTCGCGGGTCACTTCACCGCGGGCGCCGGTAGGCACGACGTCGGCCAGGTTGATCCCGAGGTCCCGGGCGATCTTGCGGACCGGCGGCTTGGCCAGCACCTTGCCGACCAGCCCGCTGATGGCACCGCCGAAGGTGGGGCGCGCCTCGACAGGGCCGGCGGGGCCTGGGGCCGCGTCGGCAGGACTGCTGGCCGCGTCCGGGTTGATCCATATGTCGTGGGCCTCCACCCCCGCCCGCTCCACCACCGGGGCGGCAGCGCCGGTGGTGGGCGCCGCGGACGGGGCTTCGTGGCCGGCGGCCGCAGGGGCGGAAATCCGCCGCCGGCGCTTGACGGCGTCTGCCTTGGGACCGGAGCCCACCAGCGGCCCGCCGGCCGGACGCCCGGCTGGTTCGCCGGCGTCGGAGTCATCAGCCGGAAGCGTGCCGTACATGGGCGCGGCGGAAGCCTGTTCCTGGCCGGCAGCCTGCTTCTGTGCCACAGGCGCCGGGGCGGGTGCCGCGGCGGCAGGCGCCGGGGCGTCGACAGCGTCGCTCACGCTGATGATCGGCGTGCCGACATCCACCGTGACGCCCTCGGGCACCAGCAGTTCCGTGACGGTTCCGGCGAACGGTGAGGGCAGTTCCACCAGGGATTTGGCCGTCTCGATCTCGCACAGGACGTCGTTGACGGCCACGGTATCGCCGGCCTTGACCTTCCAGGCGACGATTTCGGCCTCCGTCAGCCCTTCGCCGACGTCGGGAAGGTTGAACTTGTTGAGCGTCATGGGTCCTCGTCAGTACGCCAGGGCGCGGTCCAGCGCCTCAAGGATGCGGTCGATGTCCGGCAGGTAGTCTTCTTCGACCTTGGCCACGGGATACGGCATATGGAATCCCCCAACGCGGATGACGGGGGCCTCCAGTGAATGGAACGCCCGCTCGCTGATCCGCGCGGCGATTTCGCCGCCGATGCCGCCGAATGTGGGGGCCTCATGGGCCACGACCAGCCGGCCGGTTTTCCGGACCGAGGCCGTGACGGTGTCGAAGTCGATCGGCGAGATCGAACGGAGATCGATCACCTCGACGCTGTGGCCGTCCTCGGCGGCGGCCTCGGCGGCGGCGAGGGCCACGGGCACCAGCGGGCCGTAGACGACGACGGTCGCGTCGGTGCCCTCGCGGAGCACATGCGCCTTGAAGGGGTCCGCGGACGCGCCCGGGGTCTCGGTGTCGACCTCACCCTTGAGCCAGTAGCGGCGCTTGGGCTCGAAGACGATCACGGGATCCTGGCAGTCGACGGCCTGCTGGATCATCCAGTAGGCATCGTGCGGATTGGAGGGGGTGATGATGCGCAACCCGGCGGTGTGGGCGAACAGTGCCTCCGGCGATTCGGAATGGTGTTCAATGGAGCCGATGCCGCCGCCATACGGGATCCGGATGACGACGGGAACGGTCAGGTTGCCGTTGCTGCGCGAGTGCATCTTGGCCAGCTGGGTGGTGATCTGGTTGAACCCCGGGAACACGAAACCGTCGAACTGGATCTCGCAGACCGGCTGGTAGCCGCGCAGGGAGAGGCCGATCGCGGTCCCGATAATGCCGGATTCGGCCAGCGGGGTATCCACCACGCGGTCGGCGCCGAATTCGGCGATCAGCCCGTCGGTGACCCGGTAGACGCCGCCAAGGGCCCCGATGTCCTCGCCCATCAGCAGCGAGCGGGGGTTGTTGTTCAACGTGGCCCGCAGGCCCTCATTGATGGCTTTCGCAATGGTCATGGTGGTCATCAGCGGGCCGCCCTGTCTGTCTGGACTCTATCTGCCTCATCGGCGGACGCCTCTTCGGCGGACGCCTCATCGGCGAACCCCGCGCTGTATTCCTCGAACCAAGCCAGTTCCTCGGCCACCAGCGGGTGGGCCTCCACATAGGTGTTGGCGAAGGCGGTCCGGATGTCCGGGGTTTCAAGGTCGTGGGTGGTCTTGCGGACATAGGCGGCGAGCTCGTCGCCGTCGGCCTTGACCTGCTCGAAGAAGCTGTCATCCGCGAGGCCCTGGGCCCGGAGATACTTCTCCAGCCGCGCCAGCGGGTCCTTGGCACGCCACAGGCTTTCTTCGGCGGATTCGCGGTATTTGGTGGGGTCATCGGCCGTGGTGTGCGCCCCGACCCGGTACGTGAACGCCTCGATGAGTACGGGACCATGGCCCTCGCGGGCCCGCTCCAGCGCCCATTCCGTGACGGCGTGGACGGCGATCACGTCATTGCCGTCCACCCTGATGCCGGGGAAGCCGTAGCCTTTGGCGCGGTTGGCGAGCGGGATGCGGGTCTGCACGGAGCTTGGCACGGAGATGGCCCAGTGGTTGTTCTGGCAGAAGAAGACCACGGGCGCCTGGTAGGAAGCGGCGAACACCATGGATTCATGGACGTCCCCTTCGGAGCTGGCGCCGTCGCCGAAGTACACCATGACGGCGGCGTTCGGCTCCACGGCCTGTCCCGCTTCCACGCTGGCGACGGCGTTGGCGGCCGCCAGTTTCTGGTCCCGCTGGATGCCCATGGCGTACCCGACGGCGTGCGGGGTCTGGGCGGCCAGGACCAGCGTGTAGAGGTGGAAGTTCGTGTCCTTCGGGTTCCAGCCGCCGTTGGAGACGCCCCGGAACTGGCGCAGCAGCTCGGCCAGGTCCACGTTCCGCGTCAGGGCCACGCCGTGCTCGCGGTAGGTGGGGAAGATGTAGTCCTGCGGCTGGCTGGCCCGTCCGGAGCCGATCTGGGCAGCTTCCTGCCCGGTGAGCGGGACCCACAGGGCCAGCTGGCCCTGCCGCTGCAGGGCGGTGGCTTCCACGTCGAAGCGGCGGATCTTGGCCATATCCGCGTAGAAGCCGCGCAGGGTGTCCGGGTCCAGCTTCTCGGCGTATTTTGAGAAAACCGGGTCCGAGCCCAGGGTGCCGTCCGGGTCCAGTAACTGCACCATCGGCTCGGCCGGGGCACCCAGTTGGGCCTCGGCCTCCGCTTCGAGCTGGTCATCCATCCCGGTTCCGTCGAACTCGGTAGAGGGCAGATGTGTGGCGCCCATACCGTCTCCTTGCTTGCCGCATCCGAATGCGCCGCAATCGCTGGGATATATGCCGGGCCGGGAATACATTCCAGGCCCGGCATATATTTTGGCTTACTGGTCCTTACTTTATCCGCACGGGGCGGCCTGAGCGCGCAGTGTTAAGCGCTAGGAACGCCGCGGCGGTTTTGTATAGATCGCACAGAGCTTCAGGAAACGGGTGTTGGCTTCCGTTTCGCCGATGCTGACGCGGACGCCCTCGTTGCCGAAGGCCCGTACGGACAGCGCCCGTTCCGCCGCCAGGGCGGCAAATTCCGCGCTGTTTTCGCCCAGATTGAGCCAAACAAAGTTGCCCTGGGCCTCCGGGACGAACCACCCGAGCTCACGCAGTCCCGCCGCGACCCGGTCCCGTTCGTCCACCAGGCTTTGTACCCTTTCTACAACATCGGCGAAGTGCTCGAGCGACGTGACGGCCGCCGTTTCCGCGATCTGGGACACGGCGAAGGGGGTAGCACTGACGCGCAGGTGCTGCGTCAGTTCGGGCCGGGAGACGCTGTAGCCCACGCGGAGTCCGGCGAGGCCGTGCGCTTTTGAGAAGGTCCGCAGGACGACGACGTTGGGGTACTTGCGGTACATGGCGATGCCGTCCACGGCGTCGCCGGCGCGCACGAATTCCTGGTAGGCCTCGTCAATGACCACCACGACGTCGGCCGGAACGGCGTGGATGAAGCGCTCCGTTTCCTCGGCCGTCAGGATGGGTCCGGTGGGGTTGTTGGGCGTGCACAGCAGGATCATCCGGGTCCGCGCAGTCACCGCGGCGGCCATGGCGTCCAGGTCATGCCGCCCGTCGGATGTCAGCGGGATCCGGACGCTCTCGGCGCCGGCCAGTCCGACGCAGATTGGGTAGGCCTCGAACGAGCGCCAGGCGTAGATGACCTCGTCGGCCTTGCCGTCGTCGTTCTGGCCGGCGAAGGTGGTCAGCAGCTGGTTCAGGGCGCCCAGGCTGCCGGCGCCCGTGACGATGTCCTCGGCGGGCACATCCAGGAAGCGGGCGAGCGCTTCACGCAGCCTGCTGCTGAGCGGATCGGGGTAGCGGTTGAAATCGGTCTGCGCCGCGATGGCCTGCTGCACTGCAGGGATCGGGGGCAACGGGTTCTCGTTGGAGGACAGCTTGTAGCTGGTCAGGCCTTCCACGGGGACGGGGGGTTTTCCGGCCGCGTAGCGGGGGAGGAGGTCTACCACCGGACGGGGCCTGATGCCCCCGGCCGGATTCTCTGATGAAGTCATGCCAACTAGCCTACTTCGGGTCGCTGCCGCAGTTGCGGGAGCTGATTGCTGTCCGTAGGGGATAGCCGTTGCTGACATGGGGAATATGGTCCCTGCCGTCGCCGCCGGGCGTATGACAGCATGGGGCCATGCGCTCAATCATCGTACGAGTCATCATCAACGGGCTGGCCCTTGCAATCGCCTGCTGGATCCTCACCGGGCTGGATATTTCCACCCAGAGTGACGGCACCATCAGCATCATCTTGGGGTACCTGTTCATCGGCCTGATCTTCGGTCTGGTGAATGCCTTCGTCAAGCCTATTGTCAGCCTCCTGTCGCTGCCGATCACTATCCTCACCCTGGGCCTGTTCACCGTGGTCATCAACGCGGCGATGCTCTACCTGACGTCCTGGATCAGCAGCTACACCACTGTGCACTTCACCATCGACTCGTTCTTCTGGACCGCCGTGTTTGCCGCCATCATCATCAGCCTGGTGTCCCTCGTGGCGAGCTTCCTTCCCGCCCTCGATCGCTAGGGGCGCCCGGGCTGCGCTGCGGTCCCGGAGGGGTTGCGGGGGTTGCCCGCGGTGCCGGCCGGGCCTCGCGCCGGAGCGAGAACCGGGTCACCGTCGCCGCCCCGCCAGTCCCCACCACTGCGGCCAGGGCGGCCGTGGAGTCCTGCAGGGTGTTGTCCCGGCTCGCGGAGACGAGCGCGGCCCCGTCGGCGTAATTCTCCAGCCGGTGCCCGGGGCCCAGGCCGAAGTCCTGTGGTGGCGGCACCGCCAGCGGGTTGGTGAGGGTCACGGTCACCCGGTCCCTGGTGTCCGGGTTCGCCAGTCCGTCCGCCCCCGGCACCCAGTCCTGCTCATGTTCCAGGTGCAGGCTGCGGATCCCCGGCGCGGGTCTGATCCCGCCCACCGGGGAGCCCGCGGTCAGCACGAACTTGAGGTCATACTCGGCCAGGACAGCGCGGTCCTTGCTGAGATTCATCGCGTGGATCCCGCCCTGGCTGTAGCCGACGGCCACGAGCTGATCGCCGGCCTCGGCCCCGGCCTGCCGCAGCGCCTCCCTGATGGCCTGCGCCGTCGACGCCGAGTCATAGCCCAGGGCCTCGGCGATTCCGGCAGGGTCGAAGGGGTTGGTGCCTTCCGGCAGGGCGCCCTGCTGGGTTCCGGGGATGATCACCACCCACGCGGGCCGGGATCCGCCGTCGACCTCGATAACCTCGATCCGGCCGCCCTGCTCTCCCACTGCCCCGGCCCGCCGCAGCAGCCCGGCCGGTGAGAGGTCGACGTCGGCCGTAAACCTCTCCCGGCCCACGATGCTGACGGGGCGGGGCTTGAGGAACACGAGCCCCGGCGCTTCCGAGGCGTCCCGCACCAGGCGGCGGATGTCAGCGGGCCCGGCCAGGGCGCTGGCTACGGCGGCCAGGGGCCAGGGCAGGCCAAGCAGCACGGCGAGATTCCGGGGCGCCATGGCGACCCAGCCTTCAACAGTGCCGCGCACCCCGGGCAGGGCGAAGGGCTCCGGTGCTGCGCCGTACTCGGAGCCGTGCAGTCCCATCCGCAGCAGCAGGGCATTCCGGGCTTCGGCATATTCGTATTCGCGGTGACTGGCGCGGACGTCGTCGCCGATCCGCTGAAGCTGGGACCGGACGCGTCCGACGTCCCGGCCGGCCTCCCCCACAGCAATGATGGCGTTGCTGCCGCTGGTGTAGGAGTCGGACTGATAGGGAAAGAGTGCGCGCCGGACGGTGTCGGCCTCCACCTCAACCATTTGCAGCTGCCGGACCAGCCCGTCCAGTGCCGCGGCACCCGCCAGCAGCTCCTCGAACTGGAAGCTCACCCCGCCGATTCCGCCCCGGATGAGCAGGCTGCCGTCGCGCGGCGGCGCGGAAACCCCGGGGCTGCCGCCGGAGCCCGCCGGACTCGACTCGGCCATCAGGGTCCCATCCGGTCCGCGGGCTGCGCCACGTTCCGGGCGTGCCGGAGCACCACGGCAACAGCATCGAGCAGCGCGTCCCGGCTCCGGTGCAGCGCGGCCGCGTGCAGGGACAAGGCCACACGGTAGGCGCGGCCGGCCGGTGACTGCCACGACTGCAGCTCAAGGCGGGCGAGGGCGGCGAGCACCGCATCAGCCTCATCGGCGCACCGCGCAACGCGCGCAGCGAACTGCTGGACTTCATAACTGCGCGAAGCGCACTCGAGGGCGTCGGCGGCCGCCACGCCAAGAACCGCCATGTCCTGCACCGCCATGTCCTGCACTGCCACACTGCCCCCGGGTCCCGGTGGCATGCCGCTGCTGACCGGCCTCATCCCGGCCTCATCCCAGCCTCATCCCGGTGATCTGCCTCATCCAGCTGCCCATGAACCGACGCTAGCGGGCTGGCCCGTGCCCGCTGAAGAGAGCCGCCCGGCTATGTGGACAACGTCCCGGACCGCCAGGACCTGCCAGCCGGCCATGTCATCCGGCAATGTCACAAGGACGGGGGCGCTTAAGGCCCGGCGGCACTTCGTGAAAGAATCGCCATATGCCTGAAACTGCCGCCACAGCTGATACCCGCACGCCGTCCGGACGCCTGGCCCTCGCCGCGTCCGACCACCAGATCGCGCTCGGCCCGCTGGATGGCCGCTACCAGTCCGCCGTCGCGCCGCTGGTCGACTACCTTTCCGAGGCCGCCCTGAACCGCGACCGCGTGGCTGTTGAGGTCGAGTGGCTGATCCACCTGACCGGCAACAGCGTCCTGCCCGGCGCCGGGCCGCTCACGGCGGAACAACAGGAGCAACTGCGTGCGATCGTCACGGAGTTCGACGCCGCCTCCGTCACCGAACTGGCAGAGATCGAGGCCGTTACGGTCCACGACGTCAAGGCCGTGGAGTACTACATCGGCCGCCGGCTGCCCGGCATCGGAATCGACCGGCTGACCGCCATGGTGCACTTCGGCTGCACCTCGGAAGACATCAACAACCTCTCCTACGCCCTGGGCATCAAGGGGGCCGTGGAGGATGTGTGGCTGCCTGCGGCCCGCGCCCTCGTCGCCCAGATCAGCGCCATGGCCGGGGACAACCGCGCCGTGCCGATGCTCTCCCGCACCCACGGCCAGCCCGCCACGCCCACCACGCTGGGCAAGGAACTGGCCGTCATCGCGCACCGGCTCAACCGGCAGCTGGACCGGATCGCCCGCACCGAATACCTCGGCAAGATCAACGGCGCCACCGGCACCTACGCCGCCCACGTCGCCTCCGTCCCGGGCGCCGACTGGGAGCAGGTCGCCAAGGGCTTCGTCGAAGGCCTCGGCCTGACCTGGAACCCGCTGACCACCCAGATCGAAAGCCACGACTGGCAGGCCGAACTCTATGCCGACGTCGCGCGTTTCAACCGCATCCTGCACAACGTCTGCACCGACATCTGGAGCTACATCTCGATCGGGTACTTCGTGCAGATCCCGGTGGCAGGCGCCACGGGCTCCTCAACCATGCCGCACAAGGTGAACCCGATCCGTTTCGAAAACGCCGAGGCCAACCTTGAGATCTCCTCT
Organism: Arthrobacter sp. P1_D4; assembly: GCF_056406115.1. Classification (NCBI taxonomy): domain Bacteria; kingdom Bacillati; phylum Actinomycetota; class Actinomycetes; order Micrococcales; family Micrococcaceae; genus Arthrobacter; species Arthrobacter sp. P1_D4. Next base: position 208,341 of record NZ_JBFUAU010000016.1, on the reverse strand, counting down.
GGCCTGCTGGACGTCCTCGGCTCCACCCTGGTCACCTCCCGCTGGCAGCGCGATCTCACCGACTCCTCCTCGCAGCGCAACATCGGTGTGGCGTTCGGCCACTCGCTGCTCGCCGTCTCGAACGTTGCCAAGGGCCTGGACCGGCTCAAGGTTGCCGAGGACGTGCTGGCCGCGGACCTTGACACCAACTGGGAAGTCCTGGGCGAGGCCATCCAGATGGTTATGCGCGCCGAGGCCATCGCCGGCGTCGACGGCATGGAAAACCCGTACGAACGGCTCAAGGACCTGACCCGCGGACAGCGCGTGGATGCCGCCCGGATGCAGGAATTCGTCCAGAGCCTCGGCCTGTCCGCCGACGCTGAAGCCCGCCTGCTGGCGCTGACCCCGGGCAAGTACACGGGCATCGCGGACCAGCTGGTGGACCACCTCAAATGAGGCTTCTGCTCATCCGGCACGGCCAGACGCCCGGCAATGTGCTGGGCCAGCTGGACACTGCGCACCCGGGGCCCGGGCTGACCGAACTCGGCGAGCGTCAGGCCGAGACGTTGTCCCGCGCCTTGGCGAACGAGCGGATCCTTGCCCTGTACGCCTCCACCCTGGTTCGGACGCAGATCACAGCGGCACCGCTCGCCCGGGTGCACGGGCTGGAAACCGAGGTGCTGGAGGGCCTTCACGAGATCGAGGCCGGGTCGCTGGAAAAGCGCACGGACCACGAATCGCACAAGCGGTACATCGGCATCATTTCTTCGTGGGCGGACGGCGAGCTGGACCGCCGGATGCCTGCCGGTCCCAGCGGCCGGGACTTCTTTGAGCGCTACGACGCCGCGATCGCCAAAATAGCGGCACGGACAAATGGGGCGGGGGGCTCAGGATCCGTGGCCGTGGTCAGCCACGGCGCAGCCATCCGGGTCTGGGCCGGCCTGCGGGCGGACAACATCGAACCGGACTTTGCCATCAGGCACGTGCTGGACAACACCGGAATCGTGGCGCTGGAAGGCGATCCCGCCAACGGCTGGGAACTCATCCACTGGGACGACAGTCCCGTGGGCGGACTGGCACTGGCGGATCCGACGGCGGAGGATCCCACCGGCCGTCCGGCATAGCGGGCCCGTCCGTCCCCGGCGGGCGTACAGGCCGTCCCGGCGGGACGTACCGGGTCTGGACTCCTCACGGGAACGCGGCGATGATGAAAACAGGCGTGGGGACAGGATGGTCGGCCGCGGCATGCGGTTGAGCCCGCGCAGTGGAGGCGCAGGGGCATGTCACGCAAATCGGTACACCGGGGGCATGCGCCCGGCCGCGTTTTCCCCGGCTTCGATGAACAGTTCCTCGCGGCGTACTACGAGCACGCTGCGCCGGAGGACCTCCAAGGCTACAGTCCCGAAAACCTGGAGCAGCGCTCCAGGCACCATGCGGAACTAGCGGACGGCCGTCCGGCGGGCACGGCGGCCGTCGACATCCTGAACGAAAGCGACGCCAGCGTCCTGCTGGTGGTTGCCGACGCCATCCCGCACCTGATCCATTCGCTTACTGCGGAGCTGGCCCGCCAAAACGAGTCCATCCGGTTACTGGTGCATCCCAATTTTCTGGTGCGGCGGGATCCGCGGACTGATCGGTTGGTGGAGGTACGGCATGGGTCCTCGCAGTCCGGACCGACGGGCCCAATTGCTGGCGTCCCGGGCGCCGCGGCGACCGGCACGGTCCAGGACCCGCCGGGGTGGAGATCCGAAACGTGGGTGGCGGCAGAGATAGGCCGCCTGCCGGGGTCACGGGCCATCGCGGAGCTCACCGCCAACGTGCGGCGTGTCCTGGCGGACGTCCAGTTGGTCGCTGATGACACCCCAGCCATCCACGCCCGTCTCGCCCGCACCATCAACTCCCTGGACCTGCTGCCCGCCGGCACGGTTCCGACTCCGGAGCAGCTCGGTGAGCTCCTGGGCTGGCTGGACCGCGGCAACTTCATGTTTCTGGGATACAGCGAATATGAATACTCGACGGCGGAGGGCCCGGATGTTGTGTCGTTGCTGCCCGGCGCGGGGCTGGGCCTGCTCAGGGACGGGCGGCCGGAGGCCCGCCAGCCTGTTACGGGGCTGCCCCATTCGCAGGTCCTCACCATCTCCATTTCGGATCTGAGATCATCCGTCCCCCGTCCGGCTTACTTGGATGAAATCCTCGTCCGGACCTTCGGTAGCGCCGGGAAGGCCACGGGAGAAGTCAGGTTTGTGGGCCTTTTCGCCCCGGGCGCCACGGGCCGGTCCGTGCGGCGCATCCCGCTCATCCGGGACAAGGTACGCGCCATCCAGGAGCGCTTCGGCTTCACCGAGGCCTCCCACCCTGGCAAGCAGCTCCTCACCGTCCTCGAGTCCTTCCCCCTGGACGAGCTGTTCCACCGGGACCTGGATGAACTTTCCGGGCTTGCCCGGGAGATTCTGCGCCTGCAGGCCCACCACCAGACACGGGTGTTCCTGCGCGCTGACAGCTACGGGCGCTTCATGACCGCGCTGGTGTTCCTCCCCCGGGCCAGGTACAGCACGGCCGTCCGCCTCCGGATTGAACACGAGCTTAAACAGGCTTTCGGGTCCTCCTCGCTCGAGTTCGAAGTCAGGCTTAGTGAATCCCCGATGGCCCGCGTGTTCTTCCGGATACTGTTGCCCGCCGGCGGGATGCCCGACGTCGATCCCGCTGAAGTGGAGCGGAGCGTTGTCAGCGCAACGCGGACGTGGGCCCAGGGCTTGGACGAAGCGCTCCGTGACAGGTTGCCGTCGGCGGAGGCCAGCCGGTTGTCGGCGCTGTGGTCCGCCGCCTTCCCGGCCAGCTACCGGGCTGATTTCGAGGTCGAGGACGCGGTCGAGGACATCACTACGTTTGAGCGGTTCGATCTCGACGGCACGGGCGGGCGACCGCTGAACGATCCCCAGCTGGCCGTTTATGTCCGCCCCGATGCCTCCCCGACGCTGGCCGAAGACGCCCGGATCCGGCTTTACCTGACCACCGCCCACAGCCTGACGCGGATCCTGCCGTTCTTCCACAACCTCGGACTGGAGGTGCTGAACCAACGGCCCTTCGATGTGGTGCGCGGGAGGGACCGGGCCTTGTTCCTCTATGACCTTGGCGTCCGCTACCCGGCCGGCGTGGATCCGTCCCGCACCAGCGGGCTGCTGGGGGATGCCTTCGGAGCTGCCATGCGTGGGGACTCAGAATCGGACCGCTTTGACGGCCTCGTCCTCCGGGAGGGCATCGAATGGCGCCAGGCGGCAATCCTGCGCAGCTATGCCAAGTACCTGCAGCAATTGGGCACAACGACCTCCTACGGCTTCATGGCCGATACCCTGCTGGTCAATGTCCGGGCAACCCACGCGCTCCTGGCACTGTTCAGGGCCAAGTTCGATCCCGAGCTGGAGGTGGCACGCCGGTTGGGGGACACCGACGCGGCCCGGAGGGATCTGCTGGCCGCGATCGACGACATTCCCGTCCTCGACGCCGACCGGCTGCTGCGCACCTTCATGAACCTGGTGGAATCCACGCTCCGCACTAACTACTTCCAGGCGAAGCCCCACCTGAGCTTCAAACTGAACCCTTCCGCGATCGCTGGCGCCCCGCTTCCCCGTCCCAAATACGAAATCTGGGTGTACTCGCCCCGCGTGGAAGGCGTCCACCTGCGCTTCGGGGCACTGGCCAGGGGCGGGCTGCGCTGGTCCGACCGGAGCGAGGATTTCCGCACTGAGGTCCTTGGTTTGGTCAAGGCGCAGAACGTGAAGAACTCGGTGATAGTGCCAACCGGCGCCAAGGGCGGCTTCTATCCCAAACAGTTGCCGGACCCGGCCATGGACCGCGACGCCTGGCTGACGGAGGGCCTGGAATGCTACCGGACCTTCGTCCGCGGGCTGCTGGACATCACCGACAACCTGGTCACCACCGCCCACGGCGAAACAGTGGTGCCTCCGGCGCGACTGGTGCGGCACGACGTCGACGACTATTACCTCGTGGTGGCGGCGGACAAGGGAACAGCGTCATTTTCCGACGCTGCGAACGCGGTGGCCGCGGAGTACGGCTTCTGGCTGGGCGATGCCTTCGCGTCCGGCGGGACCGTGGGCTATGACCATAAGCAGATGGGCATCACGGCCCGCGGGGCCTGGGAATCGGTGAAACAGCATTTCCGCGAACTCGGGATGGACTGCCAGGTGGAGGACTTCACAGTTGCCGGCATCGGCGATATGGGCGGCGACGTCTTTGGGAACGGAATGCTCCTCTCCCGCCACATCCGGCTGGTGGCGGCTTTCGATCACCGCCACATCTTTCTTGACCCGGCGCCGGATCCGGGGGCCTCGTTCGAGGAACGGCGGCGGCTCTTTGCCCTCCCCCGCTCATCTTGGGCGGACTACGATCCAGCACTGATCAGCGAGGGCGGTGGTGTCCACTCCCGCCGGGCCAAGTCCATCAGCATCACGGACCAGGTCAGGAGCTCTCTGGGCCTGGAACCGGGACCCGTGTCCCTGCCGCCGCACGCTCTGCTTCAGGCCATCCTCCGGGCGCCCGTGGACCTGCTGTACAACGGCGGCATCGGAACTTACATCAAGGCGTCATCAGAGGCCAGCACCGGGGTTGGCGACAAGGCGAACGACCCCGTCAGGGTCAACGGCAATGAAGTGCGGGCGAAGATCATCGCCGAGGGCGGGAACCTCGGAATCACGCAGCTCGGGCGGATCGAGGCCGCCCTGTCCGGCGTCCTGCTCAATACCGACGCCATCGATAATTCAGCCGGCGTGGACTGCTCGGATCATGAAGTAAACATCAAGATCTTCGTGGACCGGATGATCGCGGCGGGAAAGATGTCGTCGCCGGAACGCGCCGGCTTCCTGCATTCCCTCACCGACGAGGTGGCCCGCCTTGTGCTGGCCAATAACGCGGACCAGAATGTCCTGCTCTTCAACGACCGGCACCTGGTGCGGGAATGGAGCCCGGGCTTCGAACGGACCATGGACTGGCTCGAGAACGCCACGGACCTTGACCGCAAGCTGGAGGGCCTGCCAAGCAACGAACAACTCAGGGAACGGCTGCGGTCAGGTGAGGGGCTGACCGCGCCGGAACTGTCGGTGCTGGCCGCCTACGCAAAGATCGAACTGGCAGCGGAGCTCAACGCCAGTGACCTTGCCGATGACCCGTGGTTCCGGCGCGTGCTCCGCGGCTACTTTCCACGCCAGCTGTCCGAACGCTTTGAAGCAGAGCTGGCGGACCACCCGCTGCGCCGCCAGATCGTGTGCACAGTGGTGGCCAACGACATGATCAATCTCGGCGGAATCACCTTCGCCTTCCGTGCCACCGAGGAAACCACTGCCACCGCCGCCGCTGTTGCCAGGGCCTTTGTGGTGGCGCGCGAGGCCTACGACCTGCCGTGGATCGTCACCCGGCTGGCCGCACTCCCCGCCGGATATCCCACCGAACACGTCGCCGAGGCGACGCTGCACATGCGCCGGATCCTCGACCGGGCCACGCGATGGTACGTGACGCACGACCATCGCGACCAGCCCGTTGCCGCGGCCTTGGACAGGATCATGCCCACCCTGGAACTGCTGCGGACCCAAACATTGGACTACCTCCGCGGCTCCGACCTGGACCGCGCGGAAGACAGACTCGCGCACTGGGCCGCCGTGGGGATGCCCCGGGAGCTGGGCCTGCGCGCCTCGGACCTGTTGGAGAGTTTCGGGTTGCTGGACATCTCCCTAATCTCCGAACAGGTGCGCGAACCCATCCCCACTATTGCTGACCTGTACTACGCGGTGTTCCAGCGCATCGGCGCCGCGAACCTGCTGCTCAGCATCACCGACCTGCCCCGGCAGAGCCGCTGGGAGTCTCTCGCGCGGGCAGCCCTGCGCGACGATGTGTATTCCGCCGTAGCCGACATGACCGTGTCGGTAATGGCGACAACCCAGGGCCTGAATGCCACCGACGCCGGCACGTCCGATGCCGTGGAGCGCATCGTGGCCTGGGAACGCGGGCACCAGGAGCAGCTGGCACGGATCAAGGACACCTTCGCGGAAGTGACCAAACCGGGCCAAGTGGATATCGCCTCGATCTCCGTGGCGCTGAAACTCCTGCGGACACTGGTGCGCCGCTAGGCTGTGGCCGTCGCCACGTCGACCCGGAAAGTCGAGCCGGAAGCCGCAACTGCACTGCCATCCATCCACAGTTCTCGCGACGCTTACCGGCAGGAAACACAGCCGAAACCGCTGGTGCCTAGCCTTGGACTGCATAACACTTCGGCGAATCGAGGCAGTGATGCAGACCAACCCGCGGCTCAACATCCGTCAGGTCACTTGGGCAAACCCCGTCGGAGCGGACCTGAGGGCAGCCCAACAGGCGGAACTCGAGGCCCGCTTCGGCCGGCCCGACCACGAACCCGGGCCGCCGCCGTCGGAAGCTGACACGGCGGTGTTCCTGGTGGCGCACGACAAGGCCTCGGGCCAGCCGGTGGGCTGCGGCGGCCTTCGCATGCTGGACGCCACCACCGCTGAAATCAAACGCCTCTACGTACTGCCCTACACCCGTGGCTCAGGAGTGGCGAGCTCCATCCTCGCGGCCCTCGAAGCCCACGCCCACGCGCTGGGAATCACCACCCTGACGGCGGAGGCCGGCTCGGTGCAGACCGACGGGCGGCAGTTCTACGAGAACTCCGGCTTCGTGTCCGTGCCGAACTTCGGGCCTTATGTCGGCCTGGTGCACTCGTACTGCTACGCGAAGCCGATCGATTCGCACAGCGCCGCGCACACCGCCATGGCGTGAGGCCGCGCGCCGCCCCGGGCCGGCTGCGTCACACAACGCCGCCGGTCACGGAGTCGGCTAACCTCGCACTATGGAATCGGCCGACATCACCTTCCGCACCCGCAAATGGGTGCGGCCCGAGGACCTCAACGCCAACGGCACCCTGTTCGGCGGGAGCCTGCTGAAGTGGATCGACGAGGAGGCGGCCATCTACGCCATCCTGCAGCTGGGCAACGGCCGGGCCGTCACCAAGTACATCTCCGAAATCAACTTCGTCAGCTCCGCGGTCCAGGGCGACCTGATCGAGATGGGTCTGACCGCGACCCGTTTCGGCCGGACGTCGCTGACGATGCGGGCCGAAGTCCGGAACATGATCACGCGCCGCAGCATCCTCACCATTGATGAGATCGTCTTCGTGAACCTGAGCCCGTCCGGGAAGCCGGAGCCGCACGGCTATACCGAGATCACCTACGACCGGGACCGGATTCCGACGCACCATCTGACCGAGACCCTGGACCAGGACTAGCCAGGCCCAGCAGCGCGTCCCGCACAGGCTGGCCCCGCTCCGCCAGGGCCAGCCGCATCACGGCCGACGACGCCCACCGCAACGCCTGCGTGCGGAGGTGGCGCGCCCGGTTGTAGGCGCTCAGCGCCTCGTCCACGGGCCGGTTATTGAGCAGCGCCGCGAGGGTCACGGCGTCGACCAGCGCCTCGCAGGCACCCCGGCCGAGGTTGGGTGTCATCGCGTGGGCGGCATCCCCTAGCAGTGCCACCCGGGAGCGGACATAGCGACCAAGCGGCGGCGTCGTCCAGATCCGCTGCACCAGGGTCGTTTCCGGTACCGCATCGGCCAGGACGTCGCGGATGCCCGGGGCGTAGCCTCCGTAGCGGGCGCGGGTCTCCGCCAGGACCGCGGCGACGTCGAGGCTTCCCTGTCCCGCCCCGGTGCGGAACGCCGCGTACCAGTTGGTCCCGGCCGCCGCGGGACCAATCCCGAAGAGCTGCCCGCGGCCCCAGTATTCGCCCGTGAGCCCACGCCACAGCGATCCGGGAACCACGCCGCGGACCGCGACGTAGCGGGTGGGCCGGGCACCGGAGCGGGCACCCCAGCAGCTGCGGCGCACCGCGCTGTGGACACCGTCGGCGCCCACCACGAGGCCGGCAGGACCAGGCCGGACGACGTCGAGGCGGCCGGACACCCGGCGCACGCTGCCCGGGACTGCACCGTCGAGGAGCCGGATGAGATCAACCCGGGAGACGCCGATCAGCCCCGTCGCCTGCGCTGATGTCCAGGCCCTGCCGGAGGCCGCCCGGACGGTCATGCCGTCGATCACCGGGCTGGCCTCCCTGACGGCGTCCAGGATGCCCAAATCGCCCAGGGCGCGCTGGGCCGCGGGCCACATGGCCAAGGATGTCCCCACGGTCGGGAGCCCGTACCGCTGTTCGGTGACGGTGACCTCGAAACGCGCGGGATCCAGTCGGGCTGCAAGAGCCAGCCCGGCGATGCCGCCGCCGATGATGGAAACAGCCTGCGGGCGGGGCCGATCATGCGGTTGTTCGGTCAGGTCCAGAAGTCGTCTGCCTTGGCCGTGTCCTCGAAGAACTCCCGTCCTTCCGCGATCTGTCCGTCGCGGACCACGAACGTGATGACGGTCGGCATGTCCAGGGTTTTGCCGTTGGCTTCCCCGTGGGTTTGCTGGATCGCGACCGTATGGTTTTCCCCGCCGACGATGTCCTCGACGTTGGCTTGGAAGTGACCTTGGGTGCGCGCTCCCAGTTCACCGAAGTACGCCAGGATCGCGTCGCGGCCCTGTTTGGTTCCGGATAGCACGCCGCTTCCGGCAACGTGCCAGACTGCGTCCTCCGCGAACAGGTCGCTGAGGGTCGCCATATCCCCTGCGTTGAAGGCCGTGTAACCCCGCCGGACCAGTTCAACATTCTCTGCGGTTCCCATGATCGGACACCTCTCCATCGTCCTTGTCGGGTCATGCTGGGACGGTTATAGGCTAGTCCTGGCCCCTAGGCCTGTCGATGGAAATATCAACCCCCTGCCGGGATTCCGGCCGGTGCTCTAGCGGGCGCCCGGCCAGCCGGTGTAGGCCTCCGCGAGGTAGGCGCTGCCGTGGCGGGAGGACACCACGGACTGGAGCTCGCCAAGCTGGCGGGCGCGGGAGAAATCATCGGCGCCGGCAGGGGTGTGCAGCATGGAAGTCATCCAGTAGGAGAACTGCTGGGCCTTCCACACCCTGTTCAGGGCGCGGTCGCTGTAGGCGTCCAGGAGCGCGGTGGAGCCGCTGGCATAGAAGCTGTCGAATCCCTCGAAGAGGACCTTGACGTCATGCAGCGCCAGGTTCAGGCCCTTGGCCCCGGTGGGCGGCACCGTGTGCGCGGCGTCCCCGGCGAGGAACAGGTTGCCGTGCCGCATGGGGGCGTGGACGAAGCTGCGGAATTTCAGGACCGTCTTGTCGATCACGGGCCCTTCCTTGACCTCGAAGCCGTTGCCGTTGACGCGGCTGCGGAAGGCGTCCCAGATGCGGTCCTCATCCCAGTTGTTGACGTCCTCGTTGGGGTCGCACTGGAAGTACATCCGCTGGACCGTCTCCGTGCGCTGGCTGATCAGGGCGAAGCCGTTCTCCGAGTTGGCGTAGATCAGCTCGGCGGAGCTGCGCGGCGCCTCGGCCAGGATGCCGAACCAGGCGAAGGGGTACTCGTGGAAGTACCATTTGCGGTGCGCCTCGGGAATCTGGAACCGGCAGTGGCTGCGCGAGCCGTCCGCGCCGGCGATGAAGTCGGCCTGGACCTCGTAGTCGACGCCGTCCGCATCGGTAAACCAGACCTTGGGCTTGGCTTCGATGTCGTGGATGGTGGTGTCCGTGACGCCGTAGCGGACATCGCCGCCGTCGGCCTTCCTGCGTGCGGCGAGGTCCAGGAACACGTCCGTCTGCGGGTACAGCCACACCGATTCCCCGACGAGGTCCTGGAAGTCGATCCGGTGGCTTTCGCCGTTGAACCGCAGTTCGATTCCGTCATGCCGGTCGCCGTCACGCAGTACGCGGTCGGAGACACCGCTGTCGACGAGCATGTTGACCGAGCCGTGCTCAAGGATGCCGGCACGGACCGTCTCGGAGATCTCCTGGTGGCTGCGGATCTCCAGGACGGTGGATTCGATGCCGGCCTTGGCCAGCAGGTGGGACAGCATGAGTCCGGCCGGGCCGGCACCGATGATGGCTACCTGGGTGGTGATGACTTTTCGCTGTGCCATGTGCGTCTCGCTTCGTTGCGGGGTCCGGGCGGTCGGAGCCGGGGCCGTTTTCGTCTTCCGGCTAACAGTGTGCTCCCCCGGGGGTGATGCGCGTTACATGGATTCCGCTGAATGGAATACGGGATTCTCGCGGGGCTCTCCCAGCCGCCGCCCGATCCCCCGCGCCGCCGTCTGGAGGGCGGGAACAAGCGCCTGCAGGCGCGCCTCGCGAAGGGGAACAACGACGCCGAGGGCCGCCACGGTGTGCTTCCTGCGGTCCAGCACCGGAACCGCGATCCCCCACGTGTCAGGGTCCACGACGCCGGCCAGCTGGGCATAGCCCCGATGGGCGGCCTCGCCAAGGAGGGCGCGGAGATCCTCCAGGGGCAGCCGGCCGGTCGGATCACTGAATCCCTCGAGGTACTCGGCCTGGACGGGGCGGGGCTGGTTGGCCATGAGCACCAGCCCGGCGGAGGACACGTGCACGGGCATCCGGCCGGCCACCTGCGCCCGGTTGGCGACGGAGCCGCGGCGGGACAGCCGCTCCACAAAGAGCGCTTCCCGCCCGTCCAGCACGGCGAGGTTCACGTTTTGATGCAGCACCTGCTGGATGTCCTCCATGAACGGCAGGGCCGCCTGGCGGAGTTCGAGCGTGGGGGAATTGCGGTTGGCGAGCTCCCAGAGCCGCAGGCCCAGGCTGACGGAGCCGCCGGGGCCGACGTCGAGCAGGCCGTGCCCGGCCAACTGCCGGACGAGCCTGTGCGCGGTGGTCAGGGGGAGCTCGGCCCTCGCGGCAAGCTCCGAGAGCGGCAGCGCCGTGACGCCTTCAGGGAACGCGGCAATCAACCGCAGGACCCGGTCCACCACCGAGTCGCCGGAGTTCGAATTGGCCACCAAATCCCTTCCGTTGAATGGTTTTAAGTGTCCCATGCAACACGGCGCGGTGATACAACTCTCACAATGGAAAGAGGCCCCGCGAACACCGGCCAGGGCACGGAATCACCTAAACACTAGCGCTGAGGTAACAATGTCAACGTCGTCATTGGACAAGTCGTCGTCATCGGGAGAGAAATCACGGTGGCCCGTGTGGCTCTGCTGGCTGGCCATGGTGCTGGACGGCTTTGACCTGGTGGTGCTCGGCACGGTCATCCCGACCCTCATCAAGTCGCAGGAACTTGGCTTCGACGCCGTTGGGGCGACGTTCGCGGCAACCGTCTCCCTGGTCGGTGTGGGGCTCGGCGCGCTCTTCATCGCCCCGCTCTCGGACCGCTTTGGCCGGCGGAACCTGCTGGTGGCCTGCGTGGCGTGGTTCTCCCTCTTTACGATCGCCGTCGTCTTCGCACCCAACGTGGCGTGGTTCAGCGCGTTCCGGCTGCTGGCGGGGCTCGGCCTGGGCGCCTGCCTGCCCGCCGCCCTGGCGTACATGAACGACTACGCACCCGCCGGAACGGCCGGAAAGTCCACCACCCGGACCATGACCGGGTACCACGTCGGCGCCGTGGCCACCGCGTTCCTGGCCCTCATGGTCATTCCAAGCTGGCGGACCATGTTCGTGGCCGGCGGCCTGGCCGGCTTCGCCCTGGTCCCCTTCCTGTGGTTCAAGCTTCCGGAGACCCTCCCGCCGGTCCACCACATCCCTGCGGCCGCCAAGTCCCCGGCCGGCGCTTCCCCGGCCGGCAGCCAGGCCCGCGCGCAGGCCGCGGCCGCGCCCGCGGAAGAACGCGCCAGCTTCCGGGATCTGGGCCGCAAGCCCTACCCGCTGATTGCGGCCGGTGTGGCCGTGGCGTCCTTCATGGGGTTGCTGCTGGTCTACGGCCTGAACACCTGGCTGCCGCAGCTCATGGCCTCCGCCGGCTACAGCCTGAACGCCGGCCTCGCCTTGCTCCTGGTCCTGAACGTGGGCGCCGTGGTGGGCCTGCTGATCGCCGGGGTCCTGGCCGACCGGCACGGGACCAAGAAGATCGTCCTGCTCTGGTTTGGCCTCTCCGCCGTGTTCCTGGCCGCGCTCAGCATCCAGATCCAGAACGAAGTGGTGCTCTATGCCGCCGTCTTCGTCACCGGCGTCTTCGTCTTCAGCTCCCAGGTTCTGGTCTACGCCTGGGTCACCCAGCTCTTCCCCGTCCGCCTGCGCGGCACCGCTTTGGGCTTTGCCGCCGGCGTGGGCCGGCTGGGGGCAATTATGGGCCCGGCCGTCACCGGCGCGCTGGTGGCCGCCGGCATCGCCTACCCGTGGGGCTTCTATGTTTTCGCCGCCGCCGCGGTCCTGGCGGTCCTCGCCCTCGCCTTTGTTCCGCAAACCGTCCCGGCAGTGTCCCGCGCCGGCGCCAGCGTCGGGCACCCGTAGCCGTCAGGCGCTCCTAGGAGAAGCGCTCCGGGGTCCGCGCCTCGCGGCGGACCCTGAGTTTGCGCCACGCGCCGGGCGCCAGCACGACGGCGATGCCGACGGCGGCACCGATGATGGTCTCCACGATTCTGTCGCGGAGCAGGATGCCGGGCGGCACGGGTGCCACGAGAAGCGTGGAGATCAGCGCCAGCGGCGTGACGAAAACCTGCGCCAGCATGTACTGGCGCGCGATGAACATCTCGGCGCCGAACTGGCACGCGGCAATGACGAGCACCGTCTGCCAGGGCGTCGGCTGCAGGAGCAGGATGCCGGCGAGCAGCACCAGCCCCAGGGCTGTGCCCGCGATTCGCTGCAGGCCGCGGCTGACGCGGTGCCGGGTGGTGTGGCCCACCAGCGGAACGACGGCGGCCACCATCGCCCAGTAGTTGTGGCCAATGCCCAGCCATTCCCCGGCCAGGGTCCCCAGCGTTCCCGCCAGGCCTGCCGCCACGAGGTAACCCCAGCTTTCGTGCCACGCGGTGCGTTTCTCCCGCGGAGTGAGGGCCGCCGGTCTCGGATTTACCCACGGGGTCCGGTGGCTCCGGGCCACCCGCGAGGACAGGCCGAGCAGCAGGGAGAAAGCCACCGTGAGGACCGCCACCAGCATGGCCTGCCACAGCGGCGGCTGGTTGGGGATTGACGCGATGGCCGCGAACGCGAAGATGTGGAACAGCGAACCGGCGGGGCGCAGGCGCCACCACGCGACAACCAGGGAGCATCCCCACGCGATCACGGTCGTGGCCACCACCAGGACCCAGGTGGTGTCTGCCGCCGACAGCCCGGCCAGGGCGTCCACCCGCGCGGTGAGGGCGGCCAGGAACATCACCAGCAGCATCAGCCCGCCGCCCCGGACCTGCAGGGTCAGGCGCCTGGCGTGCGGCTCGTTGCGGCCGTAGATGCCGGTGAAGGCGCCGAAGGAAGCGAAGATTGCCAGGTCCAGGCGGTCCAGCAGCACCAGCGTGATCAGCGGAACAAAGACTCCCACGGCGCAGCGGAAGGCAACCTGGTGGTCCTTGTTGCCCGGCGCGATGGTGAACATCTCGGCGAACACTTTCATGGCGCCGGCCTTACAGCGAAAAAGCTCTTCATGGGCGGGTTCTCACGGGTCGGGATGCCTTTCGTTGCAGCCGGAGTGTTACGACGGCGGCGCTGGCATCCAAGGGGGAGTTTACGCCGGAACGGCGCGGCGGCGGCATCGGAATCCGTTGATCGGGATCGGCCGGCTGCACCGCGAAGTGGTAGCGTCTATCGGTTGAATCAAGCCCGCAACGCACACCGGAGGTTCCCCATGCTCAGAGGATTCAAGGATTTCATCCTGCGCGGCAACGTGATCGAACTGTCCATTGCCGTCGTGGTCGGCACCGCCTTCACGGCCCTGGTCAGCGCGTTCACCGCAAACGTCGTCAACCCGATCCTGGCTGCCGCCGGCGGGGTCGAGACCCACGGCCTGGGCTTCTACGTCTGGCCTGGCAACGACAAGACCTTCATCAACATCGGCGCCGTGGTGACGGCCTTCCTGACCTTCCTCATCACCGCCGCGGTGGTGTACTTCATTTTCGTGGCCCCCATGAACCGGATCAACCGAATGGTCAAGAACCGGCTCAAGGCAGCCGAGCCCGAGGAGAAACCCATCCCGGCCGACACCGCGCTGCTGGCCGAGATCCGCGACCTGCTGGCCAATCTGGCCGGCCCGGACTCCGCCGCCACCCGTGCCCGCGTCGGGGATCACCCGGACGGGGAGTACCCGGATGGCAAGGCACACTCGTCCGAGCCGGCCGGAACCGCAATCCGAACTCACGTCTGACCCCTCCTTGCCTGGCCCTCTGGCGGGCGGCCGGACCGGAGTGCTTTGATGTAGGGGCCCCGCCGCGCGAGCCTGGCTGCCAAGGAGGAACACCATGCCGGACCTTAAGTGGAACCACGAGCTGGTGGACCAACTGGACTGGCATTTTGCCAACCAGGCCCGGCCGCGGCTGGACGGGTTGACTGACCACGAGTACTTTTGGGAGCCGGTACCGGGCTGGAATGTCCGCCGCAAAGACGCCTCAACACCCCCGGCCGCGCCGGGTTCGGGCGAATTCACCATAGATTTCAGCTACCCGGAGCCCGTTCCTGCTCCGGTGACAACCATTGCGTGGCGCCTGTGCCACATTCTGGTCGGCGTCCTCGGCGCACGCACGGCATCGCACTTTGGCGGCCCACCGGTGGACTACCAGAGCTTCGCCTACCCCGGCACCGCGGCCGGGGCGCTGGCCCAGCTGGACGAGTACTACGGCCGGTGGATCCACGGCGTGAAGGGCCTCCACGAATCAGGTTTGGCGGCACCCTGCGGGCCGGCCGAAGGCCCGTACGCCGATGCCCCCATGGCAGCACTGGTCCTGCACATCAACCGTGAGATGATCCACCACTTGGCCGAGGTCGCCCTGCTCCGCGACCTTTACGCCCACCGCCACCAGCTCCTGCGCGGCCCGGAGGGTGGACCGGGCTTGTAACAGCACGATCACCTGGCCTGGCCCGGTCCCGGCGCGAAACCGTCACCCGGCGGCAACCCGGCCGAAACAGCCGGCCGGGATCATGGGAGCATGACGCGCACTTCCGCAGGCAAAAACCCTGCCAAAACCACCGGCAAAGCCCAGTCCCCGGCCACTTCCGAGTTGAGCTGCGAAGTGTGCGGCCAGATGCCCGAACCGACCAAGGCACGGCTGACCCTGGCCAATGTCGCCGTGATGCTCCCGATCGAACTGCTGGTGCACGCGGCGGTGGTGGAAACCCACCTGCCCTACGTTGCCAAGGTCCTGGTGCTGACCCTGACCGCGACCATCCTGGTGATCTGGGTGGCCGAACCCTCGGCGGCCCGGATGCTCAGGGGCTGGCTGCATGCCCCGGCCTTGCGGCACCGTAAACGGCTCGGCGCCGCACCCGCCCTGTGGCGGGCGCGGACCGTCCTGAAAGACAAGCCCGGGTCGCTGCAGAAACTGACGCAGGCCCTGGCCGCGCTGAACACGAACATCCTCAGCATTCATGTTCACCCCGTGGCCGGCGGTGTGCTGGACGAGTTTGTGCTCTCGGCCCCGGGCGAAGTCCGCGAAGCCGAGCTGCTCCGGGCGCTGCGGGCCGGCGGCGGAGCGGACCCGCACGTCTGGCCGACCACCGCCCTGGCCATGGCCGACGGGCAAACCGGCGCGCTGAGCCTGGCCGCCCGGATCGCCGCCAGCCCGGAGGAGCTGCCGCTGGCGGTCGCGGAACTGCTGCGGGCACGGATCATCGCCGGCAACACCGAGGTCCCACCCCAGACGGGCGGTGACGGGACGGTCCTGAAGATCCCTACGGCGTGGCACGGGCCCATCACGTTTTCCCGGCCCGGCGAGCCATTTACGCCTGCCGAATCCGCCCGCGCGCACCGTTTGGCCGAACTCGCGGAGATCCTGGCGCACCGGCCGGCGGCGCGTT
Organism: Arthrobacter sp. P1_D4; assembly: GCF_056406115.1. Taxonomy (NCBI): domain Bacteria; kingdom Bacillati; phylum Actinomycetota; class Actinomycetes; order Micrococcales; family Micrococcaceae; genus Arthrobacter; species Arthrobacter sp. P1_D4. Next base: position 192,508 of record NZ_JBFUAU010000016.1, on the reverse strand, counting down.
AGCCGGCCCGGCCGGCCGGTGGCCCGGCTGGCCGGTGAAATAGCCGGCCGATGGTTGGCGCAGGGTCAGATGCCTGTCATCCGGATGGTGAGGGCATCCTGCTCGACCGTGACCTTGAGGTGCTTGGCCTTGCCGAGGGGGTCGCCGTCGAGCTGGAATTCCTGCTCGTGGGCGAGTTCGATCTCGGCTGACTTTCCAGCGAAGTATTCCACCGACGCGTTCTTGGCGTTCCTCCGGCCGAAGACGCCGGCCAGCACATCCAGCCAGCCGAACCGGCCGATGGGGGCCAAAATCACGACGTCCAGGATGCCGTCGTCGATCTTGGCGTCGGGAAAGATCTCCACGCCCCCCATGATCTTGCCGCAGTTACCCACCATCACGCTGCGGATGCGGCGCCGTACCGGGTGCTCGCCGTCCATGCTGATTTTCGCCCTGATGGGCTTGCCCGGCAGGTGCCGGATGCCCGCCTCAACGTACGCGAGCCAGCCCACGCGGTCCTTGAGTTCGTCGACGGTGTTGGCCATGATCGCAGCGTCGTAGCCAAGTCCGGCCATCACCAGGAAGGTGGATTCCGTCTCGGCGTGATCCAGCGTGGCCTTCACTACGTCCACCTTGGTGTCCGTGCCGCTCAGGACGTCGTAGCTGGCCGCCACGGGGTCGGTGATGTCGATGCCGAGATTGCGGGCCAGCAGGTTCCCGGTCCCCAGGGGCACCAGGCCCATCGGCGTTCCGGTGCCTGCGAGGACTTCCGCCACGCAGCGGACCGTTCCGTCGCCGCCTGCGGCGATTACGACGTCGACTCCGGCCTCCAGCGCCTCGCGGGCCTGGCCCAGCCCGGTGTCCTCCTTCGTGGTTTCCAGCCACAGCGGATCCGCCCAGCCCTGGGTCTCGCACAGGCGGAAGAAGGAGGCGCGGAAGCTGTCGCCGGGAGACTTCATGGGGTTGATAACCACGGCGGCGCGCCGGGACGCTGTATTGTCCCCGGTTTCCAGGGTCTCCGACGTCGCGGTGCTGTTCTCTGTCATGGCGTCCTTAGGGGCAATTCGGCGGAGGGTTCCCGAACTAAAATCCTAGCCGCAGTGCCCGCGTAACCTGCGCAGGGCCGGCGCGAATCGTGGACGTGCGCTCCGCAGGCTCACTAGACTGGACTTCGTGATGTGCCGGAGGCTGCGCTCCGGACGCCGAAAGCGGGGGCAGATGACTGAAACAGAGAATTACTCAGCGACGGCAGAATCATCCAGCGTCGATCCGCACGACTGGGGCCGGGCGATGGCACTGGCGCTCACGCGGCTGGCCGAGCAGATCGCGCCCGGAGGCAGCGAAGACATCCATGCCTTGCTGGTGGGCAGGGACCTGCATTTGAAAATCGGTGACGAACCCGGTGGCGTGACGATCACGGTTTCAACTGAGCCGATCCCGGATCCCGCTACCTGACGGTTCTCTTCCCAGGACGTACGCCTTCCCAGACGTACCGTCTGAAACGCGTTTCACCGGCCCGAGGTCAGGTCCGCGGAGATAATTTCCGCCGTGGCCAGCGCCGCCTCACGCACGGCCTTGAGATAGGAGTCCGGATCGGGCTGCGCGGATACCGTCTGGGCCTGCAGCGAGACGTTGATGGCCGCCACCACTTTCGGCCCGTCGTGGACGGGCGCCGCAATGGACATCAGGCCCAGCTCCAGCTCCTGGTTCAGCAGGCACCAGCCCTGGGCGCGAACAGTATCCAGCTCCGCCAGGAGGGCGGCCCGCGTTCCGATGGCTCCGGGAGTCAGGGGCCGGATCTCGGCTGCCGCGAGGTACTCTTCCAGCTTCGCCGGCGGGAGGGCCGCGAGCAGCACCCTGCCCATGGACGTGGCGTAGGCGGGGAAGCGGGTGCCCACCGTGATGCCGACCGTCATGATCCGCCGGGTGGACACCCGGGCGATGTAGGCGATGTCGGTGCCTTCGAGCACCGCGGCCGACGTCGACTCCCCCAGTTCGAGGGAGAGCTCTTCCAGATGCGGCTGGGCGAGCTGCGGCAGGGAGAGCCCGGACAGGTAGGCGTAGCCGAGCTGCAGCACTTTGGCAGTCAGGGCGAAGATCTTGCCGTCCGTGCGGACATAGCCCAGCTCCGCGAGCGTGTGCAGGAACCGCCGGGCGGTGGCCCGGGTCAGCTCGGTCCGGGCCGCCACCTCGGTCAGCGTCATTTTGGGGTGTTCCGTGTCGAAGGCACGGATCACTGCGAGCCCGCGCGCCAGCGACTGCACGTACTGGTCGCTGGCCGCGGGCGCGCCGCCGCTCTTGGCTGGCTCAGTCATTTTCCGCCTCTCGGTCCCGCATCACTTTAGCGGTGCCCACAGCTTGTCCGGCCGCAGGCCTGTCAGCTTGGGTCCGCCGCCCGGAGCGGCATCGGGACCATGGCCTGGAGTTCCTCGAGCGTGCAGCCGAAGGTCTCCCGCACCTGGACGCCGTCGGGTCCGGTCAGGAAGACGGCCTTGTCGGTGTAGACGCGGGTCACGCAGCCGATCCCGGTGAGCGGGTACGTGCAGGTCTCCACGAGTTTGGACACGCCGTCGCGGGTCAGGAGCGTCATCATGACGAAGACGTCCTTGGCGCCGGTGGCGAGGTCCATGGCGCCGCCGACGGCGGGGATCGCGTCCGGGGCCCCGGTGTGCCAGTTGGCGAGGTCGCCGGTGGCGGAAACCTGGAAGGCGCCCAGGACGCAGATGTCCAGGTGTCCGCCGCGCATGATCGCGAAGGAGTCAGCGTGGTGGAAGTAGGACGCCCCCGGCAGTTCGGTCACGGGGATCTTCCCTGCGTTGATGAGGTCGCCGTCGATCTGCTCCCCCGTGGCCTCCGGGCCCATGCCGAGCATGCCGTTCTCGGTGTGGAGCGTAATGTTCTGCTCCGGCTCGAGGTAGTTCGAGACCAGGGTGGGCTGGCCGATGCCGAGGTTCACGAAGGATCCGGGGGCGATGTCGCCGGCCACGAGGCGGGCGAGATCGTCACGGCCCAGCGGCTTGCCGGACGTCTGGAGGTCGGCCTGGTTGCCGGTCCGCAGACTCTGGTCATTGGTTGGGATGCTCATCTCAGGCCACCTTCACAATGCTGTTGACGTAGATGCCGGGGGTCACGATGTTTTCCGGGTCCAGGCCGCCGGTGGGGACGATCCCGGACACCTGGGCGATGGTGTGTTTCGCGGCGGCGGCCATGATGGGGCCGAAGTTCCGCGCGGTTTTACGGTAGACCAGGTTGCCCCGGCCGTCCGCTGTGAGGGCCTTGATGAGGGCGACGTCGGCGTGGATGGGGGTCTCGAACACCTGCCACTTGCCGTCCAGGAAGCGGGTTTCCTTGCCTTCGGCGAGCATGGTGCCGTAGCCGGTGGGCGTGAAGAAACCGCCGATCCCGGCGCCGGCGGCACGGATCCGCTCGGCGAGGTTTCCCTGCGGGACCAGTTCGAGCTCAACCTCGCCGGCGCGGTACTTGGCGTCGAAATGCCAGGAGTCGGACTGCCGCGGGAAGGAGCAGATCATCTTCTTCACCCGGCCTTCCTTGATCAGCAGGGCCAGGCCCTGGTCGCCCTGGCCGGCGTTGTTGTTCACTACGGTCAGGCCGGTGGCGCCGCACTCCAGCAGCGCGTCGATGAGCTCGAACGGCTGCCCGGCGTTGCCGAAGCCGCCGATCATCACGGTGGAACCATCCTCGATGCCGGCGACGGCCTCGCCGACGGTGTCGATGAAATTCAGCATCTCTCTTAGCCCTGTCCTCTATGCCGCATCGCGGGAAGTTACGTTTTCGAGCACGACGGCGAGGCCCTGGCCGACGCCGATGCAGATCGCGGCGACGCCCCAGCGCTGCCCGGAGGCCTGCAGGGACCGGGCCAGGGTGCCCAGGATCCGCCCGCCGGAGGCGCCGAGCGGGTGGCCCATGGCGATCGCGCCGCCGTGCCGGTTCACGATTGACGCGTCGATGCCCCAGGCGTTGATGCAGGCCAGGGACTGCGCGGCGAACGCCTCGTTCAGTTCGACGGCGCCGACCTGGTCCCAGCCGATGCCGGCCTTGGCGAGGGCCTTGTTCGCGGCCTCGACCGGGGCGTAGCCGAAGTACTGGGGATCGTTGGCGTGCGCGCCGCGCCCCGCGATCCGGGCCACAGGCTCCATACCCAGGAGCCCGGCGGCCTTTTCACTGCCCAGCCACGCCGCGGACGCGCCGTCAGAGAGCGGGGACGCGTTCCCGGCCGTGACGGTGCCGTTCCCGGTCCGGAACACGGTCTTGAGCCCGGCGAGCTTCTCCGCCGAGGACCCGGGACGGATGCCCTCGTCGCGGACCAGGTCCGTGCCCGGGACCGGGACGACGAGGTTGTCGTAGAACCCCTCGTCCCAGGCCGCGGCGGCGAGATTGTGGGAGCCGGCGGAGAACTCGTCCTGCGCCTGCCGGGTCACGCCGTACTTCTCCGCCAGCCGTTCGGTGGCCTCGCCCAGGGAGATGGTCCAGTCCGCCGGCATGGCCCGGTTCACCAGCCGCCAGCCCAGCGTGGTGGAGGCCAGGGTCAGGTCCCCGGCCGGGTAGGGCTTCTCGGTCTTGGGCAGCACCCACGGGGCCCGGGACATCGATTCGGCGCCGCCGATCAGCATCAGCTCGGCGTCGCCGGTGTTGATCTGGCGGGAGGCGATGATCGCCGCGTCCAGCGAGGACCCGCAGAGCCGGTTGACCGTGGTGCCCGGAATCGAGACCGGCAGCCCGGCCAGCAGGGTGCCCATCCGGGCGACGTTGCGGTTCTCCTCCCCGGCGCCGTTCGCGTTGCCGAACACCACCTCGTCAATCCGCTCCACGTCGAGGGCCGGGGCGCGCTTCACGGATTCGCGGATCACGTGCGCGGCAAGGTCATCCGGGCGGATCCCGGCGAGGCCGGAACCGAACTTCCCGAACGGCGTCCTCACAGCGTCATAAATAAATGCCTGATTCATGGGTTCTTGTCCGTTTCTGCTTCGTCCATGGCTGCGTCGTCCATGGAATGGAAGACCTGCTGGGCGGTCTTGAACGCGGTGTTGGCGGAGGGGACCCCGCAGTAGATGGCGGTCTGGAGCAGGATTTCCTTGATCTCGTCCCGGCTCAGGCCGTTGGTGATGGCGGCGCGGATGTGCATGGCCAGTTCTTCCCAGTGCCCGTGGGCCACCATGGCGGTCAGGGTGACGGCTGAGCGCATCTGGCGGCTGATCCCGGGCCGGGTCCAGATGCCGCCCCAGGCAATCCTGGTGATCATGTCCTGGAAGTCCTCGGTGAAGGAATCCTTGTTGGCGTTGGCGCGGTCCACGTGCGCGGCGCCGAGGACCTCGCGGCGGACTTTCATGCCGCCGTCATAGATCTCCTGGCTGGTCGCGCCGGGCTGGACCACACCGTTGCGTTCGAGCCCGTTGAATTCGGCACTGCCGGTTTCGGAGAGAGTCATGCCCCCGCTCCCTGGGTCTCGGTCCAGGTGATGAGGCCCTTAAGCAGCTCGGCGACGTGGCCCGGCGCCTCGAACGGCGCCAGGTGTGCCACGCCCTCCAGGCTGACGGCCGTAGCAGTGCCGCCGCCGGAGGTGATACCCGCGGCGACTTCCCCGGCCATCGACGGCGGGGCGACGTCGTCCAGGGCGCCCGCCACAACCTGGGTGGGGACGCGGATGGTGCCGAGCTGGTCCCGCACGTCGAAGCCGGCCAGGGCCTCGCAGCAGAAGGCGTAGCTGAAGCGGTCGGCGTCCCGGAGGCTGTGCAGGAGCCGGCTGCTGAGCTCCGGCTGGCTCTCCATAAAGCCCGGCGCGAACCAGCGCTGCGCGGACCCCTGGATCATCACCGGGGTGCCCTGCGTGCGCACGGTTTCGGCGCGTTCCAGCCAGCCCTCGGCAGTGCCGAGCTTCGCGCCGGAGCACTGCACGGAGAGGCTCTTGAGCCGGTCGCCGTGCTTGATGCCAAGCTGCAGTCCGGTGGCGCCGCCGAGGGATACCCCGGCGTAGTGGAAGCGCGCGCCCGGGGCGATCGAATCGACCAGGCCGATCACGGCATCCGCGAGGTCGGCGACCGTGAAGGTCTCCTCCGCCGCGGGCGAGACGCCGTGCCCCGGCAGGTCCCAGGCGATGACGTCGACGTCGGCGCCCAGCAATGTGCCGGCCTGGCTCCACAGCAGGGAGGATGTTCCGAGCGAGGGCCCGACGATGAGGAGGGGCTTGTCGCCGAGTTCGCGCTGGGGCGACAGCAGGACTGCTTTGACGGTGGGTCTAGCCACGGGAAGCTCCGTTCTGGATGTGGTGGGCGAGGGCGCCGGCGTGGCCGGTGTATTCCGGATACGCCGCGAGGATGCGGCGGGAGATCTCAACGGCCTGGCCGAGGTAGTTGGCCGGGTTCAAAAGTTCCTCAAGCCGGGCGTCGCTGAGCAGCTCCTCCGGGACAGCGGCGCGGAGCAGTGCCCGGTAGGTGTCTGCCTGCTCCGCAGCCGGGGCCAGGAGCGTTTCGTCCACGACGGCCTGGAGCCGCTGTTTCCCGGTCCGGGCTGCTCCCGGGCCGGCGCCGTTCCCGTCCACAACGGTCCGGTCCAAAAGCGGTGCGACGGCGGCGTTGACGGCTTCGGAGAGCAGCAGCGGGCCGCCGAGCTCGAGGTTGCGGCGCATCGCGCCGGGGAAGACCGCCATCCCTTCGGCCAGTTCGCGCAGCTGCACCGCGGCGCCGAGGGCCAGGCGCAGCAGCTGGCGCAGGGCCGCCCATTCGCTGTGCCAGGCGCCGTCGGGGCGTTCGTCGTTGAAATTGGCGGCCGCGAGATGCAGCTGTGCGGCCAGCGCCGGGGCCTGCAGGGCGGCGCTGCGGATCAGCACGGAGAGCACGGGGTTCTGCTTCTGCGGCATGGCCGAGGACACGCCGCGCCCCGCGACGCGCGGTTCCGCAACCTCGGCAACTTCGGGCCGGCTGAGGAACAGGACGTCCGCGGCCACCTTTCCGGCCGCGTCGGTCACCGCCGCCAGCGCGTCGCCGAGCGAGGTTACGGCCAGCCGGTTGGTGTGCCAGGGGGCAGGAACGGGAGCGAGACCCAGGCGGGCGGCCAGCCGGTCGGCGAGGTCAAACGGGGACAGTGTCCCCGCGGCCGGCCCAGCGCCGGCAGTGAGTACAGCGCCGTCAATAAGTACAGTGCCGGAAGCGAGGGTCCCGGCGGCGCCGCCGGTCTGTACCGGCAGTTCGAGGGCCTCGAGCCGGCCGGCCGCGGTGGCCAGCCCGCTGAACCATTGCGCGGCCCGCAGCCCGAAGGTGTAGGGAAGCGAGTGCTGGGTCAGGCTGCGGGCGACACAAAGCGTGTGCCCGTGGGTTTCGGCGAGGCCGGCGAGGGCGGCCGTTGCCGACCGGAGCTCCGCGAGAAGTTCGCGGATGGCCCCGTCGGCCAGCACCATCAGGGCCGAGTCGAGCACGTCCTGGCTGGTCAGCGAGGTGTGAACGGCGCGGACGGCGCCGAGTCCGGCGGTGTCCAGGTTCCTGACCTGCTCCCGGAGGTCGGCGAGCAGCGGGATGACGGGGTTGCCGCCGCCTTGCGCCCGGACGGCGAGGCCCGCGACGTCGTACAGCTGCACGTCCGCGGCGGCGGCCACCACCGCGGCGGACCCGGCCGGGGCCAGGCCGGCCTCGTCCAGGACCGCCGCCCAGGCGGCCTCGACCTTGAGGATGGCGGCGAGCACCGCACGGTCCCCGGTCAGCGCCGCCACGAACGGCGACGCCGACACGGGACTGAGCAGGCCGGCGTCGCCGTCGGTTTCGAAGAAGGTCACTTGGAGGCACCCTCGGCGCTGCTGAAATCCAGGAACACGGTCTCGCCGTCGCCCTGGAGGCGGATGTCCCAGCTCAGTCCGCCGTCGGGATCCCGGTGTGCGATCAGGGTCCGGCGCCGGTCCGGGTCAAGCGAGCTGAGCAGCGGATCCTTGGCCAGGGCCTCCTCGTCCTCCGGCAGGTAGACGCGGGTGAACAGGCGGTTCATCAGGCCCCGGGCAAAGACGGCGACGGCGATGAACGGCGCCGCGCCCTCCTCGGTGGGGCCGGGGTTCACCGTGGTGAAGGTGAAGACGCCGGTGTTGCCGACAGCGCTGCGGCCGAAGCCGGTGAAGGTGTAGCCGTCCCGGACCAGGGAGCCCGTGCGGTGCGGGACCTTGCCGTCCGCGTCGGCCTGCCAGATCTCCAGGATCGCGTCCGGGATCGGGTGCCCGGCGCCGTCATAGACGGTGCCCTGGAGCCGGATGGAACCCGGGGATCCGGGAGCCAGGAGCTCGCGGTCCTTGGCGAAGGGCAGGGCGTAGCCATAGAACGGCCCCACGGTCTGGCCCGGTGTCGGGGTGAGTTTACCCACGGCGTTGCTATTCATTCTCATCGCCTCCTGCGCCCAATGCCTCGTTTTCGGTCCAGGTCCGCTTGGACCCGGTCAGGACGATGTCCCAGTTGTACGCCAGAGCCCATTCAGGCTTGGTCTGCTCGTGGTTGTAGGTGGCCACGAGCCGGTCGCGGGCATCCTGGTCCACGATCGACTGGTAGATCGGGTCCAGCGGGAACAGCTGGTCGCCGGGGAAGTACATCTGGGTGACGATCCGCTGGGTGAACTCCTGCCCGAACAGGGAGAAGTGGATGTGGGCCGGGCGCCAGGCATTGAGGTGGTTCTTCCACGGGTAGGCGCCGGGCTTGATGGTGGTGAAGCTGTAGGAGCCGTCCGCGCCCGTGATGCAGCGGCCGACGCCGGTGAAGTTGGGGTCCAGCGGTGCCGGGTGCTGGTCACGCTTGTGGATGTAGCGGCCGGCGGAGTTCGCCTGCCAGATTTCGACGAGCTGGCCGGTGACGGGGCGTCCGTCGCCGTCGAGCACCCGGCCGGAGACCACGATGCGTTCGCCGAGCGGCTCGCCGTTGTGCGCGATGGTCAGGTCCGCTTCCAGCGCGTGCACGTCCATGTGCCCGAACGCCGGCGAGTACAGTTCGATGGTTTCCGGATCCGCGTGGTGCAGATCCTTGGTGGGGTGGCGCAGGACGCTGCTGCGGTACGGCGCGTAGTCGAGCCGCGGCTGGGTTTCGGCCGGGGCTCCGCCTTTGAGGGCCTGCGCGTACGCTTCGCCGATCGCCTTCATCTCGGCGCTGAGGTCCGCCTGCGACTCCGCGGCAGTATCCAAGGCATGGACAGCGGGCGCATGCGTCTTTGGTGCGGTCTCCGTGGCTTCGTCGGACACGTCCTCGGTGATCGGGTCGGCGTTGAAGACGTCGAGGTTGATTTCTTCAGGCACAGCAGCCTCCTTTCGTTGATGTGTTTGTTGTTCGGATGGGGTCAGGAAGTACGGGTCAGCTGGTGCAGGTGGTCGTACTGGACGGCGTGCCGCACCGGGGCGTTCGGGGCGCCATAGCCGTCGTAGGCACCGCGGCGCTCCACCATTTCGAAGAACACGCTGCCCACGGTGGCGGTGTAGAAGTGCAGGAACTCGCCGTCGGCGTCGCGGTCATAGAGCAGGTTGAGCTCACGGAGCGTGGCCAGGAATTCCGGGTCCAGAGCGAACCGGGCGTCGAGGTCCTCGTAGTAGTTCGCGGGGATCTGCAGGAAGTCCAGTCCGCGGTCCCGTGCGGACCGGGCCGTGGCCACGAGGTCTTCCACGGCGAAGGCGATGTGCTCCTGGTAGCCGGGGCGGTGGCCGGTGCCGGCAGTCCCTTCCTGCTGGATCAGCGGGGCCAGGTTCAGCACCAGGCGGACGCCGCGGTCCTGCGTCAGCATCACCTGGGACCGGACCAGCCCGGTGGGGCTGGCCACCTCGGCGAACGGCTGCGGTTCCAGTGCGAGGGCGCTGGTGTAGAAGAGCACGGCCTCGTCGAAGTGCTGCCACGGCTGCGCAAGGTTCACGTGGTCGATCACCGCGGCCGGGTGCTCTGCCGGGTCCGCCGCGGCGACGTCCAGGCCGTCGCCGAATTCCCGGGTCCACGCGGCGGTGCCGTCCGGGCTGCCCTGGCAGAGGAAGATTTCGGTGGAGTCCGGCGCGGCGAAGCCCTGGAAGACTTCCTCGTTGGCCTGGCTCTTGCGCGGCACGGCGGGGGCCTTGAGCTGCTGGGCGCGGGCGGCGGCGATGACGGGAGAGTCGACGTCGAAGCCCAGGGCGGAGATGGCAGGGGCGGTGGGAGCCGGCTGGCCGGTACCGGCGGCAGCGGTCGCCGTGCCGATGGCTGCCGGTTCTTCATTGATGATCACGCGCGCGTGGCCCATGGTCCACAATTGCACATCCTTCGTGCGATGCCGCCCGTTGAACGCAAACCCCAGCTGGCCCAGCAGGGTTTCCAGTCCGGCGGTGTCACCGGCCCGGACCTCGGCGAAGTTGAAGCCGGCGGGCTCGGCCACGCGGGGAAGCGTGGCCAGCTCCATGGGGTAGCGGCGCAGGGCACCGGACACCGGGCCGGCCGCCCCGCTGACCATGCCGTCTGCTGCATTCGCCGGGTTTGCCTCGAGCCAGGCGGCGCTCTGCTCTTCGAGCCAGATCAGCGACCGCATGGCGTCGACGGCGGTGCGTTCGACGTCGGCCTGGCGGAAGACGTCGTTGAATACTTCCAGCGACACCGGTCCCGTGTAGCCCGCGCGGACCACGTGGCCCATGAACTTGGCGAGTTCGAACTGGCCCTCCCCTGGAAACACCCGGTAGTGCCGGCTCCAGGACAGCACGTCCATGGACAGCTTGGGGGCATCGGCGACCTGGACGAAGAAGATTTTCTCCGGGTCGAAGGCCTCGATCGGCGCGGTATCCCAGTCCCGGGAGAGGATGTGGAAGGAGTCCAGGCAGGTGCCCAGGTTGGGGTGGTCCACCATCCCAACCAGCCGGTGGGCGTGCTCGTAGTCGTTCACGTACTTGCCCCAGGCCAGGGCCTCATAGGCGACCTTGACGCCGTGGTCACCCGCGAGGTCCGCGAGCCGGGAAAGCTGTGCGGCGCGGAGCTCGTCATCGTCGATCGTGGCGGTGCCGACGTTGGAGCAGAGCAGCATGGTGTCCATGCCCAGGCGGGACATGAGCCGGAACTTGGCGTCCGCGCGGCGCAGGTTGGCGGCGAGCAGGTCCTCGGGAACGCTGTCGAAGTCCCGGAAGGGCTGGTAGAGATCCAGGTTCAGGCCGAGGTCGGCGGCCAGTTTCCGGACGTCCTCCGGGCTCAGCGGGGACGTCACGAGGTCCTGTTCGAAGATCTCGATCCCGTCGAAGCCGGCCACCGCGCAGGCCTGCATTTTTTCCCGCAAGGTGCCGGCGAGGCAGACGGTGGCGATCCCGGTGCGCATCAGGCGGGCACCTCTTCCGCGGCCACAAGTTCCAGGAAGTGGGAGCGCATGCGGTCGGCGTCGGCCTGGCGCCCGGTGAAGATCCGGAAGGCGTCCGCCGCCTGGCCCACGGCCATCCGGCCGCCGTCGAGCACCTCGCAGCCCTTGGCGCGCGCCTCGCGGACGAGCTCTGTTTCGATCGGCCGGTACACGATGTCGGCCACCCAGTGCCGGGACTCCACGAGGGACATGTCCAGCGGAACCCCCGGATGGGCGGCCATGCCCACGGGGGTGCAGTGCACCAGGCCGTCGGCCTGCGGCATGAGCTGCGGGAGCTCCGCCGTCGTCCGGGCGGTGACGGTCCGGTCCGGGAAGAACCCGGCGAGCTCGGCCGCCCGGGCGGCGGACCGGGCCGCGTCGGTGTCCACGAGGTCCAGCTCGCGGACCCCCGCGGTGAGCAGGGCGTAGGCGACGGCGGAGCCGGCGCCGCCGGCTCCCAGCTGCACCACGCGATCCAGGGCGGCGCCGGGGAGCCCGGAGGCCAGCGCCGCGGCGAAGCCGGAGAAGTCGGTGTTGTGGCCGATGAAGCGGCCGTCGCGGATCACCACGGTATTGACGGCGCCCAGGCGCCGGGCGTCGGCGGAGACCTCATCCAGGTACTCGAGCACGAGCTGCTTGCAGGGGTGCGTGATGTTCAATCCGTTGAACCCGAGGCTCCGGGCGCCGGAGAGCAACTCCCCCACGGCCCGGCCGGGCAGGCCGAGTTCGGTGAGGTCGATGGGGCGGTAGAGGTACCGGAGGCCCTGCACGTCGCCCTCGCGTTCATGCATGTAGGGCGTGAGGGAGGGCATGACGCCGTCTCCCACGAGGCCCACGAGGAAGGACTCTGCTCGATTGCTCATCCAGTTTGCTCCTTTGACAACGGCACTCGGCGGGCGGCGACGCTTGCGGCGTCCGCGGCGGGCCGGGTGATAGGGATTACATTACAGATTTTGTTCACATGTTGCACTGTTGTTCGAATGATGAACATATTATGACGCCGCCGGTTTGTTTAGGCCGCAGGCTGGTCGGCCGTCACCGCTGGGGCAGCCGGGCCGACAGCTCGGCGGCCGCCGCCTGCAGCAGCGGCACGAGGGCCGCGAGGGCCTCCATGCTCAGGCGGAAGACCGGGACCGCCGTTGCCAGCGAGGCGAAGGCGTGCCCCTGGGCGTTGAAAACCGGGACGGCGACGGCGCGCATGCCGAGTTCGTTTTCCTCGTCCATGGTGGCGAAGCCCTGGCGCCGGACCTGCTCGATTTCGGCCCGGAAAGCCTCGCGGTCCGTGATGGAGAGCGCCGTCAGCGGCTCCAGGGGCAGTTCCTCGACGAGCTGGGCGCGGGTGGCGTCGTCGGCGAACGCCACCAGTGCCTTGCCCACTGAGGTGGTATGAAGTGCCCCGAGATGCCCGGGGTCGCTCGTGACCCGGAACGTCTGCGGGCCGTCCACCTTGTTCACCGTCAGGTGGTGGATGCCGTCCCGCACGGAGAGGATCGTCGCCTCACCCGTTTCCTCGGTCACGCGCCGCAGGATGGGCAGCGCCGTACCCGCGAAGCCGTGGTGGTTGGAGACGCGCTGGCCAAGCTGGAAGACCCTCAGCCCCAGGTGGTAGCGGCGGCCGTCCGGCTCGTAGTCAACGAAGCCGTCCCGCGTCAGGGAGCCGAGCAGGCGGTACGTGGTGCTGAATGGCAGATCCGCGCGGCGGGAGATCTCCGCGGCGCTGGCACCCCGCGGCTCGTCGCCCAGGAGGACCAGCAGACCCAAGGCCTTGCCCACCATGTCCGTCCGCGAGTCCTCCCTGGCGGCCTTTGCAGGCTTCGAAGGGACTTCCGCCGGATGCCCGGAAGCGGCGGGAACTTCTGTGTTTTGATTCACACTCATGCATCGATGTTCCCACATAGTGAGAGCTATTTCTAGATGGTGATTATTTTTGTTGACAAGTGACTGCGCTCACAGTCATGATTGCTACATCGCACGAGTAGCTTCCACCATGTGGCTACTAGTCCGGGTCTTTCCACGGACCTCCGGCTGCACCACACTTAAGCAAGCGGCAGCCGAGACCTTCCTGATCCATCCGCGACAACGTCGTCACACCAAAGGAACACCATGAGCCACACTGTCCCGTCCACGACGCCGGGTATAACCACAGGAGGGACGCCGAAGAAGGCGGCCCTTGCCAGCTTCCTGGGCAGCGCCGTCGAGTATTACGACTTCTTCATCTTCGGTTCCGCAGCCGCGCTGATCTTCCCGCATGTCTTCTTCCCCGACGCGGACACCAACGCGGCGATCATGTCGTTCGCCACCTTCGGCTTTGCCTACATTGCCCGCCCGGTCGGCGCCGTTATCCTCGGCCACTTCGGTGACAGGATAGGGCGCCGGAAGGTCCTCATGTTCACGCTGTTGCTGATGGGCGCCTCCACCTTTGCCATCGGCTGCCTGCCGGACTTCAAGACGGTCGGCTGGTGGGCCCCTGTCCTGCTGGTGCTGGCGCGTCTCTGCCAGGGCTTTTCCGCTGCCGGCGAGCAGGCCGGCGCCTCGTCCATGACGCTCGAGCACGCCCCGGACAACCGCCGCTCCTTCTTCACCTCCTGGACCCTGACCGGCACCCAGGGCGGCCAGATCCTCGCCGCCCTCGTCTTCATCCCGGTCCTCGCCCTGCCTGACGACATCAAGTACACGATCGGCTGGCGCATCCCGTTCTGGCTCAGCGCCGTGGTTGTGCTGGTCGCGTTCTTCATCCGCCGCACCCTGCACGAGCCGCCGGCGTTCGAGGAGGCCCAGAAGACCAAGCAGATCTCCAAGCTCCCCGTCGCGGACCTCCTCAAGAGCCACTGGCGCGATGTCCTGCGTGTCATCGCCTGCGCCTTCATCGCCGCCGTGTCCACCGTCTTCGGCACCCTGGCCATCAGCTACGCCAAGAACGTCGCCGGCGTGGACGGCACCACCACCCTATGGCTCGTCGTCGGCGCCAACTTCATGGCACTGGGCACCCAGCCGCTCTTCGGCATGCTCGCCGACAAGATCGGCCGGAAGCCCGTCTTCATCTACGGCGCACTGTCCAGCGCAGCCCTGACCCCGGTCTTCCTGCTGAGCCTCGAATCCGGCAACGTCGCGCTGATGTTCCTTACGGCAATCGCGTTCTTCTCCTTCGGCTACGCTGCGGCCAACGCGGTCTGGCCCTCCTTCTACGCCGAGATGTTCAGCACCAACGTCCGCTTCTCCGGCCTCGCAATCGGCACCCAGCTGGGCTTCCTGATGGCCGGCTTCGCCCCGGCGATCGTGGCGGCCATGGGCGGCATCCAGCCCGGCGGCTGGGTCCAGATCTCCATCTTCACCGCAATGATCTGCCTGATCGCCACGGTCGCGGCGCTGACGGCCAAGGAAACGTTCCGGGTCCCCACCAAACAGCTCGGCCAGCAGTAGCCCCGCACCGGCGGCGGATTTCAACCGCACTTCCGCACCGCTTTTCCGCATTAACGACGGCGGCCTGTCCCTTCGGGGGGCGGGCCGCCGTCGTTAATGCGTTGAGCGGGTGAGCGGGCTACCCGGTTAGCGGGCGGCGCCCAGTACCGCGGCGAGATCGAACTTCACCGGTTCCTCCAGCTGGTCATAGGTGCAGGAGCGCGGATCACGGTCCGGACGCCAGCGCAGGAACTGGGCTGTGTGCCGGAACCTTTCGCCCTCCATATGGTCATACTTCACTTCCACCACGCGCTCGGGCCGCAGCGGGGTGAAGGACAGGTCCTTGCCGCCGCTCCACCGGCTTCCCTCGGCCTTCCGCGGAGTGCGCGCCCCCTCCTCCTGCCGGGCCCAGGCCCAGGGGTGGTCGTCAAAACCGGTGACCAGCTCCTGCAGCTCGGCAAACAGCTCCGCGCGCCGGGCCATCGGGAAGGCTCCCACCACGCCGACGTTCGCCAGCACCCCGGCGTCGTCGTAGAGCCCCAGGAGCAGTGAGCCGATCCGGTCCGGACCGGAGGTGTGCACGCGATATCCGGCCAGCACGCAGTCCGCCGTCCGTTCGTGCTTGACCTTGACCATCGCGCGCTTGTCCGGCTGGTAGCTGCCCTCCAGCGTCTTGGCCACAATCCCGTCCAGTCCGGCGCCCTCGAACTGCCGGAACCAGCGCTGCGCCGTGTCCCGGTCGGAGGTCGCGGCTGTGAGGTGGACCGGCGCCGCGCTGGCTGCCAGTGCGCGCTCCAGCTGCCGGCGGCGCTCGGAGAAGGGTTTGCCCGTGAGATCCTCGTCGCCGAGGGCCAGCAGGTCGAACGCCACGAAGCGCGCCGGGGTCTGTTCCGCGAGCAGCTTCACCCGGCTGGCGGCCGGATGGATGCGCTGCTGGAGCGCGTCGAAGTCCAGCCGGTCCCCGGAGGCCGCCACCAGGATGATCTCGCCGTCCACCACGCAGCGTTCCGGCAGCTCCGACTTCAGCGCCTCGACAAGCTCGGGGAAATAGCGCGTCATCGGCTTGCCGTTCCGGCTGCCGATCTCCACCTCGTCGCCGTCACGGAAGATGATGGAGCGGAAACCGTCCCATTTCGGCTCAAAGAGCCAGCCCGTTCCGGCGTCCGGCGACGGCAGCGCGGGGAGTGCTTTGGCCAGCATGGGCGCAATGGGAGGCATCAACGGCAGGTGCATAGCGCCCATTCTTGCGCCGCGGACCCGGCACCGCCACCCCCACGCCGTGGCTTCTCGCTAGGGGCTCCTCAACTGGGGGCTCCTCGACACGGCCCGGCCCCGGCGGTAAACATGGGTGATGGCTACCATCGGGTTCCACGCCTCGCATGAACAGATCAGCCCCCGCCGCCTCCTGCAGGACGTTCAACTGGCCGAGCAGGCAGGCTTCGATGCCGCCATGTGTTCGGACCATATTGAGCCGTGGTCCGCCCGGCAGGGCCACTCCGGGTTCGCCTGGTCCTGGCTCGGGGCCGCGCTGGCTACCACCGGTCTGCGCTTCGGGGTGGTGACGGCGCCCGGGCAGCGGTACCACCCCGCGATCATCGCGCACGCCTCCGCCACCCTGGCGGACATGTTTCCCGGCCGCTTCTGGATGGCCCCGGGCAGCGGCGAGTATATGAACGAGCACATCACCGGCCAGGCCTGGCCGCCGAAGGAAACGCGTCAGCGCCGGCTGGAGGAATGCGTAGACATCATCCGCCGGCTCCACGCCGGCGACGTGGTCACGCACCACGGCCTCGTCACGGTGGAGCAAGCCCGGATCTGGGATGTTCCGGAGACCAAACCGCCGATCATTGCCCCGGCGGTGAGCGTGGAAACAGCGCGCCGTGCAGCGGACTGGGCCGACGGACTCGTCACCGTCAACCAGCCGGCGGGAAAGCTGAAGGACATGGTGGCGGCGTACCGGAACGCCGGTGGCCGCGGGCCGGCAGCCCTCCAGGTCCACCTGTCCTGGGCGCCGACAGAGGCAGAGGCCGTCGCGATCGCCGAGGACCAGTGGCGCACCAACGTCTTTGCTCCGCCGATTCCCTGGGACCTGCCCACGGCGGCCCATTTCGACGGTGTCAGCGCCGGTGTCCAGGAGGACCAGGTGCGGGCGGCCGTCAACGTCTCCGCCGATGCCGGGCGGCACGCCCAATGGCTGGCCTCCTATCTGGACCTCGGGTTCGATGAGCTGTACCTGCACTTTGTCGGCCAGGAGCAGACGCCGTTTATCGAGGCCTTCGCCGAGCACGTCCTCCCCCAGCTCCGCCCGTCGGCGGGACCGGCTCCGTTCGGAACGGACGGTGCGCTGTGAGAATCGCCGAGACCTCGGACCTCTGGTGGAAGAACGCGGTGATTTACTGCCTGGATCCGGAGACGTTCTTCGACGGCGACGGCGACGGCACCGGAGATTTCGGCGGACTGATCCAGCGGGTGGACTATCTTGCCGCGCTCGGCATCACGTGCATCTGGCTCATGCCCTTCTACCCTTCCCCGGACCGCGACGACGGCTACGACGTCACCGACATGTACGGCGTGGATCCCCGGCTCGGAAGCCTGGGGGACCTGGTGGAATTCATCCGCACCGCCCACGACCGCGGCATCCGGGTGATCGCGGACTTTGTCATCAACCACACCTCCGACCGGCACCCGTGGTTCGTCCAGGCGCGCAAGTCCGTGGACAACCCCTACCGCGACTACTACGTCTGGCGGAAGGACACGCCGCCGGACACCTCGGACCAGGTGGTGTTTCCCGGCGAGGAAACGTCCATCTGGACCCAGGACAAGGCCACCGGTGAGTGGTATCTGCACATGTTCGCCAAACACCAGCCGGACCTGAACGTGATGAATGCCAAGGTGCGGGACGAGATTGCGAAGTCGATGGGATTCTGGCTTCAGCTAGGCCTGGACGGGTTCCGGCTGGACGCGGTGCCCTTCTTCCTGGAGCTGATCGGCGAGCCCAAGGATGAAGCCGCGAAAATCGACCCGCACCAGTACCTGAGCGCCCTGCGCAGCTTCCTCAACCGCCGCCATGGCAGTGCGGTGTTGCTGGGCGAGGTCAACCTTCCATACAAAGAGCAGCTGAAGTACTTCGACGGCCCGGCCGGCAACGAGCTGAACATGCAGTTTGATTTCCTCTCCATGCAGAACATGTACCTGTCACTGGCCCGACAGGACGCCCGGCCGCTGGCCCGGACGCTCGGCAGCCGTCCGAAGATCAATCCCGACAACCAATGGGCCATGTTCGTCCGGAACCACGATGAACTCACCCTGGACAAGCTCAGCGATGCCGAACGCGAGGAGGTCTTCGCGGCCTTCGGCCCGGATCCCGATATGCAGATGTACGGCCGCGGACTGCGGCGGCGGCTGCCCACCATGCTCGGCGGCGACCCGGCCAGGATCCGCATGGTGTACTCCCTGATGTTCTCGCTGCCGGGCACCCCGGTGCTCTTCTACGGCGAAGAAATCGGGATGGGCGAAGACCTGCGCGCGAAGGGCCGCTCGGCCGTCCGCTCTCCCATGCAGTGGGACCACACCGAAAATGGCGGCTTCTCGACCGCCCCGCCGGGGGACCTCGTCGCCCAGCCCGTGGACGGACCGTTCGGGCCGGCGCGCATCAACGCCGCGGCCGCAAAACGGGATCCCGATTCGCTGTGGAACTTCATCGCGACGCTGATCCAGCGGTACCGGGAATGTCCCGAGCTCGGCTGGGGCAGGTTTGCCCTCATCAAGCAGGCCTCACCGACGGTGTTGCTGCACCGCTGCACGTGGGACGGCTCCACGGTGGTGGTGGCCCACAATTTTGGCGCCGAGCCGGCGTCTGTGACGGCCTCGGTGGTCCCGCCGGAGGGCGAGGAAGGCGGCCCGGGGGGTCCGGACGGGAAGGACGCGGCGGGGCGGTCCTACGCCGGGGCCGTGCTCCGGGATCTGCTCGGCGGCGAGGACATCCCGCTCTCCGACGACGGCGCCTTCGAAGTCCCGCTGGACCGCTACGGGTACCGGTGGTTCCGGGTCGAGCGCCCGGGCGAACGCCAGCTCCCCTGAGGGCGCACCGCAGCCCTGATGGGGGCCGGTATCCGTTGCGCCCCCGAAATCTAACCGGCCCCTTACCGTGCCGAAACGCGGACGCAACATTGGCGCAGGAGACTGGAAGTGCCGGCAAGAGCAGGCACCGACTCCAGTCCAGGAGGCCCCGCCATGTTGAAGGAAGCGAAAGCCCATGTAACCCGCGTCCGCGCGCTCGACCAGCTGCACCGCGGCGATGAGATCGAGGCCCGCCTGCGGGTGGGCCCGAACTACGATGACGTCGTGATCCGCCGCGGCAGCGTTCAGGAAACGGCCCCCGGAATCGGCGTCGTCTGGATCATGGACCGCCACACAGGCATGCGCAAGGCCATCAACGCCGACGAATGCAGCGTCTGGCGGGTCGCCTGAGGCGTCAGCCTCCGGCCACCGACTGGATGATGAGGACTTCCTGGCCCGGCGCCACGGCAGTCACCAGACCCTGCAGCCGCCGGATTTCATTCCCGTTGACGTATATATTCACGTAACGGCGAACAGTTCCGGTCTCGTCCCGCAACCGCCGCGACAGCGCCGGATAGCCCCCGGTCACCGTATCCAGCACCCACTCCACCGTCACCGCTGCCTCGGCGGGCGCAGTCAGGATGGACTGCCCGCCGGCGAGCGGTTGGAGGACGCTGGGCAGGACCACGCTGATCACCGAGTCTGCCGGCATGGCGTCGCCGCTGTTCATGCGCTTTTTACCCCTTCACGCCTGCGCCGGGAGCAGGGCAGTGGAGACCACGGCTGCCCGCACGCACAGCACGTCCGGCAGGTGCGAGGCGACCTCGGTAAAGTGTTCTCCCTCGTCAGCGCTGGCGTAGACACTGCCGCCGCGCGTCCCGAAGTAGACGCCCGCAGGCTCCGCGCCGTCGACGCTGGCAGCATCACGGAGCACTGCGTTGTACTCGGCTTCCGGCAGCCCGGCATCGAGCCGTTTCCAGCTGGCGCCCGCGTCATCGGTCCGGTGCACGGCCAGCTTCCCTTCCGGAGGGATACGTTCGCCGTCAGCCTTCAGCGGGACCACCCAGGCGGTACCGGCCCGGCGCGGATGCGTCAGCATCACAAAACCGAAGTCCGCCGGCAGCCCTTCGGCGATCGACTCCCACGATTCGGCGTCGTCGTCGCTGCGGTACACGCCGTGATGGTTTTGCGCGTACAGGCGGCCGTCGACGGCGGCGTCGGCCGCGATCTTGTGGACGCACTGGCCGAATTCCGGGTTGGGATCCGGCATGAAGTACGCGGAAATTCCCTTGTTGCGCGGCTCCCAGGAGGCGCCGCCGTCGAGCGAGCGGTAGACCCCTCCGGTGCTCATGGCGACGTGGACTTTCTCGCCCGTGGGGTCGACGACGATTGAGTGCGCCGCAGCGCCGCCATAGCCTGCGCCCCATTCGCTGCGGTGCGGATGGTCCCAGAGGCCGCGGTTGAGCTCGAAGTGCTCGCCGCCGTCGGTGGATTTCCAGACCGAGATCGGTTCGCAGCCCGCCCACACGACGCCCGGGCGGGAGCCGGCGTCGGGATAGATCTGCCAGATCCGTTCCAGGGCGGCGTCGGTGCCGTCGGGGAACGTGATGGCGCCGTTTTCGGGTTCGGTCCAGGATCCGCCGAGATCATCTGAGTGGAAAACCGTGGGACCCCAGTGCTCGGAGCGGACCCCCACTAGGATCCGGGTCCTGTCATCGCGGGTATCGATGGCGATGCTGGGCACCTCACTCATCAGAAAATGCGGGCCGGACAGCGACCAGTCCTTCCGGTCCTGGCTGGTCGCCAGCCAAAGGCCTTTCTTGGTCCCGATCGCCAGGACGTAACTCTCTGCAGTAGCCATGGGGTCCATGCAACCATCCCCGCCGGAAGGCCGCAACGGTTTTCTCCCGGCGCCCGCCGGCCTGCGCTGCCGCGCCGGTGGCATCTTTCAGTCGACGAACTCCGACTGCGTCTCGATAAAGTCCCAGTCCGCGGCAGTCAATACGGCCGCGCCGGCGGCGGACGGTTCAGCCGGACCGGGCCCGCCGGCATCCGCGATTCCCCGCTGCACGGCCTCGGGCAGTTCGATGGTCCGCAGGTTTTCCCGAAGCCATTCTTTGCTCGCCAAATCCAGATCCAACCACCACATGTAGATCTCCACGGCGGCCACCTCCTCCTGTGTTCTTCAACCGTAGGCCCCACCCCCGGGCTGTTCAAGGGAGGCTGCGGCAAACGGCGCCCGCACCGCCCCGGGCCGGCAGACGGGAAGTAAGCCCCTGTTCAGGGCCGCACCCCGGCGCCAGAATGAAGTATGCCTGACGACTCCGCCCACGGCCCGGCGCCCCTCGTGGTGGGTGTGGTTCCGGGACAGTATCCGGAAGTGCTGCAGACGGCGGCATCCCTCGCGAAGTCCCTCGCCGCGCCCTTGATCTGCGCCTATGTGGACGAGGCCAGCTACCTCGTGGAGTGGGATCCGGCGCGGTCCGCGCACCGCCTGTCCCTGCATCCGGACGCGGACGACGCCCGGATCCGGGCCACCGCCCAGGAGCTGCGTTCCGTTGTTGAGGCACTCTGCGTTCCCCTGGGCATCGACTGGACGCTGCGCACCCTGGCCGGGGATCCCGCCCGGGCGATCGGCAGGCTGGCCGCGGACACCAACGCATCCATGATCGTGGTGGGGACCCCCGAACGGGGCATCGGCCACCGCATCTCCGCCGCGTTGAACGGCTCCGTGGCGGCATGGCTCAGCCACCATCAGGAACGTCCGATCCTGATCGTTCCGGCCGTCGCTCCGGCCGGAAGAAAGTAAAGCGAAAGTACTTATTCAGAGCGCTGGTGTTACCCCACTACCGGCGAGTAAGCTCGATCTGTAGGCCGGAGGAACGGCCTACCCCAAAGCTGCTCCGGAGTGCGTATCCCCCAATAACGCACTCCGGAGCTCTTTGTTTTGCGCAAACATTCCACATGCTGCGCCGGCCGCGCCGCGGGCTTGAAACATACCCCTGGGGGGTATATGTTGAGGGCATGAGCGAGTCAGAAGTCCCCGGCATGGCGCGTCTGGACACTGTTCCCCTTGACGCCCCGCCCCCTGAACACGGCTACACGTCCAACAAGGACGCCTACCTTCGCCGTCTCAAGCGGATCGAAGGGCAGGTCCGCGGCATCGCCCGGATGGTTGACGAGGACAAATACTGCATCGATATCCTCACCCAGGTCGCCGCCGTCACCAAGGCCCTGCATGCTGTGAGCCTCGGGCTTGTCGAAGAGCACATCGGCCACTGCGTTGTCGGCGCCGCCGCCGAGCCGGATCCGGAGCTTCGGGCGGAGGCCATCGATGTCAAAGTCAAGGAGGCCACCGATGCCATCGGACGCCTGCTCCGCTAGTACCCGTACCACCCACCACACCACCGGGCTGGGGAACCACACCCGGCCCAGCGACAAGGAGCATCCCATGGCCCCCGTTTCCACCACCGTCAACGTTTCCGGCATGACCTGCGGCCACTGCGTGTCCTCTGTCAGCGAAGAACTTGAGGCGCTCTCCGGCGTCGAAAAGATCGACGTCGACCTCAACGCCGGCGGCATCTCCACCGTCACGATCACCTCCAGCGAAGCACTGTCCTCCTCCGAAATCGGCGAGGCAATCGCCGAAGCCGGCTACCTCGTGGTCGCCAGCGAAGCCTGAGTGACAACAGCGCCGGGCGGGCGCAGACACCGGAACGGCAGAAAACCAATCGAGCGGGAAAAGAAGGGCGCCGTGAGCAGCGAGCAGTTGTTGGACCAGGCCGGGAGCCGTGTCATCGACCTCGATATCGAGGGCATGACGTGCGCTTCCTGCGTCAACCGGGTCGAGCGCAGGCTCGGAAAGCTCGACGGCGTCGAGGCCAGCGTCAACCTGCCCCTCGAGTCCGCCCGAGTCAGCGTCCCGGCGGACATCACCGACGACCAGATCACCGCCATTGTCGCGGCTGCGGGCTACAAGGCCACGGTCCGGTCCGCCAGGTACCCGGGCACGCCGGTGGAGGACGCAGGACTCCTGGCCGGCACCGAATTTCCGGCCGGCACAGCCGCACCCTCGCTTCGCCCGCGGCTGGTTGTGGCGGCCGTACTCACCGTCCCGGTCTTCGCAATCTCGATGATCCCGGCATTCCAGTTCCCGAACTGGGGCTGGGTGGCCGCGATCCTGGCCCTGCCGGTGGTTGCCTGGGCGGCGTGGCCGTTCCACCGCGCCGCGGCCATCAACGCGCGGCATCTGGCCTCGACCATGGACACCCTGGTATCCATCGGCGTGATTGCCGCCTACTCGTTCTCGGTTGGGCAACTCCTTGCCGACCCGGGCATGACCGAACATCCCGCAGCGGAGGGCATGGGCTCCGGCGGCCTGTACTTCGAGGTCGCATCCGTGGTCACCACGTTCCTGCTGCTCGGCCGCTACCTCGAGGCCAACGCCAAACGGAGGGCGGGCGACGCCCTCAAGGCCCTCCTGGACCTGGGGGCAAAAGACGCTACTGTCCTGCGCGGCGGCACCGAGCACAAGATCCCGGCCGACCAACTGGCCCTCGGAGACGTGATCATGGTCCGCCCCGGCGAGAAAATCGCCGCCGACGGCGTCGTCATCGACGGTACCTCTGCGGTGGACGCCTCCCTCGTGACGGGCGAATCCGTGCCCGTGGAAGTCGGCCCGGACAGCCAGGTCACCGGGGCCACCATCAATACCTCAGGCCGGCTCCTGGTCCGCGCCACCCGCGTCGGGTCCGAGACCACCCTGGCCCAGATGGGCAGGCTCGTCTCCGCGGCGCAGACCGGAAAAGCACCCATCGCCCGGCTCGCCGACCGCATCAGCGCCGTCTTCGTACCGGTCGTCCTGGTCATCGCCACCCTCACCTTCGGGGCCTGGCTGATTGCGGCCGCACCGGCCGTCAGCTCCGACGAGGTCCGGGCCGCCTTCACCGCCGCCGTCGCCGTGCTGGTCATTGCCTGCCCCTGCGCCCTCGGGCTGGCCACCCCCGTCGGACTGCTGACCGGGACCGGGCGGGGCGCCCAGCTGGGGATCCTGATCAAGGGTCCGCAAGTCCTCGAGGACACCCGGACGGTGGACACGATCCTGCTGGACAAGACCGGGACCGTCACCACCGGCCGCCTTGCCGTGGACGGCGTCCAAAGTTTCGGGCCGCACAGCGAAGCCGAGGTGCTGCGCCTGGCGGGGGCAGTGGAAAACGCCTCCGAGCACCCGATCGCCCGGGCCATCGCCGCTGCGGCATTGGCCGCGGAACGCTTGAACAACGACGGCGCCGGCCTCCCCGCCGTCGCCGGCTTCCGCTCCGCACCCGGCGGCGGCGTCGATGGCACGGTCGACGGCCGGCGCGTGGTCGCGGGGCGCACCGGCTGGCTGCTGGAGTCCGGCATCGACCCGGCCCCGGCTCAGCGCGAGGCGCTGGGTACTGCCGAAGACTCGGGCGCCACGGCCATCTGGGTTGCCGTGGACGGCGAGACCGCCGGAATCATCAGCCTGCGGGACACCGTTAAGCCCGGCTCCGCGGCCGCAGTTGCCCGGCTCCGGGAACTCGGGCTCCGGCCGATCCTGCTGACCGGCGACAACGCCGCTGTGGCTGCCCAGGTGGCGGCCGCCGTCGGGATCAGCCCGGACGACGTCTACGCGGGCGTGCTCCCGGAGGGCAAGGTCGAGGCCGTCCGGAAACTGCAAGCAGCGGGCGCCACTGTGGCGATGGCCGGGGACGGCGTCAACGACGCCGCGGCGCTGGCGCAGGCGGACCTGGGCATCGCGATGGGCTCCGGCACCGACGTCGCCATCGAGGCAGCCGATCTGACGGTGATGGGCAACGACCTCGGACAGGTGGCGCAGGCGATCGAGCTTTCCCGCCGGACGCTCGGCACCATCAAGACGAACCTCTTCTGGGCCTTCTTCTACAACGCCGTGGGCATCCCGGTGGCAGCCCTGGGCCTGCTCAACCCGATGATCGCCGGCGCCGCCATGGCCGCCAGCTCCGTGCTGGTGGTGGCCAACTCGCTGCGGCTGCGCAGCTTCGGGAAGTAATCCGGCCTTAGCCCGGGCGCCCCCGCCTCAGGCCGCGCCGTAGCGGATGGCGGCCCTGGCTTTGGCTTTGGCCGCTTCCTCCCCGCGGTCCTTTGCCGGGGCGTGGGTCACCAGGGCGTCGAGGAGGTGCTGCGTCGCATGGGCAATCTCATGCACGGCCCGGTTGAAGGCCTCCTCGTTGGCCTTGGACGGCTTGGTGCTGCCGCTGATCTTGCGCACGTATTGCAACGCGGCGGCCTCCACCTCCGCGGTGGTGGCGTGGGGTTCAAAATTGTGGAGGGTCCGGATATTTCGGCACATATCTCCATGCTAAGGGCGGTCTGCCCTTCAGGTCATGGCTGATGCTCGAAAGAACGGACGATTTCATTCCACCGCTGCAGCTCGACAACGGGCGCCACGTTGTCTTCCTGGACGCCACACCGGTCTACCCCGAAGAAGCCTGGCACTTGAAGGATCATGGCCTGGCGGGGCTTTTTGATCTCTGGGATGAGGACCCCCGAGACTTTACGGACAACCGCCTACGGCACGGGCTCGCAGTCGTTCGCGTGGTCCAGCGCTGCCGCGCCGGTGCCGGACGGGGCCCGGAGCTCGTCCAGCCGGACCAGCACCACCCCGCCGACGATCAGCAGCCCGCCGAGGAGCTGGATGGGTCCGGGCAGTTCGCCGAGCAGCAGCCACGCCCAGATGACGGCGAACAGCACCTCGGTGAGCGAGACAAAGGACGCGACTTTCGACCCGAGTGCCCGCGCGGCGACAATTCCGGACACGTACGCCACCACCGTCGCCAGGACCACGAGGCCGCCCAGCGCCACCCACCACGGCGTGACCCAGGGCCCCAGGCGGGTGTCGGCCGTGCTGAAGGCCATCGGCAGCAGCCCGGTTGCCGCGGCAAGCCACATGACGACGGCGCCCACCATGAGCCCGCCGGAGGCCAGCAGGATGGGCGGCAGGGTGTCGTTTTCCTTGGCCGTGATGAAGAAATAGATGGCCAGGCACACCGCGGCCGCGATCCCCCACAGCACCCCGATGAGGTCGATCTTGACGGCTCCGGTGAGGTCCAGGACCAGGATCAGCCCGCCGAGGGACAGGAGAGTGCCGGCAATGGTCAGTGGCCGCGGCCGTTTCCGGCTGGCGGCCCACAGCCAGAGGACGATCAGCACCGGCGCCAGGTACTCCAGCAGCAGGGCGACGCCGACCGAGAGCCGGGATACGGCGTTGAAATAGAACAGCTGGCAGGCGGCGACGCCGATGAATCCGAACAGCAGCACGGTCAGCCAGTTGTCCCGGAGCTGGTGCCAACGCCCGCGCAGGGAGGGAATGGCGAAGACGGCCAGAATCAGGGCCGCACCGGTAAGCCGGGCCGTGACGGCCGCCCCGGGAGTCCAGCCCGTTTCCAGGAGCGCCTTGGCGAATGATCCGGAGAGCCCGAACACCGCGGACGAAAACAGGGCGACGCCCAGGCCCGATGCCATGAACCCGGATGGTGCGGCGGCCCGCGTGGTGCTCTGCCTGGCGGCCTGCTTGCCTCCCCGTTTGCCGTCGAGTTTGCTTCCCTGCGGGGTGCCGCCCGGTTCGGAGGCAGACCGCTGGGCGGCAAGGTCTCGGACCGGCGTGGCGACGGGGCGCTGGGGGGCAGACACGGGCATTCTCCTGTCAGGAGTAAAGTAGGGTTATGCTCATGACATTACGCCCCGGCAAGGTAAGGAGTCAAGATGGTTTTTGCCCCTGACACGGAAGTTGCCCTGCGTTCTGTGGTCAACCTCATCAACACCGCGGCCAACGGCGAGGAACATTTGGCCACGGTCAGGGATCTGGATACCTTCCTGGAGGCCGAGGGCTTCACCGGTTCCCGCACCCGGGACGGGGCGGAGCTGGCCAGCGTGCGGCGGCTCCGCGGCGAGCTCGCCGAGCTCTGGCAGGCCGAGGAGTCGGCAGCCGCGGAGACCGTGAACCGGCTGCTCCGGGAGGCCCGGGCGCTGCCCCAGCTGGTCAAGCACGAACCCTGGGACTGGCACCTGCACGCCGCCACCCCGGAGGCGCCGCTGGCGGACCGGATGAGCACGGAGGCGGCCATGGCAATCGTGGACGTGATCCGCAGCAAGGAAATGGACCGCCTGCTGGTGTGCGCCGCGGACGACTGCGACGCCGTCGTGCTGGACCTGAGCCGCAACCGCTCGAAGCGCTACTGCGACACGGGAAACTGCGCCAACCGCGCGCACGTGGCCGCGTACCGGGCCCGCAAAGCCGCGTCCTGACGCCGAAGGTGCCGGCGGAGGGCCCCGCGGTGTCGGTCTCCGCTGTCAGGCCGGCCTGTCGGGCCTCACCGTGAGGCCACGCTGCTAGGCCTCGTTGCTAGGCCTGCGGGCCGCCGTCCCGGGAATCGCCGGGGCCGGCCTCGGGCCGGGGCTGCGCTGACGGGCCGCCATGGCCGGAGGGCGTGCGCTTGGAACTGAGGTTGACGCCGGAACCCTTCCCCAGGTCAGCGGGATTCTCCTTGTGGCTCATGGCCAGCATGGCGGCCACCACCAGGATCACAATAAAGGCGATGCCGGCGCCGATGAGCGCCAGATCGAACCGGGGCGAGCGGGCGCTGCCGCCCGAGGCGAAGATCAGGACGCCGAAGAAAACCACCACGGCCCAGAACGCGGAGAACATGAGCGGTCCCTTGACCGAGGTCCGCAGGCTGCGGGGCGCTCCGGGTTTCTGCTGTGCCAAGGTGTTTTCCTCCTGCAGCCCGCGCAAATAGCGTGGCTGTCTTGTTACCGCGATTGTTCTACGCCGGGTAGAACCTGTCGGTACTAGTTTACGGCCTCCGCGGAATCGCCCGGAAGATCATGGCGCAGGGTCAGTCCGGACAGCATCCACAGGACGCCGCTGATGATGGCCCCGCCGCCGGCAACGCCGAGGAGGGCGTGCGGGCCGAGGCCGATGAAGAACGGCAGCGCGATCGCAGTGCCCAGTCCGATCACGCCGGAAGCGATCCAGTCACGGGCCAGCACGGACCGGCCGCGGCCACGAATGCCCGCGAACAGCTCCGCGGCGCCGGCCACGCCCAGGCCCAGGGCCGCGATGGTTCCGAAGACGAGCGGGGCGGGAATCAGGGCGACGGCCGCGCCGGCTCCGGCCAGGGCTGCCCCGCCGGCGGAGAGGACCCTGCCAGCGCCTTCCCGCGGGGGGAATCCGGTCTTGGGCACGGTCCAGATCATCACCACACCGGTGGCCAGCAGGTAGAGGCCGCCGGCCCAGCCCATGCCCGATTCTGGCGGCGCCGCCCAGAACACGGTGACCGCGCCAAACACGAGCGCGACGGCCGCCCTGACAAGCACGGGCTTGAAGAGGTCGGCCGCGGCGCGGATGGCAGGGGTCGCGTCAGGCGCTGCGGGAAGAGTCACCCGTCCAGTTTAGTGCGAAGCCGCCGCTTCGCACGTCAGCCGGGGGTGCCTGCCCGCACTCACCGCGCGCCGAGCACCATCCACCGGTCCGTCCGGGCCCGGAGGCCCAGCGTCAGCGCCCGCGCCGCCATGTACCCGAGTGAGAACGCGGCCCACAGCCAGAGCAATCCCGCGCCGGCACCGGCGCCGGAATACAGCACGACCATCAGCAGCGGCAGGTAGGCAGCGAGGTTGACGACGCCGGCGATCGCCAGGTAGCGGGCGTCGCCCGCGCCGATGAGGACGCCGTCAAGGACGAAGACGTACCCGGCCAGCGGCTGCCCGGCGGCGAGCACCCACAGGGCGAGGGTCAGTGCCGCCCGGACTTCGGCGTCGGGCGTGAAGAGGGCGCCCGCCCACGGTGCCGCGGCTGCCAGAAGGATTCCGGTCAGGACACCGAAGCCGACCCCCCACCGGGTCATGGTGCGCGTCAGCGCGCGTGCCGCCACCGGCCGGGCAGCGCCGAGTTCCTTGCCGATCAAGGCCTGGGCCGCGATCGCGAGGGCGTCGAGGGCGAAAGCGAAGAACGTGAAGATGGTCATGGCCAGCTGATGCGCGGCGAGATTGACCGGCCCCTGGGCGGTGACCACCACCACCGTGGCGAGAATCGCGATCCGCAGGCTGAGCGTGCGCAGCATCAGCCAGGAACCCACCCCGGTCAGGGCCCGGATGCCACGCCAGTCCGGCCGCAGGGACACCCCGTTGTTGCGGGCATTGCGCCGGACGATCAGCACATAGACGGCCGCCATGGCCCACTGCGCGATGCTCGTGCCCACGGCCGAGCCGGTCACGGACCAGCCCAACCCGTAGACGAGGACCAGGTTCAGCGCGATGTTCAGCGTGAAACCCGCGGCGGCGACGATCAGCGGGGTCCGGGTGTCCTGGAGCCCGCGCAGCACCCCGGTGCCCGCGAAGATGAGCAGCATCGCCACGAGGCCGGGCATGGACCCGCGCAGGTAGTCCACGGCAAAGGCATGCACCTCGCCGTCGGCGCCCATCAGGTCCAGGAGCGGCCCCGCGGCCAGGAACCCGGCGACCGCGAGGACGAGCCCGAGCAGCAGCGCCAACCAGATGCCGTCGCGCCCGGCGGCGAGGGCTTTGGCCAGTTGGCCGTTGCCGATGGCCCGCGCCACTGCCGGGGTGGTGGAGTACGCGAGGAACACCATCAGTCCGACTGCCGTGTGCAGGACCGCCGATGCCAGCCCGACGCCGGCCAGTTCGGCTACGCCGAGATGGCCCACAATGGCCGAATCCGCGAGCAGGAACAGCGGCTCGGCGATCAGGGCGCCGAAGGCCGGCACTGCCAGGCGCAGGATTTCCCGGCGCTGCCCGGTAGTCGGCGGCGGGGCGGTGGACAGCGGCGGGGAAGGTTGCACGCGTTAACCCTAGCCGGGCCACTGAATCGACCCCGCGCGTCATTTAGTTGACATTTCAACTAAATATCCGGAAGACTGGGACTTGAACGCAACCGAAGCCGCGGCGGCTGAGAGCCGCGACGCCCCCTACTTACGAAACGGTATTTCCCATGAACCAGCCCGCCCTGACCACCTCCGCCCGAACCATCCTGCGCGTCATCGCCGGCTTCCTTTTCGCCGCCCACGGCTGGCAGAAGTTCAACGAATTCACGATCGCGGGCACCCAGGCCGCCTTCACCCAGATGGGTGTTCCGGCAGCCCAGGCGGTGGCTCCCGTCGTCGCGACCCTCGAGCTCGTCGGCGGTGTCGCGCTGATCCTGGGCGTGCTCACCCGCGTGTTTGCGGTCCTTCTCGCACTGGACATGCTCGGCGCCCTGTTCATGGTCCACGCCTCCGCTTGTTGTCTCGGCCCCGCCGTCGTGTGTCTCCAGGGTCATGGCCTGGTTATGGCGTGCCGGACAGCCATTATGTCGCCGGCCGGCGGCGCCTGCCGGGCCAATCAGTAAACTCACATTATGAGCGAGAATGCGCCCAATTCCGTGACCCTGCGCTTCCTGGCGGCCCCCACCGATGTCGGCCACAGCGGCTCGGTCGACGCCGGCACCGTGCTCGAGTGGGTGGACAAGGCGGCCTATGCCGCCGCCGTCGGCTGGGCAAAGTCCTACTGCGTGACGGCCTACGTGGGGAACATCCACTTCGCGGACCCGGTCAACAGCGGCGACATGGTGGAGGTCGAGGCCACGATTGTGTACACCGGGCGGTCCTCGATGCATATCCGCACCGTGGTGTCCTCGGGCGATCCGAAGGGCGGCCCCGCCACCATGCGCAGCCAGTGCATCGTGATCTTCGTGGCCGTGGGCGCGGACGGCAAGCCCATACTGGTGCCGCAGTTCGTCCCTGAGACGCCGGATGAAATCGAACAGCGGGACCACGCGCTGGCCCGGATCAAGGTCCGCGAGGACATCGTGGAAGCCATGAGCGGACAGGAATATACCGACGCCGGCACGGCCGAGCGCGTGGTGCTGCGGTTCATGGCCGCGCCCACGGACGTGAACTGGGGCGGCAAGGTGCACGGCGGCATCGTCATGAAGTGGATCGACGAGGCTGCGTACGTCTGCGCCTCCCGCTACTGCGGCAAGGACACCGTGGCCGTATTCTCCGGCGGTGTGCGGTTCTACCGGCCGCTGCTGATCGGCCACGTCGTAGAGGTGGAGGCCCGGCTGGTCTACACCGGCACCAAAGGCATGCACATCGCCGTCCACGTCCGGTCCGGAGACCCCAAGGGGCGCGGGCTGAACCTGACCACATACTGCCTGACGGTCATGGTCGCCCGCGACGAGACCGGCACCTCGGTCCCGATTCCGCAGTGGGTGCCGGTGTCAGCGGAAGATATCCGGCTCCACGCCCACGCCCGCGAACTGCTGAAAATCCGCGGCCGGGCCCCGGGGAACCGGCTGCCCAACCACCTGCTCGCGGCCGGCGACCGCTAGGGCCGGGCGGGGCTAGAAGCCGCCGCCACCGCCGGCGTCGGCGGCCATGTTGGCAAACCGCGAGTAGTGGCCCTGGAAGGCCACCACAATGTCTTTTGTGGGGCCGTTACGGTGCTTGGCGATCAGGATGTCCGCCTCGCCGGCGCGCGGGGACTCCTTGTCATAGACGTCTTCGCGGTGGAGCAGGATCACCATGTCGGCATCCTGCTCGATGGAGCCGGATTCGCGCAGGTCCGAGACCATGGGGCGCTTGTCCTGGCGCTGCTCGGAGCCACGGTTCAGCTGCGACAGCGCAATCACCGGCACCTGGAGTTCTTTGGCCAGGAGCTTCAGGGCACGGGAGAACTCGGAGACTTCCTGCTGGCGGGATTCCACTTTCTTGCCCGAGCTCATGAGCTGCAGGTAGTCCAGGATCACCAGTTTGAGGTCATGCTGCTGCTTCAGGCGCCGGCACTTGGCCCGGATCTCCATCAGCGACATGTTGGGGCTGTCATCGATGAACAGCGGCGCATCGTTCATCCGGCCCATGGTGGTGGCAATCTTGGACCACTGCTCGTCCTTGATGGTGCCCTTGCGGAGGTCCTGGAGGCCGATCGTGGCCTCGGCGGACAGCAGGCGCATGGCGATCTCGTTGCGGCCCATTTCGAGGGAAAACATGACGGTCGCGAGGTTGTTCTTGATGGCGGCCGAGCGGGCGAAGTCCAGAGCGAACGTGGACTTGCCGACGGCCGGGCGGGCGGCGATGACGATCATCTGGCCGGGATGCAGGCCGTGGGTGAGTTCATCGAGCTCGTAGAAGCCGGTGGGGACACCCACCATGCCCTCGCCGCGGTGGCCGGAGGCCTCGATCTCGTCCACGGTGGATTCCATGACGTCCTTGAGGACCACATAGTCCTCGGCGGTCCGGCGTTCGGCGACGGCGTAGACCTCGGCCTGGGCCTGGTTGACCAGGTCTTCGACCTCGCCGTCCTGTCCGTAGCCGAGCTGGACGATCTTGGTGCCGGCGTTGACCAGGCGGCGCAGCACCGCGCGTTCGCCCACGATTTCAGCGTAGTAACCGGCGTTGGCCGCCGTGGGGACGGTCTGGATGAGTTCGTGCAGGTAGGCGGGTCCGCCGATCCTGTTGATTTCGCCGCGCTTGGTCAGCTCGTCCGAGACGGTGACGGCGTCCGCGGGCTCGCCGCGGCCATAGAGGTCGATGATGGCCTCGTAGATGGTTTCGTGCGCCGGACGGTAGAAGTCCTGGCCACGCAGGATCTCGACGACGTCGGCGATGGCGTCCTTGGACAGCATCATGCCGCCCAGGACTGACTGCTCCGCGGGGATGTCCTGCGGAGGCTTGCGGCTGCCCTCGGCTCCCCGCGTACCCTCGACTGAGTCCAGATGCGTAACTGACAAAACTGCCGTCCTTCATTGTGTGCCGTGGCGGATGTCCGTTCGCCGCGGCGCGTAAGCACTGCGCCTCATGCCCAATGCCCTCGTACCAGTGCCTTAAGGCCAAGCGCCGAACTGCTGTGATGCGGGCTGCAAAACCCGGCACATGCCGGCCGCTCTATTCTTACCAGTCAGCTCCGACAGTTCGCGCCGGCCCAGCGACCGCCGTTATCCACAGTGCTGGTGCGGCCGCAGGGCACCGGATCCCGGAGTCGGTGTCCTGGCGGGCACCATCCGGCGACCGCAGGTTTTCCGCTTCCCTCGCCCGATATCCTGCTACGTTATCCGCCGCCGGGGCAGGCACCAACCCGGCCGCCCCGCTGCCCTGTGGATAACCTGTGCACTAGTGCCTGATGCTTGTGCACACTCTGTGGGTAGAGCTGTGGATAGAAAAAATGTTAAGCCTGTAATCAGTGCTTGACCTGCGGAAATGTTGCATTCATCTTGTGGACACAAAACAATTTCCGCCAAGCTTCATCCACAGCCTGCACCTTGGGGCTGGGGATACGATGCGGCACAGGAGGCCACATTTGCAGCCCGATACGCGCATTTTGTGACCGGATTCATTCCCGCCGAGCCGAATTGACGCCAGCAGCGGCGCACTGTACGCAAGGTGCGGAACATGCTGTGGATAACCGCAATCTGGCATAAGCTCTAATCATGGGCGATGTACTGATAGTCATGTTGCCTGCCCTTATCCTCGCGACGGTGCTCTGGGCGGCGGTCACGGCGTTGAAGCCGCGGAACCACGGCATCTCAGAGGCCGAGCGCTACCAGCAGGAACTGGCGCTCAAGTCCCAGGCCCACTACGCGGCGCAGGTCCGGGCTGCCGAGGCCTCCCGCGCCCGGATTGAAGCGACCACGCGCCCCAGCCAGAACTCCCAGCAGCAGTCGCAGCAGGCCGACCACGCCCGCTCCGCCCTGTTGGGCCGGGACAGCTCCGGCCACCAGGATGCGTTGTCCGCCATTGGACACCTGAACCCACAGCTCCTCTTGCAGCTCCAGTCACTGGCCCACGACGGCCACAAGACGAAGGCCGTCCGGCTGCTGCGGCAATCGACCCGCTCGGACCTGAAGACCGCAAAGAATTACGTAGATCGGCTCTAGCACATGGACTCCCTGCTCATTCCCGTACTGATCCTGGTGCTCGTGGCCGCCGCCGTACTGCTGGCGGTACGGGCGTGGAGCCGCCGCGGCGAACGCACCAGGCCGGCACCAGCGCCGCAGCCGGACCCCAACTCCGCGGAGCTGGCCCGGACGGCGGCCGCCAGGCTCACCGAGGAGCAGCACCGGCAGCTCTACGCGCTGATCGCGCAGGGGCAGGCCATGGCCGCCATCAAGGTCTACCTCGAGGCCACAGGCGAGGGCCTCCGGGCGTCCCGCGACGCCGTCGCGGCGCTGGCAGCCCACCCCCAGCCCTTCCGCGCCCCTGAGCCGGCGCCGGCGGCCATTCCGGACGACGACAACGTGCCGCAGCGGTTCTCGTACCGTTACCGCGCGATCGCCAGCAAGGGCGATGTCACCCGCGAGGTGAGCAGCAACATGCTCAATGATGAGATCTACGGGAGGATCCGCACCCTGGCCAAGAGCGGCGACACCGAGGCCGCAGCGACCGCCCTGACCCGCCACTCGGATATTTCCATGAAACAGGCCCGGGAATTCATCGCACTGCTCGGCGACTGAACCCCGCTGGCCCACGCCCGCTCCGGGGCCACCCGCACGGCCGGCGACCCGGCAGGGCTAGAAGTCGAACAAGTCCCCCAGCCAGCCTTCCTTCTTCTTCGGACGGCGGCGGTCATCGTACCGCGGCTGCTCATACCTCGACTGGTCGGGACGCGGACGGTCGCGGCGGTCATCGTACCGGCGCTCGTCATAGCGGCGGTCATCCGGACGCCGGTCGTCCCGGCGCGGGTCGAGGTTGTACAGCGGCGGCGGAATATGGCCAGCCGCCGCAGGTGAAAACTCAGCAGGTGGAAACGCAGGTGGGACCGCTGCCGGCGGCACTGGTGCGGCGGGGACGCCGGCTTTCGGGCCCAACGACTCCGCCGCACGGCCGATGATCTTGTCCAGCTCTCCCCGGTCCAGCCACACCCCGCGGCATTGGGGGCAATAGTCGATCTCCACGCCGCTGCGTTCACTCATGATCAGGTCAATAGAATCCACGGGACACTTCATGTCCCGGACAACGAGCGGGCGGCCGAAAAGGTTCGGACGGCGCTGCGGGCCCGGAAGCCCGGCGCCGGGCAGACCTACCGCTGGGCAGCGATCCCGGCCAGCAGCTGCTCAAACGGCAGGGACTCCAGCGCGGCCGGCTTCTGCTGCGGCCCTGAGTCCTGCAGCAGGGCGACAAACTCCCCCGCCGCCCTGTCCACACGCACCGACAGCGGCGAGCCGCCGTCGTCGTTGTTTCCCCAGTCCTGCGGCCCGGCGAAAACCGCGGTGGCGGCGATCCGGGTGCGCAGGTAGGTGAACAGCGGCCGCATCGCGAAGTCCAGCACCATCTGGTGCCGGTCCGTGCCGGCGGTGGCCCCGATCAGCACGGCCTTGCCTTCGAGCGCCTTGGGATCGAGCACGTCGATGAAGGACTTGAAAAGCCCGCTGTAGGACGCGCTGAACACGGGGCTGACGGCGATCAGGCCATCAGAGGCCTCGACGCCGGCGACTACTTCGGCGAGCCGCGGAGCCGCATACCCGGTGACAAAGTTGTTGGCGATGTCCACGGCGAGGTCCCGCAACTCCAAGACCTCGATGTCCACGGCGTAGCCGGCCGCGGCAAGCTGCCGCTCGACCGAGGCCGCCAGCTGGTCCGCGAGCAGGCGGCTTGAGGAGGGGACGCCGAGTCCGGCGGAGATAACGGTGATACGGCGGGTTTCCACGGAGTGCTCCTAAGTTGAATCCTGGTCAGCAACGCGACTACATGCGTTTGCATCTACCTCTAGAAGCTCCGGGCAAGGGGATTTATTCCCGGCCACCCTCCCCGCCTGACAGGAATCCCGCGCTCTGCAAGACTGCCCTCATGGCTGAAAACATAACGCAGGCAACCGGCGCGTCGGTTCAGGAGTTCCTGGCCGCCGTCGAGCATCCGGTCCGGCGCGCCGACGGATTCCGCCTGCTGGCGCTGATGTCCGAAATAACGGGCGAACCGGCGCAAATGTGGGGTCCGACGATTGTGGGCTTCGGCCGCTACCACTACAAATACGCGAGCGGCAGGGAGGGCGATGCCGCGGCGGTCGGCTTCTCGCCCAGGAACTCCAGCCTGTCGCTCTACGGCCTGACCTATGGGCCGGAGGCCGCCGAACTCCTCGGCCGGCTGGGCAGGCACAAGCTCGGCACCGGCTGCCTGTACGTCAACAAGCTCGACGACGTCGACGAGGCCGTGCTCACCGAACTGGTCCGGCTCGGCTACTGGCATGTCACCACGGCGCTGCGCCACGACTAAGGGGATCCGCCCCGCCAAAGCAACGCGGGGTCACCTGCGGCCCATGACGCCGTCCAACATGGACCGGGTTAAAGCGGAAGGCCCCCGCCTTCGGTCCTCAGAGAGGTCCGGAGGCGGGGGCCTTCCAGCAGTTCAGGACTGCAGCCGGTGAGGGCTACTTGCCTGCGACTACGTCGAGTTCGATCACAGCGGAAACGTCGTCGTGCAGACGGACGTTTGCCTGGTAGGAACCGGTCGACTTGATGTGTGCCGGCAGTTCAACCTTGCGCTTGTCGATGCGGCCCAGGCCTGCGGCCTCAACAGCGTCGGCCACGTCGCCCTGCTTGACGGTGCCGAACAGGCGTCCGGTTGCGCCAGCCTTGACGACCAGCTTGACCGGCTTGGCGGAGAGTGCAGCAGCCTGCTTCTGAGCATCTTCCAGGGAAGCGTGCTCGCGGGCAACGCGGGCAGCCTTGATGGACTCAACCTGCTTCTCGCCACCCTTGGACCAGGTCAGGGCGAAGTTGCGGGGCAGCAGGTAGTTACGTGCGTAACCGTCCTTGACCTCGACAACGTCGCCAGCAGCACCGAGACCGGTTACTTCGTGGGTCAGAATGAGCTTTGCCATTTTAGTTAATCCCTTCCTTAGCCGCGGCCAGCGCCGGAGTAAGGCAGCAGAGCAACTTCGCGGGCGTTCTTGATTGCCTGGGCGATCTTGCGCTGTTCCTGCACCGTGACGCCAGTGACGCGACGGGCGCGGATCTTTCCGCGGTCGGAGATGAACTTGCGCAGCAATGCTACGTCCTTGTAGTCGATGACAGTGATGTCAGCGGCCTTCAAGGGGTTGGACTTTGGTTTGGGCTTACGGAGTTCAGCCTTAGCCATCGTGGAGCTCCTATTCGATGGAGCCCGTGGATATTGATCCACGGGATGGTGGTGATCCGGCGCAGTCTGCACCAGGCCGCCTTGCGGCGGCCAGTCGGTTTTCGTTGCCGGACCTTAGATGTTGTTTAGAAGGGAGGTTCGGAATCCGGGCCGTTGCCCCAGCCGCCGCCCGCATTGCTGACCCCGGGCGTGGCCCACGGGTCTTCCTGCGCGGCGGGCTGGTTGCCGCCCCAGGTCCCACCGGTGTTGCCGCCCTGGTTTGCACCCTGGCCGCCACCGAATCCACCGCCGCTGTTGCCGCCGCCGAAGCCACCCTGACCACCCTGACCGCCGGAGCGCTGGGTGCGGTTGACCTTGGCGTTGGCGTAGCGCAGGCTCGGGCCGATTTCGTCGACCTCAAGCTCGATAACGGTGCGCTTCTCGCCTTCTTTTGTTTCGTAGGAACGGCTCTTCAAGCGGCCGGAGACGATAACGCGCATGCCCTTTGTCAGGGACTCGGCGACGTTTTCGGCTGCTTCGCGCCAGACCGACGCGCGGAGGAACAGGGTTTCCCCGTCCTTCCACTCATTGGACTGCCGGTCGAAGGTGCGGGGAGTAGAAGCGATGGTGAAATTCGCTACGGCCGAACCGGACGGTGTGAACCTGAGTTCGGGGTCATTGGTGAGGTTACCGATAACCGTGATAGTGGTTTCGCCTGCCATCTACTGCCTCCTTGTGCGTTCCTGCGGGGATAAAGATTGAAGGTTGGCTGCTGAATTACTCAGCAACAACTTTCTGCTCTTCGGGGCGGGTGATCTTGGTGCGCATGATGGTCTCGTTGAGACTCAGCTGGCGGTCAAGTTCCTTGGCGGTAGCCGGCTCGGCGGTGAAGTTCACCACGGCGTAGATACCTTCGGACTTCTTCTGGATTTCGTAAGCCAGGCGACGACGGCCCCAGATGTCAACCTTTTCGATGGTTCCACCATCGTTGGTGATGACGTTCAGGAACTTCTGAAGCGACGGCTCAACGGCACGCTCTTCGACCTCGGGGTCGATGATTACCATCAATTCGTAAGGACGCATATGTGAACCCACCTCCTTTGGGCTAAGCGGTTACGGCATTTCCGTAACAGGAGGTTCATTTGCGGTGTCATGCAATGCCCGGCCGCCGGAACGGAGGCAGGGCGCAGCACAGACTTCAATAGCTTAGTGCATGCGGGCCGGAATCCGCGATTCCGTGCCTCCACCGTACGGCCCCGCGGCCTGGCCGGGAAGAGCGCCGGCGGGCATGTGGATAACCGCCACACGGCCAGCGGTCAGTCGGGGGGCGCATCGGCTGTGCCATGATCTGAAAATGCACACCAACCCCTCGTCAGCCGTGCCGCCGCCGCTCCGCCGCAGCCGTCTCCGCTTCGCCGCCATGGTGCTGTTGGGGCTGCTCGCCGCCGGGGCGGCAGGAATGTCAGGGCACTGGGTGCAGGCTCCCACGATTGGCTGGTGCGCCGCCGCCTTGACCTACGTCGTCTGGGTCTGGCTGGTTATCGGCCGCCTCGACCCTGCGGACACCCGGTTGCACGCCACAACGGAAGACCCGGCCCGGAGCACGACGGACCTGCTTATCCTGGCCGCCAACGCCGCCAGCCTGGCGGCGGCGGGAGCGGTCATCGTGGATTCGCACAACAACACTGACACCCTCTCCAGGATTGCCGGCGGGCTGCTCGCGGTAGTCTCGGTGGCGCTGTCCTGGACCCTGGTCCAGACGCTGTTCACACTGCGGTACGCGGAGCTGTACTACGGCACGGGCACGAGGGCAGGCTCCCGGGTGGGCGGCATCGACTTCAACCAGAGCAGGCCGCCGCAGTACACAGATTTCGCCTACTTAGCCACAAGTCTGGGCATGACATACCAGGTATCGGACACCGCGCTGCAGAACCATGGCATCCGGGCCGAGGCCCTCAAGCACAGCCTGCTCTCGTACCTCTTTGGGACCATCATTCTGGCAACCACCATCAACCTCGTAGTCGGCGTCGCCGCGTAGGGCGCCGCAAGCGTCAGGCCGCCGTCCGGAAGAACGTCCGGGTCACCGCGGCCA
Organism: Arthrobacter sp. P1_D4; assembly: GCF_056406115.1. Lineage (NCBI taxonomy): Bacteria > Bacillati > Actinomycetota > Actinomycetes > Micrococcales > Micrococcaceae > Arthrobacter > Arthrobacter sp. P1_D4. The sequence goes on along the minus strand of NZ_JBFUAU010000016.1, from coordinate 153,571 downwards.
GCCGGTGCGGGTCCTCGACGCCGCAGAGCTCGCGTGCCGAGTGCATCGACAGCAGGGCGACGCCGACGTCGACCGTCCGGATTCCCAGCCGGGTGGCGGTCAGCGGGCCGATCGTCGACCCGCACGGCATCACGTTGTTGGAGACGAATTCCTGGTACGGAATACCGGCGTCGGTGCACAGCCGGGCCCAAAGGGCGGCGCCGGCGGCGTCGGTGGCATAGCGCTGGTTGGCATTGATCTTCAGCAGCGGACCACCGTTGAGGACCGGCCGGTTGGCGGGATCGTGCCGCTCGGGATAGTTCGGGTGCACGGCGTGGCCGGCGTCCGCGGAGACGCAGAACGACGCCGCGAAGGCCTGCCGCCGCTGGCTTGCAGAGGCGCCGAGTCCGTCCGAGATCCGCACGAGGACATCTTCGAGGATGGGCCCGCACGCCCCGGACCGGGACGCCGAGCCGATTTCCTCGTGGTCGAAGGCGGCCAGCACGGCAATCGGCGCACCGTCCGGCACGGGCGTGCCGGCGTGCGCCACCAGCGCCGTGAGCCCGGCGTGCGTCGCGGAGAGGTTGTCGAGCCGGCCGGAGGCGAAGAATTCGCCCCTGGCGCCGAACACCGCCGGGGCCTGGGTGTCTGCGATGACGACGTCGTACCCGCCGATCTGCGCCGGATCCACCTCGGCATCGGCAACGCGGTCCGCGAGGAGTCCGAGCAGGTCCTCGCCGGCTGGGTCGCCCAGGCCAAAGACCGGATTCATGTGCTGCTGCTTGTCCAGGGCCAGGCCCTCATTGACGGCCCGGTCCAGGTGGATGGCGAGCTGCGGGAAGCGCAGCAGCGGGCCGGTGGCCGTGAGGTGCTGCGTGCCGTCGCGCATGACGAGCCGGCCGGCGAGCTGGAGTTCGCGGTCCAGCCAGGAGTTCAGGAGGGGTCCGCCATAGACCTCGACGCCGGCCTGCAGCCAGCCGAACTTGCCGGTGGTGGGCTTCGGCTTGAGTTTGAAGGAGGGCGAGTCCGTGTGCGCGCCAAGGATGTTGAAACCGGTGGTCGGTCCGGCGCCTGCCGGGACCACCCAGGCGATGAGGGCGCCGTCGCGGATCACGTAGAACTTGCCGGCGGCGGCCGCGGGCTCCGGCCAGGGCTGCAGTTCGTCCAGACCGGTGAAGCCCGCCGTGTCCAGCCGGCGCGCGGCCTCGTGGACGGCGTGGAAGCTCGACGGCGACGCGCTGACGTACGCGCCGAGGTCCTGGATGTGCTCTGCGGCAGTGCTCGGTGTGGGCATGGCTCCGAGTCTAGCCCGGCACGCACGGGCCCCGGGGGCCGGGGTGCCGGGCGACGCCGCGCCTAGACGGTGACGTTGAGACCGGCGGCGTAGCCCGCGGCCACCGAGCCGGTGATGGTGGCCAGCTGGTAGATGCCGCCGTCGTTGCCGAACACGTTGTCGGACTTCAGCGTGGTGCGGGGGAAGTTCTGCGCGCTGGATTCGTACCCGGCCGACGCGTAAACCTGCTTGCACGCGGCCTCGGTCAGCGCGATCTGTGACACCGCCAGGACCTGGCCGGCCGCCGTCGCATTGTTCATGGACTCGAACACTTCGAAGTGGATATGCGGCCAGCGGCCGTTGTAGGCGCCGGGGTAGATGGTCTTGAACGTCACCTGGCCGTTCGCGTCGGCCTCCTGGACGCCGCGGAGGTAGTTCTCGTTCTGAAGCCCGGAATCGTACATGGAGTATTTGCCCTCGCGGTCACAGTGCCAGGCGTAAACCGCGTCACCGGCCAGCGGGGTGCAGCCGTTGGCGTTGTCCAGAAGGGTCAGCGTGACGGTCAGCGGTACGCCCCCGGCTGTGCTGGTGGAGGTCCCGAAGCTGGAGGTGATGTCCTGACGGACCACGCCGGATGCCTCGAGGACGTTGGGTCCGTTGGAACCGTCACCGGGGTAGGGGCCGGCGGTTTCCTGCGGGATTTCGACCCCGCACTCGGCGATCGCCCGGGTCAGCGTCGGAGTGGCCGAGGCCGACGTCGCCGCGGCCGAGGGCGCAGCGGCTGTTGCCGCCGGGGTCCCCGCGGCCGACGTCGAACTGCCACTGGTGCCGCTGGTGCCGCCCGGGCTGCAGGCCGCAAGGGCTGCGGCCGTTCCCGCGCCGATGAACATGCCCAGCGATCGGCGGCTGACGAGGGTGGAGAGATCGAATTGCAGGCCGCGGTCGTGGTTGGGGTGCGGCTCGTGCGGGGGCTGCGGCATTTTTGTCATGACCCCATCGAACCCGGCAGCGCTATGGGCTGGCTAGTCCCTTCCTGTGACGCGGCTGTGCTCCGGCACGCAGGCACATGCCCTCCCCTCGGCCCGGGGACTGGGCATGTCCCCCCGGCACGCATGGATATGCCCTCCCCTCGCGCCGGGCAGTGGACATGATGGCGCTATGTCCAGTAGTGGGCGCAGGGGGAGGGCATGTCCGGCGGTGCGGGACCGCCGCGGGGGCTTTCCGGGGCTACGACACCGGGCGGGCGCCCACCGTGGCGTCTTCAGCGCCAGGCTCGGCGTCAACCGGGGTGGCGTCGGCAGGAGCCTCGCCGGCACCTGTTGCGGGAACAGCGGCCTTGGCACCGTTCCTGCGGTAGCGGATGACCCCGATCCCCACGACGACGGCGGCGAGAGCCAGCGAGAGCAGCAGCGATTCCCGTGTGGATTCCAGGATCACCATGCCGATCAGCAGGGCCACGATGCTCACGATCGACACCCAGGTCAGGTACGGGAAGAGCCACATTTTCAGCTGGAGGTCCTTGGCGGCGGCGCCCATGCGGCGGCGCAGGATCAGCTGGGAGGTCGCGATGACGAGCCACACGAACAGCGCGATGGCGCCGGAGGTGTTGACCAGGAACAGGAAGACCGTGTCCGGGGCGACGTAGTTCAGTCCGACGGTGACGAAGCCGACCACGGTGGAGGCCAGTACCGCGGCAGCGGGCACGCCGCGCTTGGAAATCCGCATCCACGACTTGGGGGCGTCGCCGCGGCGGGACAGCGAGAACAGCATGCGGCTGGCGGTGTAGAGCCCGGAGTTCAGGCAGGAGAGCACCGAGGTCAGGACCACAATGTCCATGATGGTTCCGGCGCCGGGGATGCCGAACAGCTCAATGACGGCGACGTAGGGGCTCTTGGCGACGGAAGCGGAGTTCCAGGGCAGCAGGGTGACCACAATGGCGATGGAGCCGATGTAGAACACGAGGATGCGCCAGACGGTGGACTTCACGGCCTTCTTGACCGCATCGACCGGGTTCTCGGATTCGCCGGCGGCGATGGTGGCAATTTCCGCGCCGAAGAACGAGAACACCACCACGAGGATGCCGGCCAGGACGGCGCCGGGGCCGTTGGGCATGAACCCGCCGTTGCCGATCAGGTTGTCCAGGCCGGGCGCCGGAACGCCGGGGATGAGGCCCAGGATGGCGGCGACGCCGAAGAGCAGGAAGAGCACGATTGCCGCGACCTTGATGGAAGCGAACCAGAACTCGAATTCGCCGAACGACTTAACGGACCCGAGGTTGGTCAGCGTCAGCAGCACCATCAGGGCAAGCGCCCACACCCACTGGTCAATGCCGGGGACCCAGCGGTGCATGATCGCTGCCCCAGCCGTTGCCTCGATGCCGAGGACAATGATCCAGAACCATGCGTAGAGCCAGCCGATGCTGAACCCGGCCCAGCGGCCCAGGGCCTTGTCCGCGTAGGTGGAAAATGAGCCGGTTTCCGGGTTGGCCGCGGCCATCTCGCCCAGCATCCGCATGACGAGGATGACGACGAGTCCCGCCGCGGCATAGGCAACCAGGATGCCGGGGCCGGCCTGCTGGATCGCCGCACCCGAACCGACAAACAGTCCGGCGCCGATCACGCCGGCGATGGCAATCATGGACAGATGCCTGGGTTTCAGGGATTTTGAAAGCTGCTGGTCAGCGGGCATGGAAGCGCCGTCCTTCGTGGGGGGTTCAGGCCCGCTCGTTGCCGGCACGGAATCGAATCCATGCTGTGCGGCGGACCACAATGTCGTTTCACACTAGACCGCGCGGCGGACCGTCCGTCTTGTGCAGTCCCACAAATGACGGCGCGTCAGACCGGGCCATCACCCAACGCGAGGGCCAGGGAGTCAACCAAAGTTGCCTCACGGGCAATTCGGCAATGTGCCTGAAACCACTGCTTCAGGTACTACCTGCCGGTAACCTGCCTTGCGGCGGCCGGGGGGCGGCCGTCAGTAGTCCGCGTTGCTGGGCACCACGAGGCCGGTCTCATATGCGTACACCACGGCCTGGACGCGGTCGCGGAGGTGGAGCTTGGTCAGGATCCGGCGCACATGCGTCTTGACGGTGGCCTCGGACAGGAAGTACCGGTGCGCGATTTCGGCGTTGGAGAGTCCCTCCGCCATCGCCCCGAGCATCTCGTTTTCGCGGGGTGTCAGGTCCTCCAGCAACGGATCCCGCGCCGGGCGTGCGGGGCTGCCGGCCTGCTGGCCGCCCTCGTCCGCCCCGGCGTGCTGGCCGGCGGCGCCGCCTGTCCCTGCAGGATCCATGCCGCCGGCACCACGGACATAGGTCTCCAGCAGCCGCTGCGTAACACGGGGTGCCACCACGGCGTCGCCGCTGGCCACCACCCGCACCGCGCTGACCAGTTCTGCCGGCGCCACGTCCTTGAGCAGGAACGCAGAGGCCCCTGCCCGCAGTGCTGCAAAGGCGTATTCATCGAGGTCAAAGGTGGTCAGGATGATGATTTTGGCGTCGGAGCCCGAGGCGGCGATCGCCCGGGTGGCCTCGATCCCGTCCAGCACCGGCATCCGCACATCCATCAGGACGACGTCGGGCGCGAGCTCCCAGACGTGGCGGACCGCTTCGGCGCCGTTGGACGCCTCGCCCACGATGCACAAATCGTCTTCACCCTCCAGGATGAGGCGGAAACCCATCCGAAGCAGCGGCTGGTCATCCACCAGCAGGACGCGTACCGGCGTGTTGTCGGACATTGTTCCCCCTTGATTCCATGGCATTCTCGCCGTTGCAGTTCAGTTCCGCGTGCACGCGCCAGCCGCGGTCACCGGCGCGCCCGGCGTACACGGTGCCAGCGTAGATCCTGGCCCGCTCCCGCATCCCGGCGATTCCATGCCCGGTGCCGAAGGAGTCCAGTGCGTCAGGCTTCGCCTGCGCGCCGGTCCCGGGAGCCCCCGGGTCAACGGTGCCCCTGCCGTCGTCGAGCACTTCAATGGTGACGCGGGAGCCGTTCCGGACAATGCTGACCTCCACCCGGCTGAGCGCGCGGCCGTAGCGCAGCACGTTGGTCAGCGACTCCTGCACAATTCTGTAGACGGTCAGCTGAAACGCCGCATCGTCGGGCAGGGACGGGCCGGTGTGCGTGTAGTGCAGCGGCAGTCCCGCGGTGCGGAAGCCCTCGAGCAGTTTGGCCAGGCTGCCCCCGGCCACCAGCGGCTCGCGCGGGGCATGTCCCGTGGCGGCGTCCTCGCGCAGCACGCCAAGGACGCGCCGCATGTCGGCCAGCGCGGTGCGTCCGGTCCGGGAGAGTTCGGCCAGGACGCCGGCGGCGCGCTCCGGATCCTTCTTGACCACGACGGAGGCGCCGTCCGACAGGCTGATCATGACCGTCAGCGAGTGCGCCACGACGTCGTGCATTTCGCGCGCGATCCGGTTCCGTTCCGTGACCGAGCCCAGCTGCTGGGCCCGGGCGGCCCAGGCCGCGATCTCGTGCTCGTGCTCGCGCCGCTGCCGCACCGAGATCCCGATCCCCGTGGCGATCACATTCGAGAGCGCGATGCCGATGCCCGCCGCGATGCCCGTCAGCAGCTGGAAATTCTCCGGTGTGCGGACGGCCATGTCCGGGAGCCGGCCGTCCAGCGGGCCGACGGCCAGCAGGAAGTACAGGAGCAGCAGCGGGGCGGTGGTCAGGGCCAGGGCGGCGAGGGCGAACCGCCGGGTGCGGACGACGGCGACGGCGTACAGCGAAAACCAGAGCCCGGCGGAGACGTTGGACCCCCAGGGATGCAGGAAGGTGACCGCCAGTTCCAGGGCCCCCACAACCGCCGCCACCCGCACCGGATACGCCCGCCGGAAGAGCAGGACCGGCGCGGCCGCGGCGAGCAAAACGGCCACCGGCCAGTCGCCGTGGATGACCGATTCGACCGCCGTGGGCGTGACCAGGACCAGATAGCAGAGCACCACCAGGACGTCCATGACCCGAGGATTGGCCAGCAGGTAGCGCCGGAGCCGGCCGCGGCGGCGGGCCGTGAGTTCAGCAAGGGACGCGTCGGCCGGTCCGGCCGGCGCGTCCCTGACAGGTACCGCATCGATCATGCTCTGAGCCTAGACTCTGGGGCCCGTGGCGCCGGCCTAGACGTCCCGCCTCTTGAGCAGGACGGCGGCCAGGAGCACCGGGATGACAACCCAGGCGCCCAGCACCAGGGCGGCCTGCCAGGCTTCGAGGGTGTCCGGGAGGTGCTCCACCGCGGTCAGCGGATCCACGGTGTTGCCGGGCAGGTACTTGCGGGCCTCCACGAAGAAGTCGCCCGGAATGAGCTGGAAGGCGATGGGTGCCACGAAGAACAGGCCCACCAGGCTCATGATGCCGCCCGCCGAGTTGCGGATCAGCGTGCCCAGCGCCATGCCGATGGCCGCGACCGCCGCCACGTAAACGCTGTTGACAAGGAGCAGCTTGACCGACTGCGGGCTGCCCAGGTCCAGGCCCAGGCCGTAGTTGTCCAGGATCGGCACGGATACGAATCCGGCGGCCAGGGTGGATGCGGCGGTGACGACGAAGGAGGTCACCACCACCACCACGAGCTTGGCCGCGAAGGCGGGGATGCGTTTGGGCACCGCCGCGAACGTGGACCGGGCCATGCCCGTGGTGAACTCGGAGCTCATCAGCAGCACGCCGAGGGAGCCCAGGATCAGCTGGGCGAACGCGATGCCGGAGGTGGGCACGCTGACGGCGATGTCGCCGCCCTGGGCCGCGAGCCTGGCGCCGACCTCCGGGTCCCGGGCCGCGGCCTCGGAGAACTGGCCCGTCCCCCAGGCCGAAAGCGCCCCGAACCCCACCATGACCACCACTGTGGAGCCAAGCAGGATCAAAGTGGAGAGCAGGGTGCGGAACTTGATGAATTCGGAGTTGAGGACCCGCAGGAAGCTGGGGCCGGGACCGGAACTGCTGCCGTTTCCGGACCGCTGTGCGTCGGCGCCGCGGCGCGAGGGCGTGGATTCAACGGTTGTGGAGCTCATGGCTTAGTTGCCTCCGGCTTCGACGGGAACGGCGCCCGTGGTGATCAGCGAGTGGTATTCGACTTCATCCTTGGTCAGTTCCATGTAGGCCTCCTCGAGGCTGGCCTGCAGCGGGGTGAGTTCGTAGATCATGACGTGGTTCTCCAGCGCCGCAGTGGCGATCTGGCGCGGGTCCAGGCCTGTGACTTCGAGGAGTTCGCGCTCTTGGACCTCCACCGAGACCCCGGTCCCGGCCAGCAGCTGCATGAGCCGGTCCGGCTGGTCGGTGCGGACCCGCGTCCGGCCCTGGCCCTTGCCGGTGATGATCTCCTGGATCGGGGCGTCCGCAATGATCCTCCCGCGGCCGATCACGATCAGGTGGTCCGCCGTGACGGCCATCTCGCTCATGAGGTGGCTGGAGAGCAAGACCGTGCGGCCCTCGGAGGCCAGGTACTTCACCAGGTTGCGGACCCACACCACGCCCTCCGGGTCAAGGCCGTTGACGGGCTCGTCCAGGATGACGGTCTGCGGGTCGCCCAGGAGGGCGGCGGCGATGCCCAGCCGCTGGCCCATGCCGAGCGAGAAGCCGCCGACCTTCTTCCTGGCCACCTCGGCCAGTCCGGTCATCTCAATGACTTCGTGGACCCGCTTCTTCGGGATGCTGTGGGTCGCCGCCATGGCCAGCAGGTGGTTGTAGGCGGAGCGGCTCGTGTGGACTGCCTTGGCATCGAGCAGGGCGCCGACGTCGCGCAGCGGTGCGGCGTGCCCGGTCAGCGGGGACCCGTTGACCGTCACCGAGCCCGACGTCGGCCGGTCCAGCCCCATGATCATGCGCATAGTGGTGGATTTTCCGGCCCCGTTCGGACCCAGGAAGCCGGTGACCCGGCCGGCTTCGACGGTGAAGTTGACGCCGGCGACGGCGGTCTTGTCGCCGTAAACCTTGGTCAGGCCTCGTGCTTCGATCATGGAAGCGTTCCTTTGCGTAGCGGGAGATGATCCGGGGCACCGCAGTCACGGGCCCGTCTGCACACCACGCTACCGAGGCAAGCTGCGTATTTCGCCGGTCTCAGGGATGATTCAGGGGCTAATCAGGGTAGTCCGGGAGGATGACAGGGGTTTGGACGACGGGGTCGGGCGACAGGGTTCAGCCGAGGGGCGAATAGTAGGTCAGCGCGCCGGGGCGGACCGTGAATTCCACCCGCCGCACCCCGGGCATGACCTCTCCGTCGACGGCGAGGACCATGGGCCCGTTCCCGGGTTCCACCGTGATCCGGTCCGTTTCGCTCAGATGGGTAATCCCGGACGTGGCCACGGTGCCCGTGAGCACGGCCCAGAGCAGCCGCAAGCGGGCGAATGGCTCATCGGCGGTGATCATCCGCAGATCCAGGACGCCGTCCGCGAGTACCGGGCGAACCAGCGGCGCGTGGTCGCGGGGGTAATAGCGGCCGCGGCCGATGTACAGGATCCAGAGCCGGTGCCGCACCCCGTTGACGATCAGCGTGGTGGGGGTGCCGGCCGCGAAGGTCCGGAGCATGGCCACCACTCCGGCCAGGGGTTTGCCCAGTGCCGGCTGGAGCTGCTCCCGCCGGCGGACCAGGTTCGGGTAGAGGCCGATGCTGGCCGTGTTGAGCATGATCAGCTCGAGGTGCTCCGGGCTGTCGGGGAGCCCGCGCTCGACACTCACGTGGCCGACGTCGGCGACGGCGGCCTCGCCGCGCGACGCCGCATGCACGGCGTCCGCCAGGGTGGGGGTTCCGGCGTCGCGGGCGAAATGGTTCAGCGTGCCGCCGGGGAGCACCAGCAGCGGGAGGGAACGTTCGACGGCGGCGGCCGCCGCGGCGCCCACGGTCCCGTCGCCGCCCCAGACGCCCAGGGCCGCAATGCCCGGCCGGGTCGCGACCTGGGCGATGCCCGCGTCGACGGAGTCATCGGGCCCGATTTCCTTTATATACGCCTTAGGGAATACTTTTTGCAGGGCGTCGGCAGTCTCGTCAGCATAGGACCCGCCGAGGGTGTTGACCGCGATGCCGAGCCCCTGGCCGTCCGGGAGTTCCGCGGCCGGGGCAGCGCCGCGGCGGGTTTCCGGGAACGGTGGCCGGACGGGCCACCACTTCCGCGTCACCATGGCCGCGCCGGCGCCGATCGCGGACCCGAACAGCACATCCGAGGGCCAGTGGGCCCCGGTGTGGACCCGGGAGTAGGCCACTCCGGCCGCGAGGGGGGCAAGCGCCGCACCGAGGGCCGGGCGGACCATGCCGACCCCGAGTGCGAAAGCCACCGCGGAGGCGGAGTGTCCCGACGGCATCGACGAACTCGTCGGCTGCGGGTTCACGAAGCGGAAGACCGGAAGGTGTTCGGGCAGGGGGCGGGCCCGGGGCAGGAGGGTCTTGAACACGACGTTGGTCACCGCCGAGGCGGCGCCTTGCGCGATGAGTCCGTGCACTGCTGCCCGGCGCGTCTTGCCGGGCACCAGGGCCATGGCTCCGGCAACGCCGAACCAGAGTTTGCCCTTGTTGGCGGCGGCGGACAGACGGCGGAAGAAGTCGTCATGGCCTCCTCCCGGCAGATTGGAGACGGCGCCCACCAGTTTGCGGTCGAGTTTCGACAGGCGGCCGGGGGCCTTCCTCAGCATGGTTCGCATTGGACCACCATACTGCTACCTCGCGGGCAGCGGCTTCGCGGCTCCGGCCAGGACCAGCGCCACCACAATCGGAATCCCGATCGCCAGCAGGGCGGTCCTGATACCGGTCACATCGCCCAGGTAGCCCAACAGGGGCGGCCCGGCGAGGAATGCAATGTACCCCAGCGTGGACACGACGGACACCCGGGCGGCCGCCTTCCTGGGGTCGTCCGCCGCGGCGGACATCCCGATCGGGAACGCGAGGGCGGCCCCCACGCCCCACAGCACGGCACCGGCCGCGGCCAGCCAGATGGTGCCGGCGAACACGAAGAGGCAGAGGCCCGCCGTTGCCGCTGCCATGCTGGCGCGCAGCACGGCCACGCGGCCGTAGACATCGATCGCGCGGCCACCAAAGAAGCGCATGGCCGTCATGGCCAGCACGAAGGCGGCGAACAGGAGCGCCCCCGTGGATTGTTCAGCGCCCAGGCCGTCAACCGAGGCCTTGGCAATCCAGTCGTTGCCGGCGCCTTCAGTCAGGGTGGCGCCGAGGACGACGACGCCGATCAGCAGGGTGCGGCCGTCCCGCCAGGCCGAACCGCCCTTGCCGTGCTCCGCGTCCCCTGGAGCGGGTGCCTCGGCAGGCAGATGGGGCAGGAAATACCGGGGGGCCACCGTGGTCAGTACGGCGACGACGGCGGCGATGACCAGCAGGTGCTCCGGGAGCCCGACCCCCAGGGTGGACAGTCCGGCCCCGATCAGGGCGCCGACGAACGCGCCGCCGCTGAAGGCTGCGTGGAACTGCGGCATGATGGTTCGCCCGAGCCGGTGTTCGACGTCGGCACCTTCAATGTTCTGCGAAACATCCCACAAGCCGACGCCGATGCCGAAGAAGAACAGGGCCATCGCCGTCCCCGGGACGGAGGCCGCCATCAGGGACAGCGCCACGCCGACGCCGGCCGCCGCTGCCACCAGTCCGGCGCCGCGGACGGTGTTGGCGGTGCCGATCCGGCCGACGACGAACCCGGCCGTCGGCAGGGCGATCAGCGAACCGACCGCCAAGCACAGCAGCAGGGTTCCCATCTGGCCCGCGGTGATGTGCAGGATCTCCGTCACCGCGGGGATCCGGGCTGCCCAACTGGCGAAGACCAATCCATTGATCCCGAAGACAAGGAACGTCGCCCCGGTGGCAGCCTTCAGCTGCGGAACGGTTGCGGTACTGGTCATACGATCACTGCTTCCACCGAATGTTGGGCGAGTTGGTCAAGTTCTTCAGGGCTGAACGGCCGGTCGGTCACGATGGCGTCCACGGCGTCCAGGGAGGCGACGAGGGCTACGGCGCTGGCGTTCCATTTGGCTCCGGCACAGGCGACAATCACCCGGGCCGCGGATTCCAGGCCGGCGCGCTTTACGGCAGCGTCGTCGAGGTCGTGGGCCAACAGCCCGTCCTTGAGATTCAGGGCGCAGGGCGTGACGACGGCGGCGTCGAAGCGCAGCGAGCGGATGTTGGATTCCGTCATGGGACCGCGGAAGGAAAGTTCACCGGGGACGAGGCTGCCGCCGGGCATCAGGAGCTCGGGGCGGCGCCCGGCCGGAGCATCGTCCGGGGACAGCGCGGTGACGGCCCGCAGCGACATCGGCATGATCGTCATCTCACGCTGGCGCAACTGGCGGGCGATCTCCGTGGCGGTGGTGCCGCTGTCCAGCCAGACGTGTCCGCGGTCCGGAAGCATGGCCGCCACCCCGGCAGCGATCCGCACCTTGGCGGTGTGGTCCTCCAGCTCGCGTTGGCCGTATTCCGGGTTTTCACCGCCGAAAACCAGGCTCCTGGCTCCGCCGTGGACCCGTCGCAGCACGCCGTGCAGGGCCAGGATGTCGAGGTCGCGTCGGACGGTCGCACCGGAGGCGCCGCAGGCGGCGATGAGCTCGTCCACCGTCACGTGCTCCCGGTCGCGCAGCAGTCCGCCGATCAGGCGGTGCCGCTCATCAGTATTCATGCTCAAATGCTAGCGGTTTGTGATCATTTAATCATTTATTGCGCAAATGCACGGCTGCGCGGGGTCACGTGGCGCCCATAATCCCCTCGGGACCGGCGCCAAGTGACCCCGCGCTGCTTGGGTTAGCGGGCACGCTCGACGCGCTTTTCGTCCCAGACCGGTTCGGCGGACTCGTAGACCCTGCCGTCGGAGCCGAAGACCAGGAAGCGGTCGAAGGTGCGGGCGAACCAGCGGTCGTGGGTGACCGCCAGGACGGTGCCTTCGAAGTGGTCGATCGCCCGTTCCAGGGCCTCGGCCGAGTGCAGGTCCAGGTTGTCCGTGGGCTCGTCGAGCAGCAGCAGCGTGGCGCCGGAGAGCTGCAGCAGCAGGATCTGGAACCGGGCCTGCTGGCCGCCGGAGAGGGATTCGTACTTCTGCTCGGACTGCCCCGCCAGCCCGTAGCCGTCCAGCGCCCCGGCGGCGGCTTCGCGGCCCATGCCCGAGCGGTGCTCGTCGCCCCGGTGCAGGATTTCGAGCAGGGTCTTGCCCAGTAGGTCGGGCCGGACATGGGTCTGGGCGAAGAAGCCGGGCCGGATCCTGGCGCCGAGTTTCACGGTGCCCTCGTGCGGCACCTCCGCGATCTCGACGTCGGACACCGGCAGGTGCTCCCGCTCCGGATCCGTGCCGCCGGTGGCGAGCAGGCGCAGGAAGTGGCTCTTGCCCGAACCGTTGGAGCCGAGGACGCCCACCCGGTCGCCGAACCAGATCTCGGTGGAGAACGGCTTCATCAGGCCGGTCAGTTCCAGTTTCTCCGCCACGACGGCCCGCTTGGCGGTGCGACCGCCCTTGAGCCGCATCTGCACGTTCTGTTCGATCGGCAGGGCCTCGGGCGGGCCGGCCTCGAGGAACTTCGCGAGCCGGGTCTGCGCCGCGTGATAGCGGTTGGCCATGTCGGAACGGAACGCGGCCTTGTTCTTGTACATGTTGACGAGTTCCTTGAGCTTGACGTGCTCCTCGTCCCAGCGTTTGCGCAGCTCTTCGAAGCGCGCGTTCCGGTCGGCCCGGGCCTCGACGTAGGAGCCGAAGCCGCCGCCGTGGATCCACGCGCCGGCGCCGTTGATGCCCGGTTCCAGCGTGACGATGCGGCCGGCGGCGTTGTTGAGCAGTTCACGGTCGTGGCTGATGAAGAACACGGTCTTCTTTGACTCGTTCAGCTTGGCCTCGAGCCAGCGCTTGCCCGGGACGTCGAGGTAGTTGTCCGGCTCGTCCAGGAGCAGCAGTTCGTCGGGGCCGGCGAAGAGGGCCTCGAGGACCAGCCGCTTCTGCTCACCGCCGGAGAGGCTCGACGCCGGGCGGTGCTGTGCCCGGTCGAACGGCAGGCCGAGGGCGGCCATGCAGACCTCGTCCCAGACAGTTTCGACGTCGTAGCCGCCGGCGTCTCCCCAATCCACGATCGCCTGGGCATAGGCCATCTGGGTGGGCTCGTCGTCGTGCTCCAGCATGGCGAGCTCTGCCTCGTCGACGGTACGCGCGGCGGTGGCCAGCGCGGGCGGGGCGGCGGAGACCAGGAGGTCGCGGACCGTGGAGTCATCCCGGACCTGGCCCACGAACTGGCGCATGATGCCCATGTTGCCGGAGCGGCCGATCACGCCTTCATCCGCGACGAGGTCGCCGGAAATGATGCGGAACAGCGTGGTCTTGCCGGTCCCGTTGGGCCCGATCAGCGCTGTCTTGGTGCCGTCCGGGACCTTGAAGGTCACCCCGTTGAGCAGCTGGGTGCCGTCGGAGAGGAAGTAGTCGATGCCGGATACGTCAATATGAGCCACGCGTTCAATCTTCCCACGGCCGGACCGGCCGTGGCCCGGGCGCCTGGCTGTTTACCAGGAGGTCCGGTCGGAGCCCTGCCCAGGGCCGCACCGCCTCCACGGCGGCGCCCACGGTGAAGACTGTAGCGTCCTCGAACGGATGGCCCACGATCTGCACACCCGTGGGGATGCCGCAGTCGGCCATGCCGCTCGGCACGGCAAGGACGGGGCAGCGGTTGCTGATGTTGAAGGGCGCCGTCATGTGCCCCTGCCAGTAGTGCCCGAGCCGCTCGCCCCCGGCGTCGATCCCGTCAAGGTACATGCCGTCCGCATCCAGGGCGGCCACGGCCGAGGCCGGACAGAGAAGGGCGTCGAAGCCGGACATCGCCGCGGCAAGCTCGGCCTGGATGCGGGTTTCCGCCTGGATGCCGTCGACGAACCGGTTTTCCGCGGCGGCTTTCCGGGCGTCGGCCATGAACCGCCGTGTGTACGGGGCCAGCAGCTCGGGAGACTCTGCGGTCGCGTCCTCCATAGCCGGCCCGAGGAGGTAGCCGAAATGTGTGAACATAGTCCGGCTGATGTCCTCGGTGGTCCAGGGCAGCTCGATCTCTTCCACCACGGCGCCGGCATCACGCAGGGCCGCTGCCACGCCGCGCGTATTGGCCTCAACATCAGCGGCGACGGGATAGTTCCCCAGCCGGATGCAGAGAGCGATGCGCATGCCGGCCACTGCCGAGCCGGCGTCAGCACCCGGCGGGCAGGACAGCGCCGGACTCCCGGCGAGGGAGCTGTGGTCGCCCGGATGACGGCCCGCCATAACGTTCGCCAGCAGGGCTGCGTCCGCCACGGTCCGTGCCATTGGGCCGTCGCCGCGGTAGTGGTCCGCGGAGAGCGGGGCCAGGCCGGGAATCCTTCCGTAGGGTGCCTTGTAGCCGACGGTCCCGGTGAACGACGCCGGCAAACGGGTTGACCCGGCGATGTCGGAGGCGGTGGCGAGCGGCGCCAGCCCGGCGGCCAGTGCCGCCCCGGAACCGCCGGAGGAGCCGCCCGGGGAATACTGCCGGTTCCAGGGATTGCGCGTGACCCCCCACAGGGGACTGTGGGTGACGGTTGCGCAGCTGTATTCGGGCGTGGTGGTGCGGGCATGGATGATGCCGCCGGCACGCCGGATTCGGTCGATGACGGGATGGTCCGCGTGCGCGAGCTCCCCCTTGCGGGCTACGAGCCCCTGCGAAAGGGTGCGTCCCCGGAGCCCGTGCTTTTCCTTGGCGGCCACCGGCAGCCCCAGCAGGGGTGTGAGGTCCCGCCCCCGCGCATACCGTGCGGCGGCCTGCCGTGCTGCCGGGACCGCCTCTTCGAACAGGGTTTCCGTCAGGGCGTTGATTCCGCCGTTGACGGCCTCGGTCCTGGTGATCACCGCTTCCATGAGCTCCACCGGCGAGAGCTCCCGGGAGCGGAAGAGCCGCAGGGCCGTGCCGGCGTCGAGGTAGTGCAGCTCGGTCATGCCAGGGCCGCTGCCGGCTGGGAGGAGGCTTCGGCGAGGGCGCCGGCAACCAGCTCCCGGGCCACACCGGTGAGCATGTCCACCCCGTCAACCATGTCCTCGTCGGTGCTGAATTCCCGTTCGCAGTGCGAGACGCCGTCCACGCTGGGAATGAAGAGCATGACTGTCGGCGCCACCGTGTTCATGGCAACGGAATCGTGGCCGGCCATGGTCTGGATCCGCCGCGCGGAAAGGCCCAGGTCTGCAGCCACCCTGTCCGCGAGTTCAAGTCCGCCTTCGGGGAAGCGGCGGATCGGACGGATGTCGAAGTCCTTCACATTGACTTTGATGTCGTGCTCGCGTGCCAGCACGTCGATGTCCTCGATGAGCTTGGCGCGGGCCGCCTTGACGATGTCCGGATCGCCGGAGCGGAGGTCCGCGACGAGGTGGACCCTTCGGGCCACCACAATGGGCGAGTTCGGTTCGAGGGTCAGCTGCCCCACCGATGAGACGAGGGCCTCCTCGGCAAACTCCGCAGTGACGTCGTGCACCATAAGGATGATCTTGGAGGCTGCCACCAGGGCGTCGTGCCGGTCGGCCATGGCCGTCGCTCCGGTATGCGACTGTTCGCCCAGCACTTCGATGTCCAGTTTCTGGGTGTACCAGCTGCTGTCGACCAGACCGATGGAGATGCCCTCGCGTTCCAGGACCCGGCCCTGCTCGATGTGGATCTCGGCGTAGCCGGCCGCCTCGGGCCCCTCAGACGTGCCGAGGTACCCGATGCCGTCCAGCGCCTCACGGACCGTGATGCCTTGCAGGTCCGCCACATCCAGCATTTGTTCCCGCTGCAGGAGTCCCGCAAACACCGAACTTCCCATGATGCTCGGCGCGAACCGGCCGCCTTCCTCGTTGAACCAATTCACCACCGCCAGGTTGAACCGCGGCGCGGCGCCGCCCTCCGCAACCTCGGCGTCCAGCCGCCCGGCCGCGTGCAGGGCGGCTACGACGCCGTACGCGCCGTCGAACCGGCCGCCTAGCGGCTGGCTGTCCAGGTGGGATCCGATCAGCACATAGGGCGCCCCCGGCGTCCACTCCAGAAGTCCGAACATGTTGCCGATCCCGTCCACCCGGAGTTCCCATCCGGCGTCGCGCACCCACCCGGCGAACCAGTGGCGTGTCTGCGCATCCTCCGGGGTCGCCGCCTGGCGGTCGACGCCGTTGTCGCGGGTGGCGCCGATGGTGGCCACGTGGTGGAAGTCTTCGAGGAAAGCTGCTGAGGTCATGGGAAATCCTTTGTAGGTTGCGGTTGAGATGGTGGGGCGGCGGCTTAGCCCATGCGGCCGCGCGTCTCGGGAACCTTGGTGAAGAGCACCAGAAGGAGCACGACGGCGGCGGCCGCGGCCATGTAGAAGCCGGGCGCGTGAGGCACCCCGGTGCCGCCGACGAGGGCGGTCCCGATGAACGGTGCAGTGCCGCCGAAGAGGGCGTAGGCGCCGTTGTAGCTGATTGCCGCCGACGTGAAGCGGGTGCGGGTGGTGAAGATTTCAACGAAGAAGGTGTAGCAGCCTCCGCCGTAAATGCAGAGCGCCACCACGAAGAGGGACTGGCCCAGGAGGGCGAGAGGGAGGCTTCCGCTGGTCACCAGCATGAAACTCGGCACTGAAAGCAGGGCCAGCGCGGCCGAACCGGCAATCAGCATTGGTTTGCGGCCGAAGCGGTCGCCGAACCGGCCGCCGAGAGGAAGCAGGACGGCGTAGAGGGCGAGGGCGGCGGCGTTGACCAGGAGGGACTGCTCACGGCTCAAGTGGCCCGTGGTCTGGACATACGAGACGAAATAGGCCGAGAGGAAGTAGAAGCCCATTGCGGTGAGGCCCATGACAAAGATGACCTGGACCATGCGGAGCCGGTTTTCGCGGAAGGCTTCGCGGACCGGGCTGAATTCCTTGGTCCGGGCAGCCTTGGCCTCATTGAATGCATCGCTTTCCACCGTCCGGCTGCGGATCCAGACGCCGAAGAGGGCGAGCGGCAGGGCGAGCAGGAACGGCAGGCGCCAGCCCCACGCCATGAAGGCCTCGTTGGGCATTGACTGGCTCAGGATGAGGATCATCGAACCGGCGACGACAGAGGGCAGCGCAGTGGCGGCGATGGTGATATTGAGCCAGAACCCGCGGCGGCTGACCGGGGCATGCTCGAAGACAAACGATGGCGCTCCCACCGATTCGCCGCCGGCGGAGAAGCCCTGGATCAGCCGGCAGAGGACCAGCAAAACGGGTGCCCAGGCGCCGATCTGGCCGTAGGTCGGCAGCAGCCCCATCAGGGCGGTGGCCCCGCCGATGGCGACGAGCGTGATGGTCAGGACCCGGCGGCGGCCGATCCGGTCGCCAAGCGCGCCGAAGAACAGGCCGCCGACGGGACGGACTACGAAGGCGACGCCGAAGGTGGCGAACGTCGCAAGCATGGCCGTGACCGGGTCGCTGCCGGGGAAGAACAGTTGGGAGAAGATGACCGCGGTGAGGCCGTAGAGGGTGAAATCGTAGAATTCAATGAACTGCCCGATGCTGCCCCCTGTGAGGACTCGCTTCTGCATCTTGGTGATGCCAAAGGGGCCGGACCGCGAAGTGTCCTTGTCCAGGGCCGGGGCAGACGCTGTGGTCTGGGAAGCGGACGCCGGCTGGTCCGTGATGTCGTTGATCGTCATGACAGCCACGCTAGAGGCGCCGTGTTTCCGAAGTTCCCTGCCGTGTTACGGACCCGGGAAATGAAATCTGCTGATGTTGCCGCCGTGTTGCCGGCAAGGCACGGCCCGGACATAAGTCGGACACCTGGGGCGTGAATCGGAACCATTGAATCTCCTTTGATCAACATGGTTGTCGCGCTTCGGGACTCGGCCAAGGGCCGTCATTGCGCGGGATTTGCCATTGGACTCCCGCCGGCACCACCGCACTGGACCAACTGTGTGTGATCCGGTTCACATCTGTCCAATTGATTGTTTTGGCCGAATCGATAGATTTTACCGATGCCAATTACGCCCGATTCCGCAGTCATCGTCGCCGAGAAGCCAGCGGAATTCCCCGTGCTACTGCCGGGCGGCACCGTAGAGACGGATGCAGGTCTCCTCAAAGGCCAGTGCCCGACGGGTGGGTTGCACCCCCTCGGGGCGGACCAGCATCACCTCGATCGGCGGGAAGTCGTCCGTCAGGGTCAGGGCCACCACCCTGCCGCCGGAATACGTCAGGTCGCTGTGGAGCCGCTGGTTCAGCACTGCGTACCCGTGCCCCTTCGCCACAAACGAGCGGACCGTCTCATACCCGGCAAAGCGGTGCCGGACGTTCGGAACGACGCCCGCGATCGCGTACAGCTGCTCGTAGTAGTCCCGGCTATGCGGGAGATCCAGCACCACCGCGGGTTCGCCGTCCAGATCCTTCAGCGCGATGCTCCGCTCAGGCCGGGATGCCGCAGGGTGTTCAGCATGGACCAGCACATGAGGGGGCACCCGCTCGAGGACCGTGTGTGTAAAGCCCCGGCCCAGGCCGAGACCATACATCAGCGCGACATCGCATTGCCCTTCGAGGAGGGCGGTCTGCAGGCTCGCCAGATCGGCCTCCAGAAAGGAGACCTCGACCCCCGGATGCTGAACTTCGAAGGTCTGCAGGATTGCGGGAAGCCTGAAGGGTGCCAGCGGCGAAAACACGCCCACCTTGAGCTCTCCGACCAGGCTTGTCGCAAGCCCCCGGGCCGACTCGTACAGCGAATCCGCATGCTCCAGCAGCACCTTGATGTCCTGGGCAAGCTGCCGGCCGGACGGCGTCAGCCGCAGGCCGCGGGTCCTGAGCCGGACAAACAGCTGAGTCGACAAGCTTGCTTCTAGCTGGGCCATGGCCGTGGACAGGGTGGACTGGGTCACGAGCAGCCTTTCGGCGGCCGACGTCATGTTTTCGAGCTCGGCCACCACCGCGAAATACCGCAGCTGGGTCAAGGTAAAGGGCTTCGCCATTCGTCAATGCTCGCATTCTGCGCGGATCCGCGCTCACAGGCCCCGGAGCCGGTGCAGGAGAAGTGCGACGTGCAGCGAGGTCCGGGATTCTGGGTCGTCGAGGTCCACGCCGAGGAGCTCCTCCAGTTTGGCCAGCCGCGCATAGAGCGTAGGACGGCTCAGGTAGCCGCTGCGGGCCATCGCCGCTTTGTTGCCCCCGGACTCGAGGTACCGGCCCAGCAGCTCCAGGTGCCCGCCGCCGTCCCGGGCGTCGGCCTGCAGGACACCCTCCAGTTCTGACTCCGCGAACTGCTGCACGCGCGGATCCTTGCGCAGCAGGGCCAGCAGCCCCCGAAGCCGGACGTCCGTCGCCCGGTAGAACGGCTTCCGATCACCCCGCAGCGTCGCCGCGGTTTCGGCGACGTGGGCGGCTTCGTCAATGCCCGCCGCCGCTTCGAGCAAGGAACCCCTCAGGCGCCCCACGCCGATGCTCCATGTCGCCTCCGCCGGATTGCCGGCCCAGCCTCCGCCGGGCCGGTCTCCGCGGAGGGGTGGCACGGGCCGCATGTCGCTGCCCGCGAGGGCATCGGCGAGACGCTGGAGGGTCGGATCCTCCAATTGCTTCGCAGGAATGGCCAGGATCATGCCCACCGATCCGGACCGGATGCTCGCGGTCAAAGCGCTGCCTGACACGGCTTTGAGGGCCCTGGCGAGCTGCTCCAGCAGGGCACGTTCCTCCTGTTGCCCGGCCAGTGGATCGATGCCGCCTCCCGCTGCCCCAGCTGAGGGGCCATAGGCTGGTCCGCCGCTCCGGAACACAACCGGCAGGTAGAACGGCGACCGCCTGAGTCCCAGCGCCGCGGCGCGGGCCTCCGCCTCGTCCTCGCCCAGCCCGCGGGGCTGACGCAGGGCGTTGAGAAGCCCCGCCTGCGCCTGGTGGCTCAGCTCTCGCCGGTCCCGTTCGGCGAGCCGGTTGATCGCCAGGGTCTGGGCCGCACGTTCCAGCACCATGGCCGCCGCGCCGTCGTCGTCGAGGGCGACCGGCACCACCAGCCGCCCCCAGACGTTCCCGCGCACGCCAACCGGCGTCTGCAGCCAGGCCTCGGGCCCGGCGCGGCTCGTCTCGGGCGGCGACGGCGTGGTCCGCGACCGCCGCTCCCAGTCCTCCAGCAGTTCGGTGGTCCGCAGCGGCCGGGCCGAGTATGCGAGGACGAGGTGCGAGAGGTCCTCCAGGACCACCGGGGCGCCGATCATGACCGCTGCCTGCTCCACGACCTGCCCGGTCCCGGCGCTTTCCAGGCTCAGCACCGTGAAGGCTTCGTGGACGTCGCGGGCGCGTTCCACCCGTTCCAGCTGCTCGGCGACGATGATCCGGTGCACAATTTCGGTGATCTGGACGAACCGCACCCGGCGTTCCACCACGATCACGGGCATGGCCGCGGCCAGTGCGGCCCCGCGCAGCGCTTCCATACTGCGCTTCCTATCGCCGACGAGTTCAACAATCAGGCCGGACGCTGCCGCCTTTTCCAAGGATCTGATGAACGACGCCGTAAGCCCGGGTTCCTTTTCCAGCTCCAGTCCGGTGGTAAGCACCAGCTCCCCGCCCGACAGCAGCCCGGAAATGTCGAGCAATTCGCTCACGTGGACCCAGCGCACGGGGTTGTCGAGGGCCCCGGCGCCGCCGAGCAGGAGCGGCGCGGCCTCGCGGAGAACGGGAAGGTCAAGGATCGAGCCGACGGTGGGCAACATTTACATAGTGTAAACGAGGCTGTGATTCTCCTTACACCCTGGCACTTATGGTGCCGTCTCCCGGTAGGGACACTGGACTCAACGCACCCCCGAATACCGCATGAGGAGAAACCTTGCACATCATCGAGCACTGGATCAACGGCAGCTACGTCCCCGCCGGCGCGCGCACGGCCCCGGTGACCAACCCGGCCACGGGCAAGGTCACAGGCCAGGTTTCGCTCGCGAGCCAGGACGAGAGCCACGCCGCCATTGCCGCGGCCAAGGCCGCGTTCCCCGCATGGCGAGACACCTCGATTGCCCGCCGCACCCAGATCCTCTTCGCCTTTCGCGAACTGCTCAACTCCCGCAAGGGCGAACTCGCCGCCATCATCACCTCCGAGCACGGAAAAGTCCTGGATGATGCCCTCGGAGAAGTCACCAGAGGCCAGGAAGTCGTCGAGTTCGCGTGCGGCATTCCCCACCTGCTCAAGGGCAGCTACACCGAGAACGCGTCCACCAACGTGGACGTCCACTCCATCCGCCAGGCCCTGGGTCCGGTCGCAGTCATCAGCCCGTTCAACTTCCCGGCCATGGTGCCGATGTGGTTCTACCCGCTTGCCATCGCCGCCGGCAACACGGTCGTCGTCAAGCCCAGCGAAAAGGACCCCACGGCCGTGAACTGGATGGCCGAACTCTGGAAAGAAGCCGGCCTGCCGGACGGCGTCTTCAACGTCCTGCACGGCGACAAGGTGGCCGTTGACGCCTTGCTCAACCACCCGGACATCAAAGCCGTCTCCTTCGTCGGCTCCACCCCGATCGCCAAGTACGTCTATCAGACCGCGACGGCCAACGGAAAGCGCGTCCAGGCCCTTGGCGGAGCAAAGAACCACATGATCGTGCTGCCCGACGCCGATCTTGACCTGGCCGCCGACGCCGCCATCAATGCCGGATTCGGATCGGCGGGCGAACGGTGCATGGCCATCTCTGCCTTGCTCGCGGTGGGCGAAATCGCTGATGAACTGGTGGACAAGATTGCCCAACGTGCGGCTTCCCTGCGCACCGGCGACGGGCTGCGCGGCTGCGACATGGGCCCGCTGGTGACGGCCCAGCACCGGGACAAGGTTGCCGGCTACATTGATGCCGGCGAAGCTGCCGGGGCCCAACTCGTCGTCGACGGCCGCAACATCGCCGCCGACGCGGAAGGTGACGGGTTCTTCGTCGGACCCACGCTTTTCGACAAGGTGACTCCGGACATGTCCATCTATCAGGACGAGATCTTCGGTCCGGTCCTGTCCGTGCTTCGCGTTGACAGCTACGACGAGGCGCTCGAGATGATCAACGGCAACCCATACGGCAACGGCACCGCCATCTTCACCAACGACGGCGGCGCGGCGCGGCGCTTCGAGAACGAAGTGGAGGTGGGCATGGTGGGCATCAACGTCCCCGTTCCGGTCCCCATGGCCTACTACTCCTTCGGCGGCTGGAAAAACTCGCTGTTCGGGGATACCCACGCCCACGGCACCGAGGGCGTCGGTTTCTTCACCCGCGGCAAGGCGGTCACCTCCCGCTGGCTGGATCCAAGCCATGGCGGCATCAACCTCGGCTTCCCGCAGAACGCCTAAGCCACCCGAATCCGAAAGGCAGCTGTCATGACCTCGACCCTTGAAAACGTAACCCTCCCGCAGCAGGAGGCCGCCGAGGGCGCCCGCCGCGCCTATGAACTGGACCGCAAGCACGTCTTCCACTCCTGGTCCGCCCAGGACCTCATCGATCCCATGGTCATCTCCGCGGCCGAGGGCTCCCACGTCTGGGACGGCGACGGCAACAAGTACCTGGACTTCTCCTCGCAGCTGGTCAACACCAACATCGGCCACCAGCACCCCGCCGTCGTGTCCGCCATCGCAGCACAGGCCACCAAGCTGTGCACGATCGCCCCGAGTTACGTCAACGACGCGCGCTCCGAAGCTGCACGCCTGATTGCCGGGCGCACCCCCGGCGAACTAAACAAGATCTTCTTCACCAACGGCGGGGCCGACGCCAACGAGCACGCCATCCGCATGGCCCGTCTGCACACGGGCCGCCACAAGGTGCTCTCCGCCTACCGTTCGTACCACGGCGGCACCCAGCTGGCAATCAACGTCACCGGCGACCCCCGGCGCTGGCCCAGCGACACCGCCAGCACCGGCACCGTCCACTTCTTCCCGCCGTACCTGTACCGCACCGCCTTCCATTCCACCACCGAGGAGGAGGAAAGCCAGCGCGCCCTCGAACACTTGGAACAGCTGATCAGCTTCGAAGGCCCGTCCACCATCGCCGCCCTCATCCTGGAAAGCATCCCGGGCACGGCCGGGATCTACGTGCCGCCTCCGGGATACCTGCAGGGCGTCCGCGAGCTCTGCACCCGGCACGGCATCGTCTTCATCGCCGACGAAGTTATGTCCGGCTTCGGCCGCACCGGAACCTGGTTCGCCGTCGAGCACTTCGACGTCGTTCCGGACCTGCTGACCTTCGCCAAGGGCGTGAACTCCGGCTATGTTCCGATGGGCGGAGTGGCAATCAGTCCGGAGATCGCAGCCACGTTCGGCAAGCGTGTCTACCCCGGCGGCCTGACCTATTCTGGCCACCCGCTCGCGGCGGCTGCCGCCGTCGCGACCATCAACGCGATGGAGAATGAACAGATCGTCCAGCACGCGGCAGCCCTCGGCGAGAAGGTAATCGGCCCGGCCCTGCGTGGATTCACCGAGCGCCACCGCTCCGTTGGTGAAGTCCGCGGCAAGGGCGTCTTCTGGGCGATCGAACTCGTCAAGGACCGGAAGACCCGCGAGCCCCTGGCCCCGTACGGCGGCTCAAGCCCGGAAATGAACCAGCTGGTGGCGGCCTGCAAGTCCCGCGGGCTGCTCCCGTTCGCGAACTTCAACCGAATCCATGTTGTCCCGCCGTGCAACACCAGCGTGGAAGACACCCAGAAGGGCTTGGCGGTACTGGACGCCGTGTTGGACATCGCGGACGGCTTTGCCGCCTGAGGCGCTCCCGCACTATTGACATCGAAAGACGGATGCTCCCCCGCACAACGCGGGGGAGCATCCGCCATTTCGGCGCAGAATTTCCGGCGACTCGGACTTTTCCCGTCCGCTCAGCCGGCCCGGGTCAGGAACTCCTTGAGCAGCGGCCCGGACGTGGTGGCCCCGAGTCCGCCGTCCTCGACGAACACGGCGACGGCGAGGTCACCGTGCACGGCCACGATCCAGGCGTGGGTCTTGGGCGGGGTGTCGTTGCCGAACTCGGCCGTTCCGGTCTTCGCCCCGACGGGCTCGCCCGGGACGGAGGCCAGGAACCCGGCATGTCCGCTGGTGACGACGGCCCGCATCATGTCAGCCAGCGCCGCGGCTTCCGCTGCAGTCACCGGCTTTTCGACGGCCGTGGCCGGTGCGGGGGCCGACGGTGTCGCGTCACCAGAGGCCGGGGCAGCCGGCGACGTGCCGGCGGTAGCCGTTCCTGTGGGGGCGGCGCCTTGGGCATCTGGAGGACTGGCGCCCTCGTTCGGATTCAATACCAGCTGGGCGGCCACCGGGGCTCCCTTGGCCACCGAGCCGGCCATGACGGCGGCGGCCAGGGGGGACAGGAGCACTTTGCCCTGGCCGATCATGGAGGCGGCATGTTCGGTTCCTTCGGCATCCCCGGGGACGGAGCCGAGGAATGCGGCCGCGCCGAGCGCGGGTGCTTCAACTGCCACGCCCAGCGAGGTCGCGGCGGATTCGAGCTGTGCCTGGGTGACGGTGTCGCGGGCGTTGATGAACGCGGTGTTGCAGGAGTGCGCAAAGGCGTCGCGCAGCGTCACGGACCCCAGGGAGGACTCAGGGTATCCCTCGGCGTTCTTGAAGGTGCGGCCGTCCACCGTGAGGGTGGGCGGGCAGTCCACCTTGGAGTCGGGCGTCATGCCGTTGCGGAACATAGCCAGGGAATCGACCATCTTGAAGATCGATCCAGGGGCATACTGTCCCAGCATCGCGGTGTCGTAGCCGTTGCTGCCCGGCCCGGAGGCGGCTGCCAGGACGGCGCCGCTGGAGGGCCGGAGCGCCACAATGGCCGACGCCGGGCCGACCTTGCCGAGGACGTCTTCCGCGAGCTGCTGCAGCTTCGGGTCCAGGGTGGTTTTCAGCGGGGTGCCTTCTTTTATCTCAGTTTGAAAAAGTACGCGGCGTCCCGCATTGGGCAGAGCCTGCTTCTCTGCGGCGGTGAGGCCTGCCTTCTCGGCGAAGACCTGAATGCCGTCGCTGCCGCGAAGCTGCGCGTCGTATTGCTGTTGCAGGCCACCGGTGCCCGTGGTGTCCCCGGCTTTGAGTGCCCCGTTCGATTTTTCGATCTGTTCTGCATTCGCCTCCGCTGCGGTGCCCAGCAGGGCGCGGGCGAAGGTGCGGTTTGGTGCCAGCGGAAGGGAGTCCCGGATGGCGCGGGCGCCGGGAATCTCGCCGATCTGAGCATCGGTGATGGTCCGTCCTTCTTCACGCAAAGTGATGGCGGCAACGAACGCCTCGGGGCCGGCCGCCGCGACCTGCTGCCCGTACGCCGCCGAGTCGACCCCCACCAGTTGGGCAAGCTTGGTGGCGGAATCGGCGGCGTCTGCACCGCCGAGCGCCGGCTTGTCGATGCCAACATTGACCACGGGCCGGTACGTGACCAGCGGGACCCCGCCGGCGCCCAGGATGTCGGCGCGCGACGGCGAATGGGTTGCCGAGCCGACGAGCTCGCCTTCGGCCAGCTCGGGGACCAGGGTGGCCGGGTTCCAGACCGTCAGCCACTTGTCGCCAGACTTCTTGAACTCGGCGAAGGTGGTGTACTTCCACTCTTCGGAGCCGATCTTCCAGCGGTAGTTGAGCGGGACCGTGGCCTTATCGGCCTCCAGCGTCAGTTGGCCGCTTTCCACTGCAGGGCGGGCCGGGTCAAGCCCCTTGAATATTTCCTTGAGCTGGTCGTTAGCGGCACCGGAGTCCTTGCCCTCAAAGGCAACGGATCCGACGTCGAGCGCGGACACCGCGGAGGCGAGCTGTTTGGCAGCGCTTTCGGCGCCCTCACGGCCGTCGCCGCAGGCGACCAGCGAGCCGCCAAGAACAAGGCCCACAAGGGCCAGTGCAAGTTTTGATGAGTTCCCCATGGCGCCCATTATGCCCCGGGCCACCGACAAGTCCGTTGTCACATAACACCGTCACTTAGCACCGTCACCCGCCCCCGGCTTCACTTCGGGTGCCGGGAACGCCTAGGGCCGCCGGATGATCCTGCGCTGCGCTGCCACGGCGATCGCGGCGGTGCGGTTGTCCACGCCGAGTTTGCCGTAGATGTGCACCAGGTGCGTCTTGACCGTGGCCTCGGAAATGAACAGCTGCTTCGCGATCGCCCGGTTTCCCATCCCGGTGGCCAGCAATCCGAGCAACTGGACCTCGCGGGCGGACAGGGCAGGCTCCGGATTCCTGATCCGGCCCATCAGCCGGGCCGCGACCTCGGGGGCCAGCGCGGTGCCGCCGGCCGCGGCAGAGAGCACCGCCTGGCGGATCTGCTCGGGCGGGGCATCCTTGAGCATGTAGCCGCTGGCGCCGGCCTCGACGGCGGCCAGGATGTCGGCGTCGGAGTCATAGGTGGTCAGGATGAGCACCGGCGGCGGCGGCTCGCCGGCCTCTCCTGCCTTGATCCGGCCGGTG
This sequence comes from Arthrobacter sp. P1_D4, assembly GCF_056406115.1. Lineage (NCBI taxonomy): Bacteria > Bacillati > Actinomycetota > Actinomycetes > Micrococcales > Micrococcaceae > Arthrobacter > Arthrobacter sp. P1_D4. Next base: position 127,070 of record NZ_JBFUAU010000016.1, on the reverse strand, counting down.
GCCGTGACGCCGTCCATGCCCGCGCCCATCTGCAGGTCCATGAGCACCACGTCCGCGGGCTCACCCAGGGTGTGGAGCCTGGCCAGTCCGGCCAGCGCGGCGCCGCCGTCGGCGGCCTCGGCCACCACCGTGATGCCCTCCAGATCACCCAGCATTGCCCGCAGACCGGCCCGGACCACCGGGTGGTCGTCCACCAGGAACACCCGGATGTTGTTCATTTCCGGTCCCCGCGGACCGGCGCCGGCGCGGCGTTGGAACCGGGCGCTTGGCCCAGTGGCAGCCGGATGGCCACCACGGTTCCCTCACCCGGGGCAGACTCGATGTCCAGCTGCCCGTGGAGGGCGGCCACGCGGTCCCGCAACGACGTCAGCCCATAGCCGGACCCGTCCGGACGGGCCGGCAAGGCCGAGGGGTCGAATCCGGCGCCGTCGTCGTAGATGTCCATGGCCACCTCCGGGCCCAGGAAGGAAAGGGTGACGACGGCGGTGCCCGCCTGCGCATGCGCCCGCACGTTGGCCAGGCTCGCCTGCGCGGCCCGGAGCAGGACCGTCTGGTGGGCGCCGGGGAGTTCCACCGGCACACCTTCGACGTCGAGGCGGCACCGCAGCCCGGCACCCCGCGCCGCGGTCTCCGCTTCGGTCTTTTCGCACAGCCGGAGAAGTCCGGCCACGAGGGAGCCGTCCTCGAGATCGGGGGACTGCAGGGCCCGGACGAAGTTGCGGGCCTCTGCCAGGTTGGCGGCGGCCGTGTCCCGGACAATCCGCAGCCTGTCCCGTGCCACGGCGGGTTCGCCGTCGTCCAGGGCCTTCTCGGCCGCGCGCCCCATCAGCACGATGCTGGACAGGCCTTGGGCGAGAGTGTCATGGATTTCCCGGGCCAGCCGGGTGCGCTCGGCCAGGGTGCCGGCATTGTGCTGGGTCCGGGCGAGTTCGGCACGGGTGCGGCGCAGCTCTTCGGCCGCCAGCCGCTGGTTTTCCGCCTCCAGGAACAGCGCCCGGTAGGCCAGTCCGGTGACCACAGCGAAGGCTGCGCCGAAAACGGGCCCGAGCACCATGGGCAGCTGCAGCCCCACGCTGGCCGGATCCGCAGTGGCCAGATCGGGAGACGCGCTACCGCCGTTGTGGAACCAGAGCGCCGCAATAACAAACCCGGTACTCAATGCGATCGCCGGCAGCGCCAGCCGGCGCCGGAGCACGTGCAACTGCAGGAAGAACAGCGGGAAGGCCAGCCAGACGAAGTCGGCACTGGCCCAGACCAGCAGCAGCCAGAGGAGGCAGACGCCGCCCAGCCACCAGGCCGAGTAGGGCCGCGGATCGAACCGGGTCCGGCGGGCGGCGTGCCGTTTCTCCAGCACGGTGCCCACGAGGTAGAAGGCGGCGAGCAGCACGGCCAGCAACAGGGTGATCCACTCCTGCCCAGTGATGCCGCCGGCCAGGAGCCGGAGCAGCGCCACCAGGAGCAGCACCGCAAAGCCGACGTGCAGGCTCACGCGAAGGACGCGCAGAATGACGGCCGCCCCGGTGGGCTCCGGCGCGTGCGGTGCGCCGGCATGCCCGGCGCCGGCGTGCGGTGCGCCCCTGGGTCCTGTGCCGTTGTGGACCGTGTTGCCGGCGTCGCCCTCCATGCTTCCAGCGTAGTGCCGGTGCGGCGGGGCTCCTGCGGAAAACGGCCCGCCCCCGGCGGAATCAACCTTTTGGTTGATCGCAGGGCCGTCCGACCGGTGGCGGCGGTCCAACCGGGCGGCCGATGCCCTGGAGCCCGGCGGAGGGAAGGCTGGAAGCAACGCCACAAGCGCCTCAAACGACACCAAGAAGGACACCATGTATCTCGCCATCCGCGATATCCGCTTTGCCAAGGGACGGTTCGCCCTGATGGGCGCGGTCGTCGCCCTCATCACCCTCCTGCTCGTCATGCTTTCCGGGCTGACGGCCGGACTCGGAAACCAGTCGACGTCGGCCCTCGCCGCCCTCCCGGCCGACCAGCTGGTCTTCGGCGCCCCGGCCGGGAGCGCACCCAAGGCCTCGTTTACCGAATCCGAAGTCACGCGCGCCCAACAGAGCCTGTGGTCGGCGCGCGACGGCGTCGCCCGAGCCGACGCCGTCGGGATCAGCCAGAGCCGCTTCCAGGCACTCGGCGCCGTGCCGGCACGCACGGCAAGCGTTGCGGTCTTCGGCACCGAGCCCGGCGCAGGCCTTGCTCCTGCCCCGCTGACAGAGGGAACCATCGCCGTCGGAGCCGGACTGGCGGAGGACCTGCAGCTCAGCATCGGCAGCCACGCCTCGGTGGGCGGCGCCGACCTCGTTGTGACGGCCGTCGTGCCGGAGCAGTGGTATTCCCACACCGGCGTCGTGTGGACCACGCTGGCCGACTGGCAGAAGCTGGCCCATATCCAAGACGCGGACGCCGCGACGGTGCTGGCCGTGACATTCGACTCCACCGCCGGAACAGGGGTGGATCTCGGTGCCGCCAACACCGCCGCGGGAACCGTCAGCACCACGATCGACGGGTCCTTCCAGGCCCTCGGCTCCTACAAGAGCGAGAACGGCTCGCTGCTGCTCATGCAGGCCTTCCTCTACGGCATCTCAGCCCTCGTGATTGTTGCCTTCCTGACGGTCTGGACGGTCCAGCGCACCCGGGACATCGCCGTTCTGAAGGCACTGGGCGGGTCCGCCCGCTACATCCTCCGGGACGCCATGGCGCAGGCGGCCCTGGTCCTGCTGGCCGGCGCGGTGGCCGGGGGGCTGGCCGGTGTGGCCGGCGGAGTCCTCGCGTCGCAGGCGGCACCGTTCCTCCTCACGCCCTGGACAACGCTGCTGCCCATCGCCGGAATCGTGCTCCTGGGCCTGGCCGGCGCAGCCCTCGCGGTCCGCAGCGTCGCCCGCGTCGATCCGCTCATCGCCCTCGGCGGCAACTGAGCAGCCCCGGCCCGCCCCATATATTCCTAGAAAGGCATATCTCATGAACTCAACCCTGAACAACACCGCCCTGAACCTCGTCAACGTCACCCTGGAGTACCCGGACGGAGACGGCACCCTCAAGGCCCTGGACTCCGTGAGCCTCAAGGTGCACGCAGGCGAATTCGTGTCCCTGATCGGCCCCTCGGGGTCCGGCAAGTCGTCCCTGCTGGCCGTCGCCGCCACCCTGGTCCGGCCCACCGCCGGCCTGGTGGTGGTCGACGGCGAGGACGCCGGCGGATTGCCCGACTCCGGCCGCACCGCACTGCGGCGGGACAAGATCGGCATCATCTTCCAGCAGCCCAACCTCCTGCCCTCCCTCACCGCGGTGGAGCAGCTCGTGATCACCCAGCGCCTGCGCGGCGGGACAGCGCGGGCGGCCGGGGAACGCGCCGCGGCTCTGATGGACCTTGTCGGCCTCGGGCATGCCCTGGCGAAACGGCCGCACCAACTCTCCGGCGGACAGCGCCAGCGCGTCAACATTGCCCGGGCACTCATGGGCAACCCTGCCGTGCTGCTGGTGGACGAGCCGACGGCCGCCCTTGACCACCAGCGCAGCGAAGCGATCATCCGGCTGCTGCGGCAGGTCACCGACGAATTCAGCGTGGCAACGGTCATGGTCACCCACGACACCGATTTCGTGCCGCTCACCGACGCCGTCGCGAGCATGCGCGACGGACGGCTGTCCGCCAGGGTGGCGACGGCGGCCGCTGCGGCGCCGCGGCAGGGCTAGGGGCTAGGGGACCAGGTATCCGAGGTCCGGGACGCCGAGACCGAACATGTCCTTGAGGGCATGCCGGGCGGCGTGGAAGCCGGGCATGCCGGTGACGCCGGGACCGGGCGGGGTCGACGACGAGCACAAGTACAGCCCTGGCAGCGGCGTCCGCCAGGGCACCGGGCTCAGCACCGGCCGCCGCAACATGCCCCAAAGGTCCATGCGGCCTGCGCCGAAGTCCCCACCGACGAAGTTCTCGTCGTACGCCGCCAGCCCTGCGGCCGTGGTCACCTTGAACTGCACCACCACATCCCGGAACCCGGGCGCGAAGCGCTCCAGTTGCGCCATGACCGCATCGCTCATGTCCGCGGTGGAACCGGCCGGAACGTGGCAATAGGTCCACAGGATGTGCCGGCCGGCCGGCGCGCGGCCGGCATCAAAACGCGAGGGCTGGGATACCAGCACGTAGGGCCGGTCCGGATGCCGTCCCGAGGCGACCAGGCGCTCCGCTTCGGCGGTTTCCGCCCTGGTGCCGCCCACGTGCACCGTCCCGGCATCGGCGAGGCTTTCCGCCGCCCACGGCACCGGGCCGGAGAGGATGAAATCGACCTTGCAGGAAGCGTTCCCGAAGCGGAAGGACGCCAGGGCGCTCCTATAGCGCGACGGGAGCCGGCCCTCCGCCAGGTGTAGCAGCGCGGGGGGCGCCACATCCAGCAGCGTGGCCCGGGCCGGCGGCAGCTCCGCGAGCGATGTGATCCGCCTGCCGGTCTCGACCACCCCGCCATGGGCCTCGATGTCAGCGGTCAGCGCCTGGGCAATCGCGGCCGATCCGCCGCGCGGAACCGGCCAGCCGCCGGCATGGCCCAGGGCGCCCAGCATCAGCCCGGCGCCGGCGGCGGTGATCGAGGGCAGCGGCGCCACGGTATGCGCGGCGACGCCGCTCAGCAGTGCGGGAGCCAGGTCCTGGCTGAACCTCACATTCCACAGCGTCGAGCCTTGTTCGAGCGCCCGGAGGCCGAACGCGGCGGCGGCCAGGGGATCTGCCGGAATCCGCAGCAGCTGGTTCAGGGTGAGGTCCGCGACGCCCTCCACCCGCCGCACGAGGGGCTCCATGAGCTGGCGGTAGGCGGCGCCGTCCCGCCCGAGTTCCGCAACGGTGCGGTCCAGGGAACGGTAGGCCAGCGCCGCGCGGCCGCCGTCGAGCGGGGATCCGTACGAGAGCTCGGGCACCTCCAGGGGCACGCGCCTGGACAGCTCGAACCGGCGGAAAAAGGGTGAGGCCAGAACCATGGGGTGCACGGCCGAACAGACGTCGTGGAAGTGGCCCGGTTCCATCAGTTCGGCGGTGCGCAGTCCGCCGCCGGGTGTGGCGGCCGCCTCAAACACGTGGACTTTGAGTCCGGCCCGCGCCATGGTCACCGCCGCGGCCAGCCCGTTGGGGCCGGAACCGACGACGGCGACGTCAGTCATGCGCTGTGGCTTTCCGCCACGGCACTCTTCCGCCACGGCACCAGGGACGCCGCGGGCCGGCGCAGATCAATCCGCAGCCAGTCCGGGGCACCGTCGAAGGGGCCGCCATGCGGATCATCGATGCGGTGGCGGCGGATCACGTCGCAGGACGGATCCCAGATGTCCCAGGCGACACGGGCCATCAGGTATGCGGTGGCGAGCATGTGGGCAACCACGGCCAGGACGTAGTAGGGCATGTCGATGTTGTGCTGGGTCGAGCCGCCGCTGGTTGCCTGCCCCAGGTACATCCAGATGGCGCCCCAGTGCAGCGCTTCGATGGCTTGCCAGATGACGAAGTCACGCCAGCGGGGCCGGGCGAGGGCGATCAGGGGGATCAGCCACAACACGAACTGGGGGGAGTACACCTTGTTGGTCAGGATGAACGCGGCCACGATCAGGAACGCCAGCTGCGCGATCCTCGGCCGGCGGGGTGCCGTCAGTGCAAGGACCGCAATCAGGATGCAGGCCAGGAGAAACAGGTCCAGTGCCAGGGAGTTGATGGCCGCGGCCTCAAGCGGATTCCAGCCCAGCCGGGCGGCCACCAGGTTGTAGGCGAACCAGGGTGAGCTGTAGCCCGCCGGCCGCTCCTGCGTGAACTGGTAGAAGTACTTCCAGCCTTCCGGATTTGCCGCGGCTACCGGGACGTTGACCGCCAGCCAGGCCGCGGTTGCGGCACCGGCCGTGATCAGCAGCGCCCGGATACGCCCGCTCCGGAGCGCCAGCAGCAGGACGGCGCCGAGGATCAACAGCGGGTAGAGCTTGGTGGCCGTGCCCAGACCGATGAAGATCCCGGCGAGGACGAGCTTGTTCCGCGCAAAGAAGTACATGCCAAGAGCCAGCATGCACACGGCCCACATGTCCCAGTTAATGACGCCCGCCAGGACAATGCCGGGGGCGAGGGCAACCATCGCCGAGTCCCAGGACCGCCGGCGGTTCGTCCGTGCCGTGGCCAGCACGGTGATGATCCAGACGGCGGCGATCAGGGTGGCGTTGACGTCGAAGTAGCCAAGGACGCGGGGATCGTCGGCGCCGGCGCCGGGCACCAGAAGTGCGGTGGCACCCGCGATCAACCCCATCAGCACGGGGTACTCGAAGAGGCTTCCCGGGGTAATGAAGGGGAAGGCGCCATCGCCGAGGCCGCGGTTGCGGAACAGCTCCGGAAAGTCCGAGTAGCACGTGGCGTAGAACTGCCCGGGTGTTTCCCAGCCGTTGGTGCGGCAGAAGTTCTTGAGCAAGATCCCGGCCAGGGCGGCGAGGACAGTGAGGATCACCAGAACACGTTCCACCGTGAAGAATCCCGGCGAAACGATCCCGGGCGCCGAGCGGTGGCCCAAGGGACCGCCTACCAGTTCCGTGAAGTTTCGGAGAAAAGGGTCGCTGCGGCTCGGGATGACCAATCGGACCCGTTTGCGCTCCGGCGGCTTTGTCTCCTGCATGACCTTGAGCTTACCGGGGGACATTGACCCATGCCGCGCCGCGGTCTTCGCTGGCACGTCGTATCGGAGGCCGCCACAACGGCGGGCCATGAAGGGACGCTTAAAAAGGGGGAGCCCGTGCGGCGACGCACGGGCTCCCTGGGATCGGTTCCAATGTCAGTCATCAGGTCCTCCTTCGCTGCGGACAGTCCTGCCGGTAAGGGGCGTCGCCCCTGCACGGGATTAGTCCATGCGCCGGTGGCGGAAGTGTCCGGCCGTCAGCAGATCGGGGCGTCAGCGAATCAGGCCGGACTGATGCATGGCGAGGAACGTGTCGTCCCGCCTTTGGTCCAGGAGTTGGCCGTTGAAGCGTGTCGACTCCCTGCGGGCCAGCTTTCGGAACAGGACCGTATAGAGCTTGTTCATCATGGTTCTTACCTCCCCTCGGGGACTCGATCGGCGTGCCCGGGTGGCGGGCAGGGCTGTGCGGTGGGCTGGAGCGGTGGTTGCGGTAGTCACAGGGACCTTTCGTTGGTGGGGGATTGCGCCGCCTGGGCTCAATGGGCGACCTGGAGGCAGCAGGAATGGGCGGATGAAACGGGCGGCCGCATTTTGGGCGCGACAAATAGAGCCCTGGATGCAAGGAATTCGAATAGCCGGTTCCGGGCGTGGCAATTAGCCCGGAAATCCCCGGCCTTATTTAGGCCGGAATTCCGGATAGGAAAAAGTTATTCGATGGAGAATGGCCCCTGGACGCGGTAGCGCCGAAACCCCAACAAGAAGCTGGGTTCCGAACTATGGGGAGGCTGCGCAACCGCGTGGTTCCGCCTGATCAGGCTGCCGTCATTGGGCTTTCCGTTGAGGAAGGCCAACTGCCACGGGCCCCAAGCTGCATTGCCTGGGACGGGAACGCGGTCAGGAAACAGTCAGTCCGACATTTGGGCGCGGCTCAGCGAACGAGGCCGGGTTGGCGGTGGTGGAGTACATCCATCCGCTAGTCAAAGTAATCATCATTTTCCCAACCTCCTTTTCTGTTCTGCCGTGGCTCCGGCTGACTGGCCGGGCGACGCGCGCCGTGACCCCGGCAAGTCGCCTTGGGGTCAGAAATAAAAATACACTACGAATACGGCCGTTGCCTACCGAATTCATAAACTTTCTTTGACTTTGTTTTAAAAACCGGTTTTAGAGTCCCCAGCGCACGATTGCCGGTGTCTTCTTATCCCATCCCAGTGTGCAGACTTTGGCGGTCCCCAATACGAAATGCCGGCCCTCGCGGGGGTCCAACCCGAGCCACCGGGCGGTCAGGATGCGGGAGAAATGCCCGTGCGCGACGATCAGCACATTGTCCAGGCCCGATTCGAGCACCCGGGCCACGATCTTGTCCGCGCGGGCGGCGACGTCGTCGAGCGCTTCACCATTGGGCACGCCGTGCGTCCAGATCAGGTATTCGGGGTTGTCCTTGCGGATGAGGTCCGAGCTGATGCCCTCATAGTCGCCGTAGTCCCATTCCACCGCCAGCGGCTCCAACTGGGCGTCGGGGTAGCCGGCGAGTTCGGCGGTCCGGCGGGCGCGGCGCAGGGGTGAGGTCAGCACGAGGTCGAAGTCGACGGTCTCGAGCACCCTGCGCGCCTCCACGGCCTGCTGCTCGCCTTCCACCGTGAGGGGCATGTCCGTGAGACCGGTGTACTGCCCGCTCTTAGACCACTCTGTTTCACCGTGCCGCAGGATCCACAGTTGGGGGCGGGGGCCGTTGGATGGTGCGATCACTTAGGACTCCTCAGTGGTGGAAAGTTCGGCGCCGGCGGGCGCCGCCTCGGGCTGTGCCGCCCACCAGTCCCGCAGGCGGGATTCGGCGACGGCGGGATCGAGCGGGCCGTGCTCCATGCGTTCTTCCAACAGGAATTTGTAGGCGCGGCCCACCACGGGACCGGGCTTGAGGCCAAGCAGCGCCATAATCTGGCCGCCGTCCAGGTCCGGGCGGACGGCGTCGAGGGACTCCTGCTCCCGCAGCGCCGCAATCCTGTCCTCGAGGTCGTCGTAGGCGAAGGACAGCCGGTCCGCCTTGCGCTGGTTCCGGGTGGTGACGTCGGAGCGGGTGAGCCGGTGCAGGCGCTCCAGGAGGGGACCGGCGTCGGTGATGTAGCGGCGGACCGCGGAATCGCTCCAGCCGGCCTCACCGTAGCCGTAGAAGCGCATGTGCAGCTCCACCAGCCTGGCCACGGCCTTGATGGTGTCGTTGTCGAAGCGCAGCGCCTTCATGCGCTTGGCGGTCAGCTTGGCGCCCACCATGTCGTGGTGGCGGAAGCTCACTGCGCCGCCCGGTTCAAAGCGGCGCGTGGCCGGCTTGCCGACGTCGTGCATGAGGGCAGCGAACCGCAACACAAAGTCCGGGCCGGGAACCGGGCCGTCCGCCTTCGACTCCAGCGCTGCTGCCTGTTCCAGGACCTGCAGCGAGTGCTGGTAGACGTCCTTGTGGCGGTGGTGTTCATCGGCTTCCAGGCGCAGGGCCGAGACTTCCGGCAGGACCAGGTCCGCGAGCCCGGTATCGACCAGCAGGTCCACGCCGGCCCGCGGCTGCGCGGCGCAGATGAGCTTGATCAGTTCATCGCGCACGCGTTCGGCCGAGATGATGCTGATCCGTTCCGCCATCCGGACCATGGCCTCGCGGACGTCGGCGTGCAGCGACACCCCCAGTTGGGCCGCGAACCTCGCGGCGCGCATCATGCGCAGGGGGTCGTCGGAGAAGGACGTTTCCGGCGGCCCGGGCGTGTTGAGGATCGAGGCGTGCAGGTCGCGGACGCCGCCGAAAGGATCGACGAGCTCCAGCATGGGCAGCCGCAGGGCCATGGCGTTGATCGTGAAGTCCCGCCGCAGCAGGTCATCCGTCAGGGATGTTCCGAAGGCCACTATCGGCTTGCGGGACTCCGGATCGTAGGCGTCGGCCCGGTAGGTGGTGATTTCGATCTGGAAGTCGCCCTTGCGCATCCCGATGGTGCCGAAGGCGCGCCCGATCTCCCAGTAGTTGTCCGCCCATTTCTTGATCAGGGCAACCGTCTGGTCCGGAGTGGCGTCAGTGGTGAAGTCCAGGTCGGGCGAGACCCGGCCAAGAAAAAGGTCACGGACGGGCCCGCCCACGAGGGACAGCTCGTGGCCGGCGTCGACGAAGCGCTGCCCGAGCTCCAGAACCACCGGATCCACCTGGAAAGAAACGGTGTGGGAGTCAGTCTTGTGATGTGCGTGCGCCATAGTTACTTAAGCTTGTCAGAAAACCGCGCCAGCACCACACCGGAACCCACAAGGATCCGGCGGGTTCGTCACGATTGCGCACGAACCGCTCAGGGCCGACTTTCCCGGCCGTCTACTTTCCGGCCATGTTTAGGTCATCAACAGCGGGCAAGAGTCGTTAGAGTGGACCTCATGGCCCATCCCGTACCGAGCGCTCCCGGCAGGAGGACAAACGCACCTTTGCCGTCGGCAATAGGTGCCAACGTCGCGCCTGTCCAGCACACGGGCCAGGCCTCCCTGCCCACTGTGGAGGAAATCTCCGCCGGCGGCGTCGTGGTGGACATGTCCGATGCCGACCTGCGGGTAGCGATCATCGCGCGCCTGAACCGCGGCGGACGTCTCGAGTGGTGCCTGCCGAAGGGCCACCCGGAAGGCAAGGAAAGCAACGAGGAAGCCGCGGTCCGCGAGATCGCCGAGGAAACCGGGATCGAAGGCAAGATCCTGGCACCGCTGGGAAGCATCGACTACTGGTTCACCGTGAGCGGGCACCGCGTCCACAAGACCGTGCACCACTACCTGTTGCGGGCCACCGGCGGGGAACTCACCATCGAAAACGATCCGGACAAGGAAGCCGTGGACGTCGCGTGGGTTCCGATCCAGGAGCTGGCGCGCAAGCTGTCCTTCCCCAACGAACGCCGCATCGCGGATCTGGCCAAAGAAGTCCTGCCGGAAGACCGCTGAAGACCGCCGGTGCGGCCGGTCACGTCCACGGATAGCGACTAATGCCCCGCGCGGGTGAGACGATGAAGACGATGTCATCAGCCAAACCCGCCCCCGTACCCTCCGGCCCCGCCGATTCCAAAGCTGCCCAATCCGGAGAAGCCCGTTCCAGCGCCGTCATGGCCGCCGGAACCCTCGTTTCGCGTTTCCTGGGCTTCGCCAAGACCTGGATGCTGGCCGCCGCCCTGGGCCTGGGCTCGACGGTTAACGACACTTTCATCAACGCCAACAACCTTCCCAACCTGATCTTCCTGCTGGTGGCCGGCGGGGTGTTCAATGCTGTTCTGGTGCCGCAGATCATCAAAGCCAGCAAGGCGCCGGACAAGGGAGCGGACTACATCAGCCGGCTGCTGACGCTGGCGGTGCTGGTGCTGCTCGTTCTCACGCTGCTGGTCACGCTGCTGGCGCCGTCAGTCATTCAGCTGACCACCCAGGGCTACTCGCCGCAGCAGAAGGCCCTCGCGGTGTCGTTCGCGTTCTGGTGCCTTCCGCAGATCTTCTTCTACGGCCTGTACGCCCTGCTGACCCAGGTCCTCAACGCCCATGGGGCCTTTGGACCCGCGATGTGGGCGCCAATCATCAACAACGTCGTGGCGATCGCCGGGCTGGGCATGTTCATCGGCATCATGGGGGCCAACGCCACCAACCCGCACACGATCGACAACTGGGGCCCGTTCCAGACCATCCTCGTCGCCGGGTTCTCCACAATAGGCGTCGCCACCCAGACCGCCGTGCTGCTCATCCCCGTGTTCAGGCTCCGGCTCGGGCTGCGGCCGCGCTTCGGCTGGCGCGGGGTCGGTCTGGGCCATGCCGCGAAGCTGAGCGTCTGGACCCTGGCGACGGCCGCCGTCGGGCAGTTCGCCTTCCTTTACGTCATGCGCATCGCGACGATCCCGGGCGCGGAACGGCTCCGCCTTCAGCAGGCGGGGGACACCGCCGCGGCCGGCAACATTCCGGGCAACGCGGTGCTGGAGGTGGCCAGCCAGCTGTACCTGCTGCCGCACTCCATCATTGCCCTGTCCCTGGCCACCGTGCTGTTCAACCGGATGACCCGGGCGTCCCAGGACGGAGACCGGGCCGCCCTGCGAAACGCGCTCTCCCACGGGCTGCGGACCATGGCCGTGGCAACCGTTTTCGGCGCGCTGGCGCTCTTTGCGCTGGCCGGACCGCTGGGCATGTTCTTCTCGGGCGGGCAGCGCCAGGACGGCGTCATGCTGGCCCAAACCCTCACGATCCTGGCCCTCAGCACCCCGTTCATGAGCGCCAACTTCATGATGTCGCGGGTGTTCTACGCCAATGAGGACGCCCGGACGCCGTTCTTCATCCAGTTGGTCCTGGCGCTGGTCAACCTGGCGGCCGCGTTCGCGATCCAGTTCCTGCCGTTCGATCAGATCATTTTCGCCATCGCGATCCTCTACACGGCCGGCAATATCCTCTCCGTGATAGTCAGCGCGACCTTCCTGCGCCGGCTCCTGGGCCACCTCGACGGGCCCCGCATCGCCAGCTCCTACATCCGCATGGGGTATGCGGCCCTGGGTTCCGCCCTCGCCGGAGCTGTGGCGTTGTGGCTGCTGGGCAGCTACAACCCGGACGGCTACGCCTGGAGCGACCGGATCGCCGCCCTGGTGACAATCGTCGTCGTCGGTCCCGTCATGCTGGCCGCCTATTTCCTGCTGCTGAAGCTCTTCCGGGTCACCGAGCTGCAGGACCTCCTGGCGCCGCTCCTTGGGCGGCTCCGGCGCAGGGCCGCCGCAGGGCCCGGCACGGGGCCGCAGGCAGGCGGCGCGGCGGAGGTCCGGAGGGCACCGGAGCGGGCCACCGTCTCGGTGGATACGGGCCTGATTCCGCGAATTTCCGGCGAGTTCGACGCCGAGTCGTTCCGTGCCGGTCCCGACATCCGGGAAGAGGACTCGTTCCCTTACGGCCGTCCCGCGGGCCCGGAGGGCGGTTACCTGCCGGCAGAAGACCTCCCCAGCACCGCGCAGGGCGGCTTGGGCAAGGGCGATGTTCCCTTGCCGGGCCGCCGCACCTACCAGGGCCCGGCCGGCCACAACCCCTACTTCCCGTTTGGCGGGAAAAAGAAAAAATGATCCCGGCTCCGTTTCGAACTGCCGTGCTCACGCGGCCTGGACAGAGCATCGGCTAGGATCGAAGACTAACAAGGGAAGTTGCGGACCAGCGGTCAACCGGCTTACCGGAGGGCACACGGTCGCTCTCGGAGTGACCACGTCGGCAGGTCCCGGACAGTCTAGGAGGAGCCCGTGTCCCACCCGATCGATGTCGGATCAGTACTCGGTGGCCGCTACAAGGTCACTGCCACCGTACTGACCTCACATGACCAGGATCTGGTGCTGGACGGTGTGGACCAGGTGCTCAACCGCCCCGTGAGCATCCTCGTCGCAGGCCCGGGCAACGCCGATCAGGTGGCCCAGAGCGCCCGTGAAGTGGCCACGGGCGAACGCCCCGGCAACGTGCAGATCCTCGATCTTGGCGTCAGCGATGCCACCACGTACCTGATCACCAACCACACCTCGGCGGCGGATCTGCTGGATCTTGTAGTCTCTTCCAACCCGCCGTACGTCGAACCCTTCTTCACGGACACGCTGGGCAGCGAGATCTTTGGGCAGGCCCGCTCCCACGAACCCGAAACCTACGACGGGCTTTACGACGACGAGGAAGTCGACGCCGGGTACATCAACTATGGCCAGGCCCAGGGCGCAAACGCACAGCCGCCGGTTTCCCCGGCGGCGCCCCCCGCGGGATTACCGTCGCGGCCCGCGGCCGCTCCTGCTGCCTCGGCAGGCGTCGCGGCAGCAGCCGGGGCGGCCGCCAGGGCACCCAAAGCCCCCACAACCGCACCGCAGGAGACGGCCGCGCATTCAACGGCGCCGCAGCCCGTCCAGAACGGCGGCGCGCCCCGCCAGGCCGAACCGGCAGCGCAGCAGCCGGCAACCGCCTCGGCACCAAAAGTTTCCTTGTGGTCCGACGACGACTACACCGGTGACGATCAGCACGGCGGAGAGCACCACGGCGGCGCAGCCACGGCTGCCGGAGTGGCTGCTGCCGGCTTCGACTCCGCGGATCGGGCTCCGGGCAACTTCCCCGCCTCCGCCCGTGCCGCCGTCGACCAGGATGAAGACGAGTACGAGTACGAAGACGAGGACGAGCCCAACCGGGAGCCGCGTTCCATGCGCTGGCTGGTGGGCGGGCTCCTGGCTGCCGTGCTGGTGGTGGGCCTGATCTTCGCGGTCACCAACCTTGGCAGCCTCTTCAAGAGCAGCCCGCAGACCAACGCCGCAACCTCCGCCTCCTCCAGCGCACCGGAACCGTCCACCGCGCAGCCGTCGTCGACCGCCACCGAGGCGCCGGCGGCCGGACCGCCCGTCATCGAAGACGTGACGCGACTCGGCAACTTCGATTTCGCCGGAAATTACGACTCCGACCTCGTCAAGACCTTTGACGGGAACGGCGCGAGCTTCTGGTCAGACATGGAATTCGCGACGGACGACTGGGGCGGACTCGCCTCCGAAGTTCCGCTCGTGGTCAAGCTGAAGGACCCTTCCAAGGTCTCCTCAGTCACTCTGAGCCAGTTGGGGGCCTCCGGGGGCAACATCAGCGTCTTCACCAATGACAAGCCGACCCTGGACGGTGCAAAGCAGATTGGCAGCAACAGCTTTACGTCACCGGACCTGACCATGCCGCTGTCTGAACCCGTCACGGCGCAGTACGTGATCGTGTCCATCAAGAAGCTTCCGAAGCTGGCCGCACCCAAGACCCGCTATGGGTACGGCCTGCGCCTGGCCGAAATCAAAGTCCAGTAGCGGCCCTGCGCGGCCGCCGTTGCGCTGTAAGGCTGCGGCGTAGGGCTCTGCAGCTGCGCTGTAAGGCCGCGGCTGCGCTCTCAGGCTGCGGTCGTGCGGCGGCGGTCGTGCCCGCCGGCGGGCCGGTAATCCTGGGTCGTCTCCGGCCCCGGCCCCGGCAAACCGGTACCCTGAGTAGTGGTGTTGCTCCGTGACGCCCATTTCGGCCGGAATATTCAATGCCCGGCAATAGTTGTGCCATGTGGCCGGCCATCGAGGCGGGCGCATCGACAAAGGAAGAGGTTCACCGTTCAGTGAGCAACGCAGAAAACACTGCCTCCGAAGTACGTGATGTCATCATCGTCGGCTCCGGCCCGGCGGGCTACACCGCAGCGGTGTACACGGCGCGCGCGAACCTGAAGCCGCTGCTCCTGGCAGGCTCGGTTACGGCCGGCGGCGAACTGATGAATACTACGGACGTGGAGAACTACCCAGGGTTCCCCGACGGCATCATGGGCCCGGACCTGATGGAGAACTTCGAGAAGCAGGCCGCCCGTTTCGGCACGGAGATCCAGTTTGAGGACGTCACCGATTTGGACCTCGACGGCGACGTCAAGACGGTCACCATCGGCACGGGGGAGACCTTCAAGGCCCGTTCTATCATTCTTTCCACCGGCTCGGCCTACCGCGAGCTCGGCTTGCAGAACGAGAAGAGGCTTTCGGGCCACGGTGTGAGCTGGTGTGCAACCTGCGACGGTTTCTTCTTCAAGGATCAGGACATTGCCGTTATCGGCGGCGGCGACTCCGCCATGGAAGAGGCCCTGTTCCTCACCAAGTTCGCCAAGTCCGTCACGGTGGTCCACCGCCGCGATGCCCTCCGCGCTTCAAAGATCATGGCTGACCGCGCCTTGGCCCACGAGAAGATCAACTTTGTGTGGAACACCGGTGTGGAAGACGTGTTGGGACAGGACAAAGTCACCGCATTGCGGTTGAAGAACCTGGTGGACGGCACGGAATCCGAACTGGCCGTAACCGGAGTGTTCGTGGCAATCGGAAACGATCCCCGCACCGATCTGGTCAAGGGCAAACTCGAGCTGACCGCAGAGGGAACCATCGCCGTGGACGGCCGCACCTCGAAGACCAGCGTCCAGGGCGTCTTCGCTGCCGGCGACGTCATTGATCCGACCTACCGCCAGGCCATCACCGCCTCCGGTTCCGGATGTGTGGCGGCCCTCGACGTCGAGCACTACCTCGCAGATTTCCACGCCTAATCGGCGCGCAGCAACCAACGGAAGAGAGACAAAGGTTATGAGCAACGCAAAAGACGTAACGGACGCCAGCTTCAGCACTGATGTACTGGCCTCCGAGAAGCCCGTCATTGTCGATTTCTGGGCCGAATGGTGCGGCCCCTGCCGCAAGCTGGGTCCGATTCTTGACGAGATTTCCGTCGAGTACAGCGAGAAGGTTGACGTGGTCAAGGTGAACGTTGACGACAACCCGGCCATCGCTGCCGAGTACGGCATCACCTCCATCCCTGCCGTCTACCTGTTCCAGGGCGGCGAGGTCAAGGGCACCGTGATCGGCGCCCGGCCCAAGCAGTTCTTCGAAAAGGAATTTGCGGACGTCCTGTCCTAGGCCGACCGAGAGTGGCCCCCGCTTCTGGCGGGGGCCACTTTTTTGTTGTGCTCCAAGGCCATCGGTCGGGGAGTAGGACTAGGCGGACACACCATAGATCTGCCATAACCGTTGTTACAACCTTGGGTGGCTGTCTATCGGCATTGTTTTTTGTCTGCTGGCTGACAATTCTCTTGGCTGCTGCCGGCTTGTGGAATGGGCCATCATTCGGCCGGCGAACTGCTATTCGTGCTGACACGCACGGAAGGTGTTTGGCCGTTGCGCAGGGGACACCACCGCCTTGTTTCACGTGAAACATGGTGATCGCGACGATCCACCTAGCAGTTGCTGCGCCGTGTGCGCCCGCGCATAGAAGAGAACGGTTTCCGGTAAGGACATCCCACTCGATTTCCGTTGCCTTCGTGGTCACGGCCGGGCGTCGTGTCGCCAATATTCCAGAGTGGGTGACCGTCACACAATGATGTTTTACGTGAAACATCCAATTCTCGCAGGGACGGTGAGGGGCTTTCGGGATGAGCCCGGCCGCCAAGTACACTCCATACACTCTTTACCCGTCGCGGGGGAGTCGAGGGTGGAGGTCGCATTCACACCAGGAGCTTGGTCTTCTGACGGGAAGGCATCCGCCGATACTGCCGTTAGGGCTGCGCAATAACCCCCGCTGCTGCGCCGAGATCGGGACGGACCAACGCCCGCCTGTCAGCGCAACACCCCGTGACTACTCCTGGTCGTCCGCCACGGGTTCGGGGAGGGGTCTGGGGGCTATCCGGTTCCGCGGCGAAATAGTCGACTAGGCGACTGATGACCACGACTGCGCTTGGCTGTCACAACGACACCTATTCGTCCACGTTTACCGCGAAAGGCGATCAGGGTTCACTCGTCATTACCGGCCGTAGCCAGCGGCCGGCCGGTTCAGACACTGTTTCACGTGAAACAGGTGTGTACGTCGCAGGCTGCCGAATTTTCCCGCCAACCTCCGGGCTCCCGACGTCACGTGAAACTGGAAGGCTCATCACGAGAGCGCCGAATACTTCCACCCACCGGCGCCGCACCAATGTTTCACGTGAAACGCCCTTGGTCCGAACCATAAATCGCAAATGAGGACGAAATGATAGTTGGCTCTTAGATAAACCAATGGGGCCGTCGGCTCAGCTTACCCATTTCCACGTGAATTGGGGCCGGTGTGACGGACGCAAAGATGCGCTCGATGGTCTCCGCCTCCCTGCTGGAAGGGCCAGGCACAACGTTGGCCGAGCGACCCCAAGGACGGTGGCCCGTGCCCGTGGACGCCAACATTCCTCGCCCAACGCTCGATGCGGCACCGCCGGCTGCGACCACAGTTCCGCACAACAGACGGGATTTCGCGCAGACCACCGGATCCCACCCCGTCCCGGCATCTCCAGAACGCTCGGTTTCACGTGAAACATGTCAGCAGACCAGTAAAAGTCTCCAGCGAGGCAGACCCAGATTCACGTCCGTAGCCCGGGGCAGAGTGCTCATGTGCGCTCTGCCCCACGCCTACGACCAAGGGCCTATGTTGTCTGATTTTAGAGCGAACCGACGAACAATTTCGGATCGCTGCGGCAGTCAGTCAGCGAATGAACACGCCCCGCCGCCGTTACCGCCGGCGCAGTTCCCGCACTCTGCGTGGCGTAGGACGCACGGACCGGACCTGCTTTCCATGGGGCAACCGACCAAACACAGGGCCCGGCCCTGAAGCGATTCCACCGGTTAGGCCCCCACTATATTCAATTCATGGCGCGTCTCAACAGTTGCTCCTCTGCGTCTCTGCGCCTCCGGTCCGCGTCCAATTCGCCTTGCCCGAGGCTCCGCTCGTCTTCCCCAGGGTTCCTGTCCATGGACCCTCCGGCGGCTGCCAGGGTCAAACGCGCAGTGCCTGTTCACAGTTCGTGGGCTGATCGGTTCATCAAACACCATCCCCGTTCGGCGCGCGGCATGATCATCTCCCAGCTGAACAATGCCCACGCTCTCCGCCCCGGGCCGCTTCGGTCTCAGGCACCACTCAAACTACATTAAGCTTGCCCAAACTCCTGTGCTGGCTGCAGCCGGGCGCCCCTATTCCGCTCTAGAGGGGAGCGGATTGAGCCGGCTCCTGTATCCCCGAGGTGGGCCAATTCGATATTCGCGGAACAAGAAGATCGCGCGCCTGTTCTCATGAAGGCTTGTTCTCATCAAGGTTGGGACCCCTGCCCTGCCAGTCGCGGCGCAGCAGGTTCGACTCCATGGCGGCCAGACCAAGGACACCCAGGTCCAGCCACGAACCTGCCCCCGCCCCTGCAGGCGCCGCAACCGCCGCTGCCCTTTATGGATGTGCTTCGAGACCTCGGCATCTGTCCGCAAATCGCCACACTCATGGTGACACCGTGCATGCCTTCCGACTGTCAATACACGAGCCTTCACGACCGGCATCCTGGGCGCTAGGCGAAGGTCAGCGGCGGCCGATACAAGCGCATTCCCGGCCCGTCCAGCGGCCACAGAATCCGGAGCTCACTCGATATCCACGAGTTTCTCCACAGAAGTTATTCACACTGTTATCCACAGGTGCTGAGAGATTATTCACATGCCCTTTCCTAGTGGGCCGCCGAGGGCGGTCGCCCCTCCGAACTGGCTGTCTGACCAGCCACCCACCGTCCCAGAGACATGTCCTGGACCCCGATTAAGAACTCCGGCTCGCAATCACGGCGGAGAGCGTATATCGCCGAAAAATTAACCATAGAACGTCGATTTAGTACATCTTTGCGAATGCTTCGACCATCGTCGCTGCACACCATGATCATGTTTCACGTGAAACGGACTGGGAACCCTGAAAGGACGTTCAGGGCCGTTGTCACGACAACAGCTCGCCCAAGAATCTGGCGACACGAACGGGCTGCAATCAGTCACTAATCCACAAAGTTATCCACAGCAATATCCACCGCTCTATCCACCGCCCCATCCACCGGCCGCTGGCTAAAATCCGAGCCGGGAACGGCCACACGAATCCCACCTGGATGCACCTTTGACCTGCAGTGAAGTGCTCTCCGGACGTGTCATACCAAGGGGGCCGGGAACTGCAAATCCATGTGGGGCGAACCAAACCCGTCGCGCGCCGAGACCGCCAGCGTGCCATTGCATCGCCCGACGCGCCGCCCGAAGCCAGCTTGTCCCACAGCGCCAGGCGGACCTCAAGAGAACCAGGGGAGCGGAGCCACTGGCCCAAGGAACCCTCCCGTCACACGTCCAGGGGATCGTTTTGCCGGGCCAAGATCCGACGACGGCACCCGCTCAATCGACGGGCTTTGCCGGGCAGCTCACATACTCTGAGCTCGGAGACCTTGGCGGGCCTCACGCCCTCGCAGGGCCTGTCTGGCCGATCATCTTTGCACGCCGGTCCGCGGGCCCGCTGTGTCCGTTGGCCGATGCAGACACGAAGAGGCTCGTCGACCGTGTGTTTGCCATGCGTTGTTTGCATTGGGACAGCACTGGTCCTGTTCCGACTGAAGCATTGCCGGTCAACTTGGGGATTCGCATGAGGGAGGCGCCGGACTGCAAAAAGCGGTCGGCCCGGTCGTGCCGGCACAGTTGACACGCGCAAGCACAAGTCCCGAACCCAATCAGACTGGCCCGGATGTCTGCCTTCCCTTCTTTGCGGTTTGAATCCCTCCGGTTGCTGCACCAACTTACGGGTCCGGCGCGGTCAGCGGATTGGATCCTAAAGGCAACTGCGCCCTGATGCCCGGGGGCGACGAACCTGGCCGCCCGAAACACGCTGGTCCGGGGGAGCGGACCCGGCCCGGGTAGCCGTGTAGTTGGACATGCAGCAGCTCGGCAGCTTCCCTCTGGTGTCGGCTGGATGCCCACACAAGAACCACCCCGACAGTTCCGGCCAGGCTGAATCCGCAGGGAAGGCGTGATTGACGCCTGGGACTGATCGGTACGACCCCGGCCCTACTTCACGTGGGCTCCGCTTCCCTTCTCGCGGGTGCGTCGCGTGGCCTGAGCTCCTGCTGGAGGACTCCTTCCAACCACTCTGCAGCAGGGTCAGCCGATGTGCAGCAGTACAGGACCTGCGCTGCACTCTCATCAAGCGGGTACCGGCAAGCCGGCAGGCGCCGGCAGCGGCAAAGTGTGGGGGGCCCCAGGTGTCCGGTGCGCGATTCCGGATGAGGGGTGCCGTGTCCGGGGTGCCGGGAAAGCCCCACACAGGGCCATCTCGGCCATTGGATAAGGCGTCCGGCTCGCCGGAGGAAGCTGAAGAATGCGACAGGAACAGCACGCCCGCCGGGGCCCTCAGGGAGATCAGGCATGCCTCGCACACCGGCATGCCACATGGCGCATGGTTACGGCTGGATG
Organism: Arthrobacter sp. P1_D4; assembly: GCF_056406115.1. Classification (NCBI taxonomy): domain Bacteria; kingdom Bacillati; phylum Actinomycetota; class Actinomycetes; order Micrococcales; family Micrococcaceae; genus Arthrobacter; species Arthrobacter sp. P1_D4. The sequence goes on along the minus strand of NZ_JBFUAU010000016.1, from coordinate 106,687 downwards.
CGGCGACGGGACTGCAGCAGTACGTTGGCGGTCATGGCACCCGGATACCGGGGTGGGGAGGATGCGTGTCAGGGCCCCGGTTCCGGTTGCCCGGGTCCCGGCAAACTGACGGGCACAATCAGTACTGAATGCCGAACCTAGGACGCGGGGGCAACCCAGTGAAAGGGGGGTGAACAGCAAACCGGCGGGGGAGTCGAAGGACGCAGACATCCGCAAAAGGGAGGCAACTCCGGTCAGCTTCCGCTGTCACAGTCCCACAAGAGGCCTCTGCCCGCGCGATCGAGACCACCTACTTTCTGCGGCACCGACGCCAGATCACCCTCCCTAACACGGCCCGCGTCCATTCCCGCGCCAAGGTCGGCGTCCGGCCTGCACCGTCGCCCTCGTCCCGATCTGCACGCCAAGCTCGGCGTCCAGGTCTGCACCGTCGCCCTTGTCCCGACCTTCGTCCACGCCCGCATCGATACCTCTGTCCAGGGTTCGTTTCGAGGCGCGTGTCGGACGCCTACTTCAACCGTAACCACCGGAACGGCCTACAAATCCATCGCCGAACCCGACGAAGCACGTAGCTGACCAGCCTGCCGGCCTCTGCACGAACTCAGGGTTCACCCACTTCAATTTTCCTTCACGGAGGGTGCCTTCACGGCCCGTGATCGTAAGCAGCGGGAGAGTGCCGCGGGCCTCTGCCAGGAGCGGACAGTGCCGCATCAGGGCATCTCAAGGCGTGCAAGGCTTCAGCTGCGCTCCAGTCGGCTTCGCCTTCCCTCAGTCAACCACGCGGCCACACAACGCAGCAGCGGCGCCGTATGGCACTTTCAGCCGCGCACAGGAGCGGGTGACCCCGCAGAGACTGGCAACGGTACAACAGTCGCTCCGAGGTTCGGCTGTGGCTGCGGCGAGCTTGCACCGCCGCCAAGCAGCAGCCGCGCCGTAGTGAGTCGCTTCCCCTGCTTCGCACCGGCATGGATGAATGTGGTCGCATAGCGCACCCGCGGCCGGCCCGGCCGCCAGGAAAAGGTGGGCCATAGCTGCGGGCCGACCCCCTTCAAGGGGAGGCTGAACCGTCATGACGCAGACGGTGGACCCTTGGTCGAAACGACGGCATTCGCTCGGCATCCCAGTCCACCGGCATTGCCATGACCATGGACGGGGACGGGGACGCAGTCCAGCTGCCGGAGTGACGACAGCGCATCGGTCTCCAGCCGGTGGCCGGATTCTTCTGCCCTTTTGCGTCCTCACCTGGGCGACCAGCCAGCAAGGCGTTCGATGGGGCAAGGCGCAGATTCGCGGCCCCGTTTCACGTGAAACATTGATGGACCGCTCCCTCTCAGCTGTTCATCGAGCTCTGGAAGGTGGCGAAGATGGCTGTCGCTGAAAAGCGCGATCGCAGCGGCATCGACAGGGAGGGGCCCCTTCCGCATAAAGGAGAACTGTATGTACAGCCGCCATTTCACTCGGCGTAGCCGTTCCATGGAATCAGAAGCTCCACCCACGAAGCGCAACAGAGTGGACGGTACGGCCACCGGAAGCCCATCGACTCCACAACAGGATGCTCAGCAGGAAGCTCCGTCCCAGTCTGGGACATCCGCCTGCCCAGCACCAGCCCGTCGTTCCGCACGTGTGCCTCAGTCTCGCCGAAGTAGATCCGGCGATACTGACAATTTCCACAGAAGGACCACGGCGCTGCGTCGGCCCCACTCCCGCAGCCGCGAACACGACAGCGCCGAACCCGACACCACCGAATCCGCCGGCACCGAATTGGCCGGCACCGGCAGCATCGGTAGAGACAAAAAAGGGAGGGTCTGTTTCACGTGAAACAGACCCTCCCGGAGAACTCAGCGAGTCGCGACCTAGCTTGGCGCCCCCGGCGTGAGGACATCCATGATGCGGTTCAGGTCCTCAACGCTGGCGAACTCAATGCTGACACGCCCCTTGCGGGCACCAAGCGAAATCTTGACATTAGTATCGAGGCGGTCAGACAGCGACGACGCCAGGTAGTCCAGTCGCTCGTGGCGCGCTCCCGCCCGCGGGATGTTGTTCTTGGCCGGCGAGGCGGGGCTCTGATACAGGGTCACGGCTTCTTCGGTCGCTCGGACCGACATGCCCTCTGAAACAATCTTCTGCGCCAGGCGTTCCATGGCCGCGGCGTCAGGAAGTGCCAGGAGTGCTCGGGCATGCCCTGCGGAGATGACATTTGCCGCGACCCGGCGCTGCACCAGCGGGGGCAGCTTCAGCAGGCGCAGGGTGTTGGAAACCTGGGGCCGCGAACGCCCGATCCGGTCCGCCAGCTGCTCGTGCGTGGTGCCGAAGTCCTCGAGCAGCTGCTGGTAGGCCGCCGCCTCTTCGAGCGGATTCAGCTGGCTGCGGTGCAGGTTCTCCAGCAGCGCGTCGCGAAGGAGGTCGTCATCGGTGGTGTCACGGACAATCGCCGGGATAGTTTCCAGGCCCGCGGCCTGTACTGCACGCCATCGTCGCTCACCCATGACGAGCTCATAGGGTTCGCCACCCTCTTCGGTTGAGGTACGGACTACAATTGGCTGGAGGACGCCAATTTCCCGCACGGAGTGCACCAGCTCCGCCATGTCATCTTCATCGAAGACCGAGCGGGGTTGCTTGCGGTTGGGGTGGATGTCAGTAACCGGGATTTCGGCAAACCTGACGCCGGGCACCTCGACGAGGTCAACAGTACCCTCGTCGCCGTGCTCGGGCGAGGAATCAAACGTCAGCTGTTCGCCGGCGTCGGACGCAGTCGCCTTGGCAGCAGCGGGGGCCGGCTTGGAAGCAGCCGACTTTCGGGCGGGAGCTTTCTTGGTGACGGCGGCAGCAGCGCTGCCGGTTTCAGTGGTGTCAACCGTGAGATCAACGGAATCGTCAGCCTTGAACGGTGTGGACTTCGGCTCCTTGTCCCGTGCGGCAGTGGCGTCCGGGTGCGGCTCGGCGTCGGAGGTCTTTTTTCGGGCTTCAGGGAAGAAGAGGTCCACGGGCCGGGATGGGGCAGCGCCGTTTCCGGAGGCGTTTGCCGCGGCGGAACTTGGAATGAGTGCGCCAAGTCCACGGCCGAGGCCGCGTCGCTTATCGCTCATGGATAAATCCCTCCAGTGGAAGAGCCGGGATTCACCTGGCTCTGGTTAGTGCAATTCTTGAAAGATTCTAACGTTCCGCGATTTCCGCGGCGGCTTCCAGGTAGGACAGGGCACCGCTGGAAGAAGGATCATACGTCATGACAGTCTGCTGGTAGCTCGGCGCCTCGGAAATACGGACCGACCTCGGCACCACAGCGCCGAGCACCTGCTTCGGGAAGTGCTCCCGGACCTCGGCTGCCACCTGGGCGGCGAGGTTGGTGCGGCCGTCATACATGGTCAGCAAAATAGTGGAAACAACCAGGTCAGCGTTCAGGTGCTTCTGGATCATCTCGATGTTCTTCAGGAGCTGGCTGAGGCCTTCGAGGGCGTAGTACTCGCACTGGATCGGGATAAGGACTTCGCCTGCCGCACAGAACGCATTTACCGTCAGGAGCCCGAGGCTCGGCGGGCAGTCGATGAAGATGTAGTCCAGCCGCTCCTCGCCATTCTTGGCGCGCTCCTTGGAGTACACATCGATTGCGCGGCGCAACCGCTGCTCGCGGGCCACCAGGCTAACGAGTTCAATTTCGGCACCGGCAAGGTGGATGGTGGCGGGCGCACAGATCAGGTTGTCGATGTCGGGGCACGGGGCCACGACGTCCTTCAGCGGGACATCATTGATCAGCACATCGTAGATGCTGTCGACATCGGCGTGGTGCTCGATTCCCAGGGCGGTGGAAGCGTTGCCCTGGGGATCGATGTCGATGACGAGCACGTTCAGGCCAGCGGCCGCCAGCGCGGCGGCGATGTTCACGGTCGTCGTGGTCTTGCCGACGCCGCCCTTCTGGTTGGAAACGGTGAAGATCCGGGTTTTTTCCGGTTTGGGGAGCTGCCGGCCGAGCAACCGCTCGCGGCGCTTGTTTTCGTGCGCGAGTTCGCGGGCGATGGGACTGGAATCATCGATGGAATCCAGCACGTTCCCCGTGTGCGGAAGGGATGTTTCACGTGAAACACCGGCCATCCCGGTCGTCTTCGCAACCGAAGCCGTGTGATTTCCGGAGTAGTCAAAAGCTACTGCAGGAGCCGTAAACGCCCGTGCGGACCCCAGGGACACAAACGGCGGGATCCGTTGTGTGGAGGCTTCGCTACTGCTCACTATGACACGCTCACTCTCATTCGGCTCTTACTGCCGGTTACTAGCCTAACCTCTTCCCCTCAGACTCCCCGGGCACCGGGGCCGGTGCTAGGTAATCTTTTGAGGCTTATTCACTACGATTCGCACAACGGTGGTGGGTTCCTCAAGCAGGTCCTCGCCCACCACCACCACGGACGTCTGAATGCCGCCCAGTTTGCGGATAACCTTGGCGGCTTTTTCGATTTCCTCGCCGGCGCTGCGTCCCTTGATGGCGACGACTTCGCCCTTGCCGGCCAGGAGCGGAATGGTCAGCCCGGCGAGATTGGAAAGCGCGGATACGGCGCGGGCAGTCACGACGTCGGCGTTCACGAGTCCCACTGCGAGTTCCGCGCGGGTGCGCATGATCGTGACGTTCTCGAGGCCAAGATCATCCACTACCTCCTGGAGCCAGATGACGCGGCGCTCCAGTGGTTCGATCAGCGTCAGTTCCAGATCCGGCCGCGCAATGGCCAGGCACAGGCCAGGCAGGCCGGCGCCGCTGCCGACGTCGGCGACATGGCTTCCATGGGCAATCTGGCTCTCGATGACGGCGCAGTTAAGCACGTGCCGGCTCCAAAGCCGGGGCACCTCGCGGGGCCCGATCAGGCCCCGTTCGGTCCCGGACGTCGCCAGGTGCTCGACATAGCGTTTCGCCAGTTCCAGGCGGTCGCCGAAGATGGACTCTGCTGCCTTGAGTTCCGGGGCGGTAATTTCAACCATCAAGCTAGTCAACGGTTCAGTCTGCGGAGACAACGATGTGCCGGTCGGCGCCTTCGCCTTCGGACTCGCTCACGAGTCCCAAATCAGCGACGGCGTCGTGCACGATCTTGCGCTCGTAGGCGCTCATCGGAGCCAGGGCAACTGCCTCACCGGAATCCTTCACAGCAGCGACGGCGTCTTCAGCGATCTTCTGCAGGTCGCCGGCACGCTCGGCACGGTAGCCGTTGATGTCCAGCACCAGCCGGGAGCGGTTCTCCGTCGCGGAGAGGACCGCGAGCCGCGTGAGCTCCTGGAGGGCCTCAAGGACTTCGCCGTCACGGCCCACCAGGCTGTCCAGCCCGGCGGCTTCCTCTTCGGCGACGATCGAGATGTACGTGCGGCCGTTGCGGACCTCGATGTCGATGTCGCCATCAATGTCCGCTATATCCAGCAGTTCCTCGAGGTAGTCCGCAGCGACGTCGCCTTCTTCTTCGAGGCGGCTGGCGGAAACACTCTTGCCGGTGCCGGCGTCCGCACCCTGTGACGAGTCGTCGGCCGCGCTCAGGGCGTCGTCCCGGTCCTCGTCAAACTCGGCGGAAATAGCGTGTTCGGTGCTCTCGGCGGACATTACTTCCTCTTCCTGTTCTTACGTTGCGGCTGGACGCGCTGGGTCTTGGCTTCGACGGCGGCCGCGGCGGAGGCTTCGGCTGCCTCGGCGTCGACCTTCTTGCCGCCCAAAAGGGGCAGGGCGGGCAGGCCCTTGGCTGCCCGGCGCTCAGCGAGAGCCTTGGCCGCCGGAGATCCCGGCGTAGGCATCCGGCGGATCACGAAGAACTGCTGTCCCATCGTCCACAGGTTTGTGGTGGTCCAGTAGATCAGGACGCCGATGGGGAAGTTAATACCGCCCACACCGAAGACGACCGGCAGGATGTAGAGCATCATTTTCTGCTGGCGCATGAACGGGCTGGCCAGGGCCTCTTCGGACATGTTCTTGGCCATAATCTGCTTTTGCGTGATGAACTGCGAGGCCGTCATGGCCAGGATCATCACGATGGAGAGGATCCATACCGACATCTGGTTCCCGCCGCCGCCGTGGAGCAGGGAGGCGGAGAGCGGGGCACCGAAGATGGTGGATTCATCGAACTGCTTGACCTGTTCGGCGCTCATCGCGCCGATGCCATGCCCGCTGGATTTGGCCGAGCTGATGCCGGAGAGCACCTGGAAGAGCGCGAAGAAGAAGGGCATCTGGATCAGCATGGGCAGGCAGGCGGAGAACGGGTTGGTGCCGTGCTTCTTGTACAGCGCCATCTGTTCCTGCGCCATGGCCTGGCGGGAGAGCTGGTCCGTCTTGCCCTTGTACTTGTCCTGCATTTTCTTCAGGTCCGGCTGCAGCAGCTGCATCCCGCGCTGGGCCTTGATCTGCTTGACGAAGACGGGAATCAGGGCGGCGCGGATGACCAGCACCAGCCCGATGATGGCCAGGGTCCAGGTCCAGCCGCTGGCCGCCGACATGCCGATGGCGCTGAGTCCGTCATGGAAGCCGACCATGATGGCTGAGACCAGCCATTTGAACGGGGCCAAAATTGTTTCAAAGATGTCCATACGATTCCCTATTCGTCAGGCCGCAGAGCGGCCTTCTCCATCAGGCTGAGCAGCCAGGTAGATATCCGGATTGTTCAGCACAACAATTGTGGGGGTGCGGCCCGCCGGCCATTCCCGATGCCCGGCGGGGACATGGTCCACACCGCCGGGATTCCATGGATGGCAGCGCAACAGGCGCCTCGCTGCGAGCCAGCTTCCTTTCACCGCGCCGTGGACGGTGATCGCTTCAAGGGCATAGGCCGAGCAGCTGGGGAAAAAGCGGCATACCTGGCCGTAGAGCGGTGAGATCACCTTGCGGTACGCCAGGAGCAACAGGATGAGGACATTGCGCGGCAAGTTCCAGACTGCCCGGGCCAACCATGCTGCTGCGGATTTTGCAGGAGGGACGTCGGCGGCAGTTGAGTTACGCACGCGGGGTCCCTTCCTGTGTCGTCTCGTTAGAACCTCGTGAAGCAGCCTGCGAAAGGCGGTTGCCCAGCCTTTTCATGGTCGTCTCCAAAGCGGCGTCATAGTCGGCGAGCAGCTGGTCCCAGCTGGCTCCCGCCGCGGCGGGCAGGGCCCGGACCACAATGGCGAACCCGCTGCCGTATTTCTGCAACGACAAAGCACCGGCTTCTCTCAGTCTCCTCTTAACGAGGTTCCTGACAACAGCGTTCCCGACACTCTTGGAAACGATGAATCCGATCCGGCTTGGTTCATCGGCAGCGAGAGCTGCCGCATATAACACTACGTTCCGGCGTCCATTGCGGACACCGGAACGTACAGTTGTTGAAAAATCGGTTGATGTCCGCAGACGGTTCCTGGTGGCTAGCACCGTTCAACTCGCACAGGGATATGGACCGACGAGTCAGTTATTTAGGCCGACAGTTCGGTGCGGCCCTTGCCACGACGGGCTGCCAGGATGGCACGGCCGGCACGGGTACGCATACGAAGGCGGAAGCCGTGCTTCTTGGCTCGACGGCGGTTATTCGGCTGAAAAGTCCGCTTGCTCACGTTAGTTACTCCAGTGGATCAAAGGTGCGCCCACCCGATCAAGGGGAAGAACTGGCCGACGCTAAGTTTTGGTATGTGCCGCTTCCCTCGTATCTCACACGACGCGGGGCGTCAGGAAAGATGCAGATGAGGCGAAAAGCGTACACATGGGACTTCACAACGTTAGGGCTTGCCAACCTCCCGAGTCAAACCGGGGACCGCTCCGCAGGCTATCCCCAGCTGTGGCTAACTGCTCCCGCAGCCTGTGGATGAAGTGCGTCACCCGCCCCATTTCAGAACCACAACGGTGTAATTATCCACAGGACTGAACCCAGCTATCTTCTGGCGTTTTCATCCCCTACAGTGTCTCAGTAACCCCTTATCCACGGACTGTGCATAACCCTGTGGATTGAGCCGGCCGGTGGACAGCTCCGGACCGCGTGGATGCACGTAATGCAGGCCAGCAAGTTTGAGGAACTGATTGATGACAGTAGACGAAGCCAACCAAGCCAACACTGTCGGAAGTTCCTGGCGGCGGGTAGTGAGCCTCCTGGAGAACGACCACCGTGTCTCTCCCCGGCAGCGCGGCTTCGTCATCCTCGCCCAAGCGCAGGGGCTCATCGGTTCCACCCTGCTGGTGGCAGTTCCGAATGAGCTCACCCGCGAAGTGCTGCAGACCCAGGTCAAGGAAGCCCTTGACGACGCGCTCCGCAGCGTGTTCTCCGACGAAATCCGCTGCGCGATCGACGTCGACACGGATCTGGTGCCGCTGCACACAGAACCCGAACCCGCCGTCGAACTTTCCCTGGCCGCCGACCCGACCGTGGAGTTGAAGCCGCAGCCGATGCTGCCGAGCACCTCGCACGAATTCGGCCGGCTGAACCCGAAGTACGTCTTCGACACCTTCGTGATCGGTTCCTCCAACCGGTTCGCCCACGCAGCCGCCGTGGCAGTAGCCGAGGCGCCGGCAAAGGCCTACAACCCGCTGTTCATCTACGGCGACTCCGGACTCGGCAAGACCCACCTGCTTCACGCGATCGGCCACTACGCGCGCCGGCTCTACAGCGGGATCCGGGTCCGCTACGTCAATTCCGAGGAATTCACCAACGACTTCATCAACTCCATCCGCGACGATGAAGGCACCAGCTTCAAGACCACGTACCGCAACGTGGATGTGCTGCTGATCGACGACATCCAGTTCCTGGCCGGCAAGGACCGGACGCTGGAGGAGTTCTTCCACACGTTCAACGCCCTGCACAACAACAACAAGCAGGTGGTCATCACCTCGGACCAGCCGCCGAAACTGCTCGCCGGCTTCGAGGACCGGATGAAGTCGCGCTTCGAATGGGGCCTGCTGACCGACATCCAGCCGCCCGAACTCGAGACCCGCATCGCGATCCTCCGGAAGAAGGCCCTCAGCGAGGGCCTTTCCGCACCGGACGATGCGCTCGAATACATCGCCTCCAAGATTTCCAGCAACATCCGCGAACTTGAGGGAGCCCTTATCCGTGTCACGGCGTTCGCCAGCCTGAACCGGCAGCCGGTGGATGTGGCCCTGGCCGAGATGGTGCTCAAGGACCTGATCACCGACGACGGTGCCCAGGAAATCACCTCGGCGCAGATCCTCACCCAGACAGCCGACTACTTCAAGCTCAGCATGGAAGAACTCTGCAGCAAGTCGCGCACCCGCACACTGGTGACCGCCCGGCAGATCGCGATGTACCTGTGCCGGGAGCTGACAGACATGTCCCTGCCCAAGATCGGACAGGAGCTGGGCGGCCGCGACCACACCACCGTGATCCACGCCGACCGCAAGATCCGCGAACTCATGGCCGAGCGCCGGGTCATCTACAACCAGGTGACCGAGCTGACCAACCGGATCAAGCAACAGCAGCGCAATTCCTGAGCCATCGGCCGGCGCACTCTTACCTTATTAACAGGGCCCTGTGGACAACCCTGTGGATAGTTAAGGGGACAACCGCGGTTAATGGGCTTAAAACCCTTAAGGCGCCTGTGGATTGGCCAGTCGGCCAAAAATCTTGTCCCCATCCACACCCTGTTTAAAACCTGCTCCGCCCACAGTCCATGAACAGGGCTTAACCGCGGATTCGCACGGCAGGATCGAGTTATCCACAGTTTCCACAGCAGTTATTAACACTACTAATCCCAAGAAAATGAAATTCCCTCAAACAACAATCTCGTTCCGACCTCCGAGCAGCGCCCAGGCCCGTTCCGGACCGGCGCAGGAGACCGGCCCCGCGAACAACACCGATGTAACCCGGGGATGGGAGAAACGCTCACCTTGGGGCTAAGCTGTCTGCAGTGCGTCCGTCCCGGACATCTTTTGTGGTTCCTACGGGGCCATGGGGCCCGGGTGGGCGGACGATTCCCTTGTTGACGGAATTCGGCGTCCCTGCCGAGGTCCGCCGCAGCTTGAGCAGTTTCAGCGATTTTCAGCACTAACAACAGCAATGAAAGGCGGCACCCTTCCGTGAAGTTCAGAGTCGAACGGGACGTCCTGGCAGAAGCCGTGACATGGACCGCCCGGTCGTTGTCTCCGCGGCCGCCCGTTCCCGTACTTTCGGGCCTGCTCCTGAAGGCTGAAGCCGGTACCGTCAGCCTGTCGAGTTTCGACTACGAGACCTCCGCAAGGCTCGAAATCCCCGCTGACATCAGCGCCGAGGGCACCATCCTGGTATCGGGACGCCTGCTCGCGGACATCTGCCGCAGCCTGCCGTCCGCCCCCGTCGAGGTCGAAATCGACGGCAACAAAGTGACGCTCACCTGCCGCCGAAGCAGCTTCCACCTGGCCACGATGCCCGAGGCCGAATACCCGCCGCTGCCGGCCCTGCCGACGATCAGCGGCACCGTGCCCGGCGATTCGTTCGCCCAGGCCGTATCCCAGGTGATCATCGCGGCCAGCAAGGACGACACCCTGCCGATCCTGACCGGCGTGCGGATGGAAATCGAGGACGACCTCATCACCCTCCTGGCCACCGACCGCTACCGCCTGGCGATGCGTGAAGTCCCGTGGAAGCCTGCGACGCCGGGCATCTCCACGAGCGCTCTGGTCAAGGCCAAGACCCTCAACGAAGTGGCGAAGACCCTGGGCAGCAGCGGCGACATCAACATCGCCCTCGCCGACGACGACAGCCGGCTGATCGGCTTCGAGAGCGGCGGCCGGACCACCACCTCACTCCTGGTCGACGGCGACTACCCGAAGATCCGTTCGCTCTTCCCGGATTCGACCCCCATCCACGCCACCGTACAGACCCAGGAACTGGTCGAAGCCGTGCGCCGCGTCTCGCTCGTGGCCGAACGCAACACGCCTGTCCGGCTCGCTTTCACCCAGGGCCAGCTGCACCTGGACGCCGGCACCGGCGAGGACGCCCAAGCCTCCGAGGAGCTCGAAGCCCAGCTGTCCGGTGAAGACATCACCGTGGCCTTCAACCCGCACTACCTGATCGAGGGCCTGAGCGTCATCGAAACCAAGTTCGTGCGCTTCTCCTTCACCACCGCCCCCAAGCCGGCCATGATCACGGCCCAGCAGGACGCCGAGGGCGAGGACCAGGGCGACTACCGCTACCTCGTCATGCCCGTCCGGCTGCCCAACTAGCCCGTCACTGCCGTGCCCCGGACCTCGGGAGCACGGCACCTGCGGGCCATCACGGCCGTCCCCAACGAAGCACCCCAGCGCAGAAAAGAGTTCATCCCCGTGCACATCGGACTAATCGGCCTTGGAAAAATGGGCTTCAACATGCGTGAACGGCTGCGCAAGGGCGGGATCGAGGTCACCGGGTTTGACCGCAACCCCGACGTTGCCGACGTCACCACCCTGGACGAACTCATCGCCGCCGTCCCGGCGCCGCGCCTGATCTGGGTCATGGTCCCCTCGGGCGAGATTACCGACGCCGTGATCACCGAACTGGGCACCAAGCTCGACGCCGGTGACCTCGTGATCGACGGCGGCAACTCCCGGTTCACCGAAGACCAGAAGCACGGTGCCGCGCTGGCCGAAAAGGGAATCCGCTTTGCGGACTGCGGCGTGTCCGGCGGGGTCTGGGGCCTCCAGAACGGTTACGGCCTGATGGCGGGCGGCGATGCCGCGGACATCGAACGGGCACTCCCCGTCTTCGATGCGCTCCGTCCCGAAGGTGAGCGGGCCGACAGCTTTGTGCACGTCGGCGGCGTCGGCGCCGGCCACTACGCCAAAATGGTCCACAACGGGATCGAATATGGCCTGATGCAGGCTTACGCAGAGGGGTACGAGCTCCTGGCCGCCAAGGAGATCGTCGCCGATCTTCCCGGGACATTCCGGGCCTGGCAGAAGGGGACGGTTGTCCGCTCCTGGCTCCTGGACCTCATGGTCAAGGCCCTTGACGAGGATCCCGGACTGGAATCGATCTCCGACTACGTCGAGGATTCGGGCGAAGGCCGCTGGACCGTCGAGGAGGCCATTGCCAACGCGGTGCCGGCCCCGGCGATCACGGCTGCTTTGTTCGCCAGGTTCTCTTCCCGCGAGGACAATTCGCCGGCCATGAAGATGGTCTCGGCGCTGCGCCACCAGTTCGGCGGCCACGCGACCCGGCCGGCCAAATAATCCTGCCCCGGCCACTTGATCCTGCCTGTGAAGTACTGAATCCCGCGTGTACCTAGAAAAACTCTCGCTCACCGATTTCCGCAGCTATGCCCAGGTCGATCTCAGCCTTGAGCCCGGAGTCACCGTCCTGGTGGGTTCCAACGGCATCGGCAAGACCAATCTGATGGAAGCGATCGGGTATCTGGCCACGCTCACCTCGCACCGGGTCAGTACGGACGCGCCGCTGTTGCGGTTTGGTGCCGAGCGGGCCATGATCCGGGCCAAGCTGGTCCGTGGCGAGCAGTCCACCGTGCTGGAGCTGGAAATCAACGCGGGCCGGGCCAACCGCGGACGGATCAACCGGAGCAACCCGGTCCGTGCCCGGGACCTGCTCGGGATCTGCCAGACGGTGCTCTTCGCGCCGGAGGACCTGGCGCTGGTCAAGGGCGATCCGTCCAGCCGCCGCCGGTTCCTGGATGAGCTCCTGGTCAGCCTCATGCCGCGCCACGCCGCGACCAGGAGCGACTATGACCGGGTCCTGAAGCAGCGCAACGCGCTGCTCAAGTCGGCCCGCGCCGGAAAATTCAGCACGGGCCACGAGGCAACGCTCGATGTCTGGGACCAGCACATGGCCCGGGCCGGGGCTGAGCTGCTGCACGCGCGCCTGGAGCTGGTGGACCGGCTGCAACCGCACCTGAAAAACGCCTACGCGCAGCTGACCGATGGCTCCAAGTTGGCCACTGCGGTGTACCGTTCCACGCTGCAGGACAGCCTGGACGACGACGGCGGCACCTCAAGACCAGCGGATTCCAGACCTGCGGACGGAACTGCTGCCGATGAGGCCGCGCCGGCGGAAGACCTGCGCCTGCTCTCCGTCGAGCAGCTCACCGACCGCTACATCCAGGCCTTCGCCGCAGCCCGGCGCAAGGAACTGGAACGGGGAATCTCGCTGGTCGGGCCACACCGCGACGAACTTGAGCTCGTGCTTGGGTCGGCGCCGGCCAAGGGCTACGCCTCCCACGGGGAAACCTGGTCCATGTGCCTGTCCCTGCGCCTGGCCTCCTACTACGTCATGCTCGACGATGCCCGCACGGGTGGCTCGCCCCCGATCCTGATTCTGGACGATGTCTTTGCCGAACTCGACGTCCAGCGGCGGCGTAAACTGGCGGCAATAGTATCCGGCGCCGAGCAAGTGCTGGTCACTGCCGCCGTCGAGGACGATATCCCGGCGGAGCTGACCGGACGGCGGGTGAAGGTCATCCCGGGAGGAATCGATGAGCAGGAAAATCGATGAATAAGGATACCGACGGCGGCCTGCAGCCCGGCCGTGACCCCGACGATATCGATGCCGCACAGGCCGCCTTGAACCGGATGCGCGACGCCGCCGCGGCCCGGGGCGAAATCCGGCGGGCGGTCCCGCGCTCCGGTGCCGCCAGCCAAAAACCCGCCCGCGCGGCCCGGGGAACCCGCGGGTTCTCCCAATTCCACGGCACCGGCAGGGATCCGCTGGGCCTCGGAAAAGTCGTGGGACGCCTCGTGGCCGAACGCGGCTGGAGCTCGCCGGTGGCCGTCGGGTCCGTCATGGCGCAGTGGGCCGTGCTGGTGGGCCCGGAGATCTCGGCGCACTGCACTCCCGAGAGTTTTACCGACACCACCTTGCATGTGCGGACCGATTCCACGGCTTGGGCAACCCAGCTGCGGCTGCTCAGCAGCAGCCTGCTGGAAAAATTCCGGGCCGAGCTTGGCGACGGCGTTGTCACCAGCATCCAGGTGCTCGGACCCGCCGCCCCGAGCTGGCGCAAGGGACTCCGGACGGTCAACGGCCGGGGCCCCCGCGACACGTACGGTTAGCCCCGGCCCCTGGCGGGCACCGGATCTGAAGCACTTCTTGCAAAAACCCTTGAAAAATCCGCAAGCGGCGTGTAGGGCGCTTGAACCTCCCGGAGTCGTATAGGAACCCTAGGGCTGGACCCCGAAAGCCTTGCAGGGGGAGCCAGCGCCCTCCCAGCGGCACTTTCCCGCCCGTTTGGCGCCCTGGAATGCAGGTTTGGCCCCTATAACACGATAGAATCGGTGTAGATAACTGGGCGCCGGTGAAGCGTTGACTGAGTCCGTTTCCGACGCAATTTCAGCGTGCGGCGGACGGGATCCCCAAGTCAACGGAAACACCCGGCGTCGTCAGTGACGTGCCTGTTGGCAGGAGCCTTTTCCACGGAAGGGGCAACCGCCGGCCTTCAACGAACATAGAGGAGTCGAAAGCGCCTGTGGCTAACGACAATGCAGAGATCCCGGCAGTGGAAGACGTAGCGGAAGCGGTGGAACAAGAGGCTGCGGCAGCGGCGCCGTCGGGGACCGCGACATCGCGCGAATACGGCGCCAGCGACATCACCGTACTTGAAGGCCTGGAAGCTGTCCGGAAACGTCCCGGCATGTACATCGGCTCCACCGGCCCCCGCGGTTTGCACCACCTCGTCTATGAAGTGGTGGACAACTCGGTGGACGAGGCCCTGGCCGGCTACTGCACGCACATCGAAATCGTGCTGCAGGCCGACGGCGGGGTCAAGGTGGTCGACAACGGCCGCGGCATCCCCGTGGACATGCACCCCACCGAGCACAAGCCCACCGTGGAAGTCGTCATGACGATCCTGCACGCCGGCGGCAAGTTCGGCGGCGGCGGATATGCCGTCTCCGGCGGCCTGCACGGCGTCGGCATTTCGGTGGTCAACGCACTCTCCAGCCGGGTCGACACAGAGGTCCGCCGCCAGGGACACGTCTGGCGGATGTCTTTCGCCGACGGCGGCAAGCCGCAAGGCGGCCTGATCCAGGGCGAGGAAACCACCGAGACCGGCACCACCCAGACGTTCTACCCCGATGCCAGCATCTTCGAGAGCACCGACTTCGACTTCGAAACACTGCGGGCCCGCTTCCAGCAGATGGCATTCCTCAACAAGGGCCTGCGCATCACGTTGACGGACGAGCGCCGCGCTCCGGGGGAATCGTCCGAGGACGACGACCTGGACCTGGACACCGTCCCCACCGAAGGTGAGATCGCCGCGGAATTCCACACAGTGGTCTACCAGTACGACGACGGCCTGCTGGACTACGTCAAGCACCTGAACTCCGGCAAGAAGGTTGATGTGGTCCACGAGGACGTCATCGCCTTCGAAACCGAGGACACGGAACGGCACATTGCCCTGGAAATGGCGATGCAGTGGACCAACGCGTACTCCGAAAGTGTCCACACCTACGCCAACACGATCAACACGCACGAGGGCGGCACCCACGAAGAGGGTTTCCGCGCCGCGATGACTTCACTCATCAACCGCTATGCGCGGGAGAAGAACATCATCAAGGAAAAGGAAGACAACCTCACCGGGGACGACATCCGCGAGGGCCTGACGGCAGTCATTTCCGTGAAGCTCTCGGAGCCGCAGTTCGAGGGCCAGACCAAGACCAAGCTCGGCAACTCCGAGGTCAAGGGCTTTGTCCAGCGCGTTGTCACCGACGGCCTGGGCGACTGGCTCGAGCGCAACCCCGGTCCCGCCCGGGACGTCATCCGCAAGGCGATCTCCGCAGCCCAGGCGCGCATGGCCGCCCGAAAGGCCCGGGACAACGCCCGCCGCAAGAGCCCGCTGGAATCCTTCGGCATGCCCGGCAAGCTGTCCGACTGCTCCTCGAAGAACCCGGAGAGGTGCGAGGTCTACATCGTGGAGGGTGACTCGGCCGGCGGTTCCGCCAAGCGCGGCCGCAACCCGGAGACCCAGGCCATCCTGCCGCTGCGCGGCAAGATCCTGAACGTCGAGCGTGCCCGGCTGGACAAGGCGCTCGGCAATGCCGAGGTCCAGTCCATGATCACCGCCTTCGGCACCGGCATTGGCGAGGACTTCGACATCGCCAAGCTGCGCTACCACAAGATCGTGCTCATGGCCGATGCCGACGTCGACGGCCAGCACATCACGACGCTGCTGATGACGCTGCTGTTCCGCTACATGCGCCCGCTGATCGAAAACGGCTACGTCTACCTCGCACAGCCGCCGCTGTACCGGATCAAGTGGTCCAATGCCCCGCACGACTACGTCTACAGCGACCGGGAACGCGACGCGAAGCTGGTCTCGGGCCAGGCCGCCGGCCGCCGCATCCCCAAGGACAACGGCATCCAACGCTACAAGGGCCTTGGTGAAATGGACTACACGGAACTGTGGGACACCACTATGGACCCGGACCACCGGACGCTGCTGCAGGTGACGATGGACGATGCCCTGGCGGCGGACCAGATCTTCTCGGTCCTGATGGGCGAGGACGTTGAATCGCGCCGAAACTTCATTCAGCAGAACGCCAAGGACGTTCGGTTCCTGGACATCTAGAGGGCAGCCAAGCCCCGAATATGCCCGGACTGATATATACCTGAAACGGAAAATATAGACTATGAGTGACGAAACACCAGAGGTGCCGGCCGGCTCCGAGCCCGTCCTTGAAGGCGCCATCCTCGATGGCGACGTACTGACCGACCGCGTCGAGCAGGTGGACCTGCAGACCGAAATGCAACGCTCCTACCTCGACTACGCCATGGCCGTGATCGTGGGCCGTGCCCTGCCGGATGTCCGCGACGGCCTCAAGCCCGTCCACCGCCGCGTGCTCTACGCGATGTTCGACGGCGGCTACCGCCCGGAACGCTCCTTCAACAAGTGTGCCCGCGTGGTGGGCGAAGTCATGGGCCAGTACCACCCGCACGGCGACACCGCTATCTACGACGCCCTGGTCCGCCTGATCCAGGACTGGACCATGCGCTACCCGCTGGCGCTGGGCCAGGGCAACTTCGGCTCGCCCGGCAACGACGGCGCCGCGGCTCCGCGGTATACCGAAACCAAGATGGCGCCGCTGGCCATGGAAATGGTCCGGGACATCGACGAGGAAACCGTCGACTTCCAGGACAACTACGACGGCAAGAACCAGGAACCGACCATCCTGCCGGCGCGGTTCCCGAACCTCCTGGTGAACGGGTCCTCCGGCATCGCCGTCGGCATGGCCACCAACATCCCGCCTCACAACCTCCGCGAGGTCGCTGACGGTGTGCAGTGGTACTTGGCCAACCCGACCGCCAGCCGCGAAGAGCTGCTCGAAGAGCTGATCCAGCGCGTCAAGGGACCGGACTTCCCGACCGGCGCCACGATTCTGGGCCACAAGGGCATCGAGGACGCCTACCGCACGGGCCGTGGCTCCATCACGATGCGCGCCGTGGTCAACGTCGAGGAACTCCAGGGCCGCACGTGCCTGGTGGTCACCGAGCTGCCTTACCAGGCCAACCCGGACAACCTGGCCATCAAGATCGCCGAACTCGTCAAGGACGGCAAGATCTCCGGCATCGCCGACCTCCGCGACGAGACCTCGGGCCGCACCGGCCAGCGACTGGTGATCGTGCTCAAGCGCGACGCCGTGGCCAAGGTGGTGCTGAACAACCTCTACAAGCACACCCAGCTGCAGGACAACTTCGCCGCCAACATGCTCGCGATCGTCGACGGGGTGCCGCGCACGCTCAGCCTCGATGCCTTCATCCGGCACTGGGTCACGCACCAGATGGACGTCATTGCCCGCCGCACCCGGTACCGGCTGCGGAAGGCGGAGGAGGAAGCGCACATCCTGCGGGCCCTTCTCAAGGCGCTGGATGCGCTCGATGAGGTCATTGCCCTGATCCGTGCGTCCACCACCACCGAAGCGGCCCGCGACGGGCTGATGGAGCTGCTGGACATCGACGACGTGCAGGCCCGGGCCATCCTGGACATGCAGCTGCGCCGGCTCGCTGCACTGGAACGCCAGAAGATCCAGGACAAGCACGCCGAACTTGAGGCCCTGATCGTCGAATACAACTCGATCCTGGCCTCGGAGGAGCGCCAGCGCGAGATCATCAGCACCGAACTCTCAGAGATCGTGGCCAAGCACGGCGATGACCGCCGCACCAAGGTCCTGCTGGGCTACGACGGCGACATGTCCATCGAGGATCTGATCCCCGAGGAGGAAATGGTCGTCACCATTACCCGGGGCGGCTACGTCAAGCGCACCCGCAGCGACAACTACCGCTCGCAGCAGCGCGGCGGCAAGGGCATCAAGGGCGCGCAGCTGCGCGGCGACGACGTCGTCGAACACTTCTTCGTCACCACCACCCACCACTGGCTGCTTTTCTTCACCAACCTGGGCCGGGTCTACCGCGCCAAGGCGTACGAGCTCGTGGAAGCCGGCCGCGACGCCAAGGGCCAGCACGTGGCAAACCTGATGGCGTTCCAGCCGGACGAGCACATCGCCCAGGTGCTGGACCTGCGCGACTACCAGCACGCCCCTTACCTGGTGCTCGCCACCAAACGCGGCCTCGTCAAAAAGACCCGTCTGGAGGACTACGACACCAACCGGTCCGCCGGCGTCATCGCCATCAACCTGCGCGACGGCGATGAGCTTGTCTCGGCCCAGCTGGTGTCCGAGACCGATGACCTCATGCTGGTCTCCCGCAAGGGCCAGTCCGTCCGCTTCACCGCGACGGACGATGCGCTGCGCCCGATGGGCCGTGCCACCTCGGGCGTGACCGGCATGAAGTTCCGCGAGGACGACGAACTGCTGGCGGCCGACGTCGTGCAGGACGGTTCGTTTGTCTTCATTGTCACCGAAGGCGGCTTCGCCAAGCGGACCGCAGTGGAGGAATACCGCCTCCAGGGCCGCGGCGGCCTTGGCATCAAGGTGGGCAAGTACCAGGAAGAACGTGGCCACCTCGTCGGGGCCCTCATTGTCAACGAGGAAGACGAAGTCCTGGTGGTCATGGAAGGCGGCAAGGTGGTCCGCTCGTCGGTCAGCGGCGTGCCGGCCAAGGGCCGCGACACCATGGGCGTGATCTTTGCCAAGCCGGACAAGAACGACCGCATTATCGCCGTCGCGCGCAACAGCGAACGCGGGCTCGAAGTCGAGGAACCGGCCGAAGGTCAAGATGCCGGTGAAGACACCGGTGAAAATGCCGGAGACGTGGCCGAAAATCGGGCATCCACGCCCGATGACGTAACGTTGGCTGAAGATGGCGGACTGCATGAGGAGTCCGCAGCGGCAGAATCAGTACCGGCCCCGGAGTCAGATGAGTCATCAGGCAATGCCGAGCTGGACGAAGACAATACCGGAGGTAACGAGTGAGTAATTCCGACTCATATCCCAAGCCGAGCAGCGGCGTGCCGAGCGGAGTGCGGCAGCCCGCCGCCGCACCACGCGTAGGCGCCCCCTCGCGTCCGCAGCAGCGCCCCGGGGTGTCCGGCGCAGCCACGGGAACGGGCCAGCGGCCCGCCGCACCCGGCCAGCGCCCCACGGTCCCCGGACAGCGCCCCGCCGTCCCGGGTCAGCGCCCCGCCCAGTCCGGCGGGCAAGGCACTGCCGGGCTGATCAAGCCCGCTCCCAAGGCCAAGGTGCGCCGTGCCAGGCTGCTGGTCAGCAAGGTTGACCCCTGGTCCGTGCTGAAAATGGCCTTCCTGCTCTCCGTGGCGCTGGGAATCGTCACCGTCGTGGCGGCGATCGTGCTCTGGACCGTCCTGGACCTAACCGGGATCTTTGACCAGGTGGACAGCCTGCTCGGGACCCTCGCCGGCTCCGAAGGCGGCGGCTTCGAGTTGAAGAAGGTGGCATCCTTGGGTCAGGTGGCCTCATTTGCCACCATCATCGCCGTAATCAATGTGGTGCTGCTGACGGCGCTGTCGATGCTTTCGGCGGTGCTCTACAACATTGCCGCGACGCTCGTCGGCGGCATCGGCGTGACCCTCACGGACGACTAATGCCCTTACTTTTCCGCGGATTCCCGCGGAAAAAGGCCTCGATTTGAGATCGGGCCGGGATGTGCTGTACAGTCATATCTCGGCCCGATGAGGCATCGGGGCGTATAGCTCAGGCGGTTAGAGCGCTTCGCTGATAACGAAGAGGTCCCAGGTTCAAGTCCTGGTACGCCCACGGAACCTGTACTGGTTCTGGCAGAGGTTAGTGAAGGTTCGTCCATGACAGAACCGGAACGGGGTGCATGTGAAGAAGTTGCTGGTTATCGCAGCCACGGTCGCAGGCGTCCTCCTCTACAGGAAAGTGCAGGAATCCGAAGCCCGGAAAGTGATCTGGAGCAATTCAACCGATACGGTTGACTAGCCCGGAACCCGGGGATGGAAGCTGGAAATCAGCTCTCCGGACCTAGGGTATGATTGTCGGGTTGCTTCTTATGGGGGCATGGCGCAATTGGTAGCGCACCTGCTTTGCAAGCAGGGGGTTCGGGGTTCGAGTCCCCGTGCCTCCACCATAGGAAAAGCCCCGGACAGCGGAAACGCTGTCCGGGGCTTTTTTCATGCCTTCCCCACTCACTCCTTCGGCTTGGCGTAGTCCGCCATCCCTTGCCAGTCGATATACACGTAGGGCTCGTCGCCGAGCACCCAGGCGTCGTGGCCCGGCGGAATCACACCGAAGTCGCCGGGCCCGAATTCGAGTTCTTCGCCGTCGTCCATGACGACTTTGATGCGGCCGGAAATCGTGTAGCCGGTATGGCTGGCCATGCAGCTGTCAGTTTTGGCGATCGGCTTGACGTGGTCTGACCACTTCCAGCCCGGAAGGAAGGTGGCCCGTCCAACCGGGCCGGCCTCGAGGTTGACGAGCTCCACCTGACCCATGCCCTCGGCAACGGGGCGCGTCTCTTCGGGATTGTCCAGGCTCTTGCGGATCATTGACGCCATGATGGTCTCCTTCTTCGATGATGGCGAGACCGGAACGTGAGACCGCGCCTTAAGGTTGGCACCGCGGTATGCACCCGTCAAGGAGCAGCGGCCGTAAGGGCCCCTGCTGTCCGTCCCATTAGTGTTGGAGCGTGAACTTCTTACTTGCGGCCGTAGGTGTGCTGGGTGTGGCCTCGTCGGGGCCCCTTATTGCCGCCACGCTGGGCGCCACGTCGGTCAGTGCCCTCGCCATCGCTTTCTGGCGCAACGCCATTGGAGCAGTCGTGATGGCCGGTCCGGTTGTGGTCCGCAACCCCCGTCAGTTCGGAAAGGTGACCGGAGCCGAGTTCCGCTGGTCGCTCGCCGCTGCCGTCGCCCTGGCCCTGCACTTCGCGTGTTTCATTACCTCCCTGCAGCTGACGTCGGTCGCGGCGGCGACTGCGCTGGTGTGCCTTCAGTCAGGCTGGATCGCGATCTTCCAGCTCTTCCGGGGAGTCCGGCTCCGCTGGCCGGTCCTGGTAGGGCTGGGGCTCGCCTTCGGCGGTGTGGTGACAATCACCGGTTTTGACATGGGCTCCTCGCCCGAGGCGCTTGTGGGCGATCTCCTGGCCGTCGCCGGCGGCGCCCTGGCGGGCATCTACACGCTCGCCGGAGGCAAGGCGCGGCAGAGCATGGGCACCGGCGTCTATACGACCCTGTGCTACGGCATGTGCGCCGCGATTGTGGCGGGGATGGCGCTGTTGGCCGGACAGCCGCTGGCAGGGTTCGAAGCCACCGGCTGGCTGGGGATCCTCGCCATTACCGTGTGCGCACAGCTGGTGGGGCACACCGCGTTCAACTATCTGCTGGCGACCATGAGCCCGCTGCTGGTGTCCATGATCATCCTGCTGGAAATCCCCGGAGCGGCGCTCCTGGCCGCAGCCTTCCTGGACGAGACGCTGCCGGCCGGGACCTACGTGGGGCTGGCGATGATCCTGGTGGGGCTCGCCGTCGTGGTCCTGGGGCAGCGAGGCTCACGCTCCGCCCGGAGAACGGGCGAGGGAGCCGGTGAAGAGCGGCTGGCGGAGCTCGGCACCGACTAGGCCGCTCCCGGCGGCCGCATCTCCCGGCGGCCGCGTGGCCGCCGCCATTGGCCGCTATTGGCCGCCGCGGCGGGCCGGCTGGGCAACGTTGACCGTGTGGATGGCACGGAGCAATTTCGCCGGGAAGTAGACCGAGAAGAAGACCACCATGGGCGCCTTCAGTGCCATCTTCTTGACGTTGTGGGCCTTGTAGGTGCGGTCAAAGCGCGTCACGTAGTAGCGGTAATCCCGCGGCGAGTCCTCCAGCCGCCGGGCCGACATGCCCGAGATCATCTGCGGCCAGTACTGGATCCGGAGCTCGTGGTCGGCCAGGTGCAGCGACAGATCAATGTCCTCGTGCATCTCGTCCCGCTCGTCGCGGCAGGCTTCTGTGCGGATGGTCTCCCAGGCCGAGCGGCGCAGTGCCATGTTGGACCCGAAGAGGAAATGATACTGGTGCTTGGCAAGCCTGAGCATCAGTTGGCGCATCTTGTCGTCGGCCTTGAGCCCGAACCGGCGCATGGGCATGTCGTAATAGACCACCGGACCCGTCGCAGCGTGCACAGACTCGTCGGCGAAGGCTTTCTGCACCTGCTCCACCCAGTCCGGTTCCAGCACGGAATCGGCGTCGATCCGGCCGAGGATATCGCCCGTGGCATGGTCCAGACCGAAGTTGCGTGTGGGAATGAGCCCCTGGTCGCGGTCCTGGCTGAGCAGGATGATCGGGCTCTCCGGATACTCCAGTTGCATCTGCCGCACGATTTCCGCCGTGCGGTCCGTGGACAGGTTGTCCACCACAATGATTTCGTGGGCGGGCACCGACTGGTAGACCGCGGCGATCAGACACTGCCGGATGACGCTTTCCTCGTTGTACGCCGGGATGACGATAGACACAGCCGGCGGTGGAGCAAGGAGCAAGGCATCCTGGGGTGATCTATGGGGTGACATCACCACAAATTTAGCATCAAGCCTGGCGTTTGAAGCCGGACCGTGACGTGCCTGCGGAGCCCGCGTCAAACAAAAGGAGGGATCCCGCACTGTGGCGGAATCCCTCCTTGGGAAAGTGCAGGACACCTGCCGGCAGCCGGACTGCCCGGCGCAGGGTCTCGACTCAGCCGGCCTGTGCCGGCCAGGTTCTACTTGCCGGGCTTGTCTGTGCCGTTGTTCAGGCTGGCCGCGATGTTGCGTACGGCCGTTTTGGCGTCGGTGGCAACCTTGTCGGCGGCGTCAGCGGCGTTGCCGGCGGCGTCCTTGGCCGTTTCCGTGGCTTTGTCCGCCGCGGTGGTTGCGGAATCGGAAGCCTCCTTGGATGCCTCAGCCGCGGAGTCCGCTGCCGCTACAGTCGCGGAACCGGCCTTGTCGGCGGCGTCCTTCAGCGATTCGCCGGCCGGGGCGGCCGTGGGGGCGGGCTTTACCGGCGTCGGTACCTTCCAAGGGTCCTCCACCGGCCTGGACGCCCGCCAGGCGGCGACACCGGCTGCAACGGCGGCAGCGATGATGCCGAAGATCAGCAGGCCGCGGTGCTTGGGCTTCTGCTGCTTGGCGAGCTTGGCATTAGCCGTCTTGGTGACCTCGGTGGCGGCCGCTTTGATGTTCTTGCTGGCGTTCTTGCCTGCCTTCTTGGCGTGTCCCTTGACGGCCTGGGCCTGCGTCTGAACGCCGGTGACAACACCGGAATCAACAAGCTTCTGTGCGACGGCGTCCACGTGGGCCGGGGCGTTTTCCAACGTGCGGTGGACGACCACGGAAGCCTGCCCGATCTGGTCGGAAAGCCTGGGCAGGTACTCGACAACAACCCGGTCGCGTGCATTGGCGATGACCGGGGCTGCCTTGTCCACAGCTTCGTGCAGGCGCGGGGTCGCGCTGTCCGCGGCATCGTGGATCCTCGGCGCCAGCTGGGCCAGGCCATCCTGAAGGCGGGGAGTGACAGTGGCAACGCCGCCGGCCAGATTGTGGGCCGCCGACTTGAGGCCCTCCTGGATCTTGGGAGAGGCGGTGTCCAGTCCGTGCTGCAGGCGGGGAACAGCCCAGTTCACGGCAGCCTCAACCCGCGGGGCCGCCCAATCCTTGGCGCTGTCTACTCCGGTGCTTACTGACTGCTCCAGGTCACGGGCAATACGATCCGTTTTCTTCACAACTACCTCCCGATTAATGTGACGGTTCTGCAGTTAGCCTACGTGTCTATGAACGCACCGGCTATTCTTCAGGCCGATTTCCAGTGGATTTCACCCAGCGCGGAACTGACTGTGCGGCCCTATGCGGGCGGAGCCGTCATGGAAGAATGGGCCCTATGACTGCCAACGCAACCGCAAAAGCCACTATCCACACGAGCCTCGGCGACATCGTCGTCAACCTCTTTGGCAACCACGCGCCGAAGACCGTCGACAACTTCGTCGGGCTGGCCACCGGTGAGAAGGCCTGGACCCACCCGGAAACGGGCGAGGACAAGACCGGCACGCCGCTCTACAACGGCACCATCTTCCACCGCATCATCAAGGACTTCATGATCCAGGCCGGCGATCCCCTGGGCCGCGGCACCGGTGGACCGGGCTACAAATTCGACGATGAGATCCACCCGGAACTGACTTTCAACGAGCCGTACAAGCTGGCCATGGCCAACGCCGGCGTCCAGATGGGCCGCGGCACCAACGGTTCGCAGTTCTTCATCACCACCATCCCCACCGGCTGGCTGCAGGGCAAGCACAGCATCTTCGGTGAGGTCGCCGATGACGAATCCAAGAAGGTCGTCGACGCGATCGAAGGCGTCCGCACCGGCATGGGCGACCGCCCCGTCGAGGATGTCACCATCAACAGCATTGACATCGAAAAGCTCTAACCCACCACCATGAGCTACGGAATTCCGGCGGCAGAGCCGTCCGCAGAGGTCCCGGTATGCCCCAGACACCCGGACCGGCCCGCCTATGTGCGTTGCCAGCGGTGCGGGCGCCCTGCGTGCCCCGACTGCCAGCGGGCGGCCGCCGTCGGATTCCAATGCGTTGACTGTGTCAACGAAACCAAGCGCACGACGCCGGCCGTCAGGACCGTCTACGGCGGCGCCGTGACCGCCGGCAAACCCGTGGTCACTTACGTGATCATCGCGCTGTGTGCCCTTGTCTATGCGCTGCAGTGGATAGTCCCCAACGACGGGATTTACCAGCAACTGGCCTACGCTCCCGCCCTGACCGGCGTTGAACCGTGGCGGATGCTCACTTCGGCGTTCCTGCACTCGCAGGGATTCCTGCTCCACATCGTCCTGAACATGTACACGCTGTGGATATTCGGCCAGATCCTTGAGCCGCTGCTGGGCCACGCCCGCTTCCTGGCCATCTACCTGCTCTCGGCCGTCGGCGGCTCCGTCGGCTTCCTCCTGCTGACCCCGGTGTATCCGGTGAACGGCCCAGTGGGCCTCGTCGGCGCCTCCGGCGCCATCTTTGGCCTGTTCGGCGCCCTGCTGGTGGTCCAGCGCCAGCGCGGCGGCGAAGTCCGCCAGCTCCTGGTCCTTATTGCAATCAACGGCGTCATCGGCTTCATGGTCCCGCAGATCGCCTGGCAGGCCCATCTCGGCGGCCTCGTCACCGGCGCCCTGAGCGCCGCTGTCATTGCCTACACCCCCCGCGGCCCGCGGCAGACCCTGCTGCAGGCCATCGGCCTCGCCGTGGTCCTGGGCTTGGTTACCGCCGTGTCCGTCGTGCGGATGACCGGCGCCAGCGCTTAGCCCGCTCCTGCCGAAGCCCCGGCCGCAATCGCCCGCAATTCGGCCGCATTCGGCCGTAATTGAACGCATTTAGCGCCCGGCCCCCTTCACTCTTTACCAGTGTTTCTCTCGCTGGGGTTCCTTGGCTGTTCCCTCCATTTTGTGGACCTTTCCCCCTGTACCCCCGGGCCGAGCCCCCGCACCTGAATTCACAGGTGCGGATCCAAGAGTTTTCCACAGCGGTTATCCACATTGTTAATAACTTACAAGCGTGTAGTTCACTGTGACGACCCGGCTCTGGCCGCCCGGGCTGGCGATTATCCAGCTTGCAGGCGATGCTGCCGACCTGATCTCCACACCTGTGGATAACTTCTGTGGGTTGCCCTGTGAGTAAGTGGACAACTTTGCCCGCGCAGGCCCTGTTGCCTGGCGCCGGGCGGCACCAGCCCTGTCCCGGCCCTATGCAGGCCCTGCGCCGCGGGCACTCCAGAGAGTACTCCACAGAACGGTGCCGCGGGCACGCCGGGGACCGGTACCTCAGGACCTCCAGGCGGCGCCGCGTCACCACGCCGCACTCCCAGCGCCGTCGCCCCCCACTGGCCCCGCCCGCGTCGGCGGCAGGTCACGACGGGCCGTGGGACGGCCGCGGTGCGTGTTTCAACAGGGTTATTCACAGTGTTAATAACTTGATGGTCTGAGCATCCGCGGGATTCAACCCGGCTCATGGCCCGGCAGAGGGGGTTGCGGCTCCTATCGACAGGCTGTTATCCCCAGCTGTGGATAACTTGTGGGTAGTGGCCTGTTATTAAGTGGATAACTTGCTCGTTGCACCTGTTGTCGGGATGGACAACAACGTCGGGCGGCCGGCTGGCCCCAAGGCGGCCCCGAGGCTGCCGTGAGCCGGCCGTGCGGCGGAACCGCGGTGCCATCCGCGGCCTGTTGCCGGGGTCAGGGAACTTGTCCACAGGAAATCCACACTGTTAATAACTTACAGCTGTGTAATTCAGGGTAGGCCGGGGATCTCATCAGTGGCATTGCGCCCCGCTGTGGCCGCTGAACCCGACTGAACCGCATGAAGACCCGGAAACTTATAAACAGTGTGGATAAGTTTCCCCAGACTTGTGCACAGCTGTGGATAAGGAGGCGGGACCTCGCCGGGTCACCGTCGGGTCACTGCGACCAGACGCCCGATGACCCGCGCCGGTGGCTGTCCAGCAGATGGGTGTCCACCATTCCGATGGCCTCCATGAGCGCGAACATCGTGGTGGGCCCCACGAAGGCGAAGCCCTTCTTGCGCAGCGCCTTGGAAAGCGCGACGGACTCGGCCGAGGTAGTAGGGACCTCATCGAGGGAGTTCGGCCGGGGTGTGTCGGCCGGCTGGAACGCCCATACGAAGTCAACCAGACCGCCGTCGTCCCTCAACGCCAGAGTAGCGCGGGCATTGGTGATGGTTGCCTGGATCTTCAGCCGGTTCCGGACGATCCCGGCATCGAGCATGAGCCGCTCCACATCGGCGTCCGTGAAGCGGGCCACCAGTTCCGGGTCGAAGTCCTTGAACGCCGCGCGGAAAGCGGGCCGCTTACGCAGGATCGTCGCCCATGAAAGCCCCGCCTGGAATCCCTCGAGGCTGATGCGTTCGTAGAGGCCCTGTTCGTCCCGGACGGGCATGCCCCACTCGGAGTCGTAATACTCGCGCAGCATGGGATCCACGGAGGCCCACACAGGCCGCGCCAGTCCATCGTCGCCAATGGTCGAGCCGTTTACTGCCGGGGTCATCTGGATTCCTTCGCTGGGCCGGGATTAATGCTGTGGATTAACGGCGGCGGGCCGGCACACTGTGTGTACCGGCCCGTCAGGGATGTGCGCCGCGCCGGCCTGGTGTCAGGAACGCCAGCGTGTGGTCATCAGGAAGCCGATGATCGCGATTCCGAAGCCCGCGACGATGTTCAACGAGCCCCAAGCCTGAACCGGGAAGGCGCCCTCGGTGATGTAGAACGTGATGATCCACAGCAGGCCAATGATCATCAGGCCAAACATGACGGGCTTGAACCAGACCGGATTGGGTTTGTAGGCCTCCGCGGCAGAAGTCTGCGGGGCCACAGGGGCAGTCCTTTTACGCGGCTTCGACTCGGGCACTGATCCTCCTTGGCGGGCTGGAACAAGAGCGGCTAACGTGGCTTGGTATCCTGCAGGAAGCGAGCCCCTGCCGGCCAACGTGCTCTTGGTCGAGCTTGAATTCTTGTGTCGCACAATTCTAGCTGTAGTTCCGGCCACGCCGTGGACCCCCGCAACCGTCTTGGAGGAGAACCCGCAGTGCTGGAGTTGGAGCAGGGATCCGGCCGGACGGCCCGCAGCCGCCGCGGGCTGCTCCTGCGCACCATCCACGTCGCGGGCGAGCTGCTCCTGACCGCGGGCGTCATTGTCCTGCTCTTTGTGGCCTTGCAGTTGTGGTGGACGAATGTGGCCTCCGACGCCCGGCAGCGCGAGGCGGTGCACGACTTTGCCCGCGGGATTGGAACCGCCGCTCCCGCAGCGCCGCCTCTGCCGTCGTCGGCTGTTGCCCCGGAACCCGCCGTCGCGCCCGAACCGGCCGAGGGCGCGACCATCGGCATCCTGTACGTTCCCCGTTTCGGCACCGGATACACGCGTCCAATGGTTCAGGGAACCACTCCGGCGGTGTTGGACACTCTGGGCATCGGGCACTATCAGGGCACGGCCATGCCGGGGGCTGCGGGAAACTTCGCCGCGGCAGGGCACCGGCAGTCCCACGGCGCCGTCGTGGACCATATCGACGCCCTGGTGCCCGGGGACCGGATCTACGTCCAGACCCGTGAGGGCTACTATGTCTACGTGTTCCGGAACAGCCAGACAGTCCTTCCCTCGCGGACCGATGTGCTGTTGCCGGTGCCGATGCTGCCGGGCGCCGCGCCGACGCAGAGCTACCTGACCATGACGAGCTGCAACCCGCGGTTTGGCTCCGAGGAACGCTTTGTGGCCTACGCCCTGCTGGAGCGGTGGCAGTCTCTTTCGGCTGGACCGCCGGCTGAAATTTCCCGGGCGGCCCGCGCGGCCGGGGAAGGCTGACGAATGTATGGCTGGCTTTTCCGCCGCCTTCCCGGGCCCTTGTGGCTCAGGATTGCGACCGCGCTGGTGCTGGCGGCCGGAGCACTGGTATTGATGGTTCAGTTCCTTTTTCCCTGGCTGGCGCAATTCACCCAGTTAACAGATTCAACGATTGGTTCAGCAAGGCAC
Organism: Arthrobacter sp. P1_D4; assembly: GCF_056406115.1. Lineage (NCBI taxonomy): Bacteria > Bacillati > Actinomycetota > Actinomycetes > Micrococcales > Micrococcaceae > Arthrobacter > Arthrobacter sp. P1_D4. The sequence goes on along the minus strand of NZ_JBFUAU010000016.1, from coordinate 77,887 downwards.
CCATGAGCACAACCAAGATCCTGGTCGTAGACAACTACGACAGCTTTGTCTACACCCTGGTCGGCTATCTCCAGGAGCTCGGTGCGGAGACCACCGTAGTCCGCAACGACGACGTCACGCTTGCCGAGGCGATCGAAATGGCCGAGGCGCGGGACGGGGTCCTCATCTCTCCCGGTCCGGGGAATCCAGCCGGGGCCGGCGTCTGCATTGAGCTGATCAAGTGGTGCGGCAGCCACGACAAGCCCATGCTGGGTGTCTGCCTGGGGCACCAGGCGCTGGCGGAGGCCTACGGCGGAACCGTGACGCACGCTCCCGAACTGATGCACGGCAAGACTTCCCTCGTCGAACACCATGGAACCAGCGTCTTTGCGGGGCTCCCCTCGCCCCTCACGGCCACCCGCTACCATTCGCTGGCCGCTGTCCGCGAGAGCATCCCGGAGGTACTGGAGATCACCGCGGAGACGGGCACCGGTGTGGTGATGGGCCTGCAGCACCGTACCGCCCCGCTGTGCGGCGTCCAGTTCCACCCGGAATCCGTCCTGACCGAAGGCGGCTACCAGATGCTAGGCAACTGGCTGGAGTCACTGGGCATGGCGGGCGCTGCCGAACGGGCAGCAGACCTGAGCCCGCTCATCAAGCACTGACCCGCCAGGCGTTGAATGCGCCGGCGCGGCGGCAGCCGGCACCCTAGGTTTTTCCCGACTGGGTTAGGGGAACAGGCCGCCCAGGGCCGCGTCCTCTTTGGACGCGCTCTTGGTCGGCGTCGGCGTCGGCGTGGGCGTGGGCGACGGCGGGGGCGGCGGCGGAGCCGGTGCCTTCGCCACGGTCACGGTGATGGTCTTGCCCTGTTCGACGAGCGAATCCGCGGCATCGGCCTGGCCTGTCACCTTGCCCGGAGCCACCTGGGTGTTCTCCACTTCGGTGGCCTTGAGCACCAGGCCCTGTTCCTTCAGTTTCGCCTCCGCCTCCGCCAGCGGCAGCCCGATCAGCTGCGGCACAGCCACCTTGCCGGTGGAGACGACGATTTCGACCGCGTCCGCCACGGCCACAACCTGGCCCGGGGCCGGGTTGGTGGTGATGACAATGCCGACCGGAACCGTGGGGTTGTTGGACATCTTGGTGGTGAGGGCGCCAGTCAGCCCCGTTTGGTGGAGAAGATCGCGGGCTGCCGCCTCGGTCCGGCCGGGCAGGTCCGTCGGGATGGTAATCGCGCTGGGGCCCTCGGAGATGTTGAGGATGATGTCCGAGTTGGCGGCCATGGAACTCCCCGACGTCGGCACGGTGCCAATCGCGGTGCCTTTGGGAATGCTCTCGTGCTGCAGCCGTTGGAGCTGTGGCTTGAAACCTGCGTTGTACAGCCTTTGCAGGGCCTCTGATTCCGTCAGGGACGTGACAGTGGGAACCAGTACCTTGGTTGCCTGTGGCGGGGCCTGATTCATGAGGTTGTACAGCCAGAGGCCGCCGCCGGCCAGCACCAGCAGTGTGAGGACTACGAGCGTTGCGATCCAGGTGCGGCGGCGCGTCTTCTGGCGCGGGGTGTGCTCGCGTTCGACCGGCAGCGCCAGCGGCAGGCTGCCGGTGTCCGCAATGCCATAGAGTTCGGTGCCCGCCGGCTGCAGCACTTCCTCGTCGTCGGGTGTTTCTTCGGCGGGCCGCAGCCGGCCCCCGGGGGAATCGTCGAGGAACTTGGCACCGGTCAGGGAGAAAGCTGCCGTGGCCGCCAGGGGGTCGTGCCGGGGAACCTCGTTGGTGGGGTCGGTGGGGGCCTCGCTGGCGGAAGGCGCCGTGACCGGAACGCCGCTGCGCGCGGCCCGCAGGGCGCGGCGGAAGGCGGCGGCGTCCTGGAAACGGTCGGCGCGGTTCTTCTGCAGGGCCTTCATCAACACGCTGTCCAGCGCGGCGGAGACGTCGGGATTGAGGCTGCTGGCGGGCTCGGGGATCTCACGAACGTGCTGGTAGGCCACGGAGACGGGGCTGTCGCCGATGAACGGCGGCCGGCCGGTCAGCATCTCGTAGAGAAGGCATCCGGCGGAGTACAGGTCGCTGCGCGCGTCGACGGCTTCGCCCCGGGCCTGTTCCGGGGACAGGTACTGCGCCGTGCCGACGACGGCCTGCGTCTGCGTCATGGTGGCGGACGAATCCGCAATGGCGCGGGCGATTCCGAAGTCCATGACCTTGACGCTGTTTGAATCGGGGCAAAACATCACGTTGGCGGGCTTGATGTCGCGGTGCACGATCCCGGCCTTGTGGCTGTAATCGAGCGCGGACAGCACGCCCAGGGTGAAGTCGATCGCCTGGTCGATGGTGACGTCCTTGGCCCGCACCATGTCGCGGATGGTCTTGCCGGAAACGAACTCCATCACGATGTAGGGCACCCGGACGCTGTCGTCGTGGTCACCGGGGACCGCGTGGTCCCCGGTGTCGAAGACAGCCACGATCGAGGGGTGGTTGAGTGCCGCGACAGCCTGGGCCTCGCGCTTGAAGCGGGCCTGGAACTGCGGATCCCGGGCCAGGTCCGGGCGCAGCAGCTTGACGGCCACGGTACGTCCCAGCCGGGTATCGAGGCCGCGGAAAACATCCGCCATGCCGCCACGGCCGATCAGCTCACCCAGCTCATAGCGCCCGCTGAGGACGCGCTGCGTGTTCGCCGGGCGTTCCTCCCTGTGCGACGGAGTGCGGGGTGTATTGCTCATGATCGTTTAGGGTCCGGACTTGGTAGGTGACGGTGAAGGGGTTGTGGCCGTGGCCTTGGCGAGGTGGTAGGTCACGACGCTTCCGGCGGTCACTTTGGACCCGGAAGGAGGCTGCGAGCTCACGAACGTGCCCGGATCTTCGTTCTTGTTCGTGGGACTGACGTCGGCTCCCTTGGCCCAGCGCAGCCCGGCGTCCTGGATGGCCTGCTGGGCTTCAGCCTCGCTGGCGCCCGCCTTGATGGACGGGACCTCGACCATTTCCGGGCCCTTGGAGTAGCTGACGGTGATGGTGGTGCCCGGCTGGACCGCACCGGAGGGATCGATGTTGGTGACGGTGCCTGGCGTCGCGTCGTTGACGACCTCGACACCGGTGACTTGCAGCCCCTTGCCAATCAGCTCGTTGCGGACATCGTTGTACGGCCGCCCCAGGTAGGCATCCGGGATCAGGTTGACCGCTGCCGGGGTGGATTCGGTGGGTTTCGGGGAGCTGGGCGTGGGGGTGGGCGTCTCGGTCGGGGAAGCCGACGACGCCGACGGCGTGGCACTGCTCGGTTTCGCGATGCTGGACGTGGCACTGCTCGTGGCCGGACCCTGCGAGGGGAAGAGACTGCCGGCCTGGCTCAGGACCACACCGACCAGGACGAACACCACCAGCAGGATCAACGCAATCAGCGGCCAGGTCCACGGGCTGCGTCCGCGGCGCTTCGGCTCCTCCTCCGGCTCGTCGTAGTCTTCTTCCTCCTCTTCCTGCACCCAGCTTCGCTCGGCCGCCAGGGCGTCGGCGCGGTTGAGGGCGTTGCGGGCGCCGTAGCCGCTGGCTGCGGCAGCGCCGGCTGCCAGGCCGGCGGCTGCACCGGCACCGGCGGCGCCCACGACGGGCAGCGCGGACGTCGCCGACGTCGACTTGTCCTCCGCGGCGCTGGAGCCAATGACGCTGGTGGCCGCTGTGGGGACGTCGACGGGGGCCGTGATGGGCCCGGTGGCTGCCTCGAAAAGCAGCATGCCCGGTACGGCTGCGTGTGCGGCGGCGATATCACCGTTGCGGATGGCCTCGGCCGCCTCGGACAGCTTGATGGCGTCGGCCGGGCGGTTCTTCGGATCCTTGGCCAGCATGGACATCAGCAGGGCGCGGACGGGCCTGGGCAGTGTGTCCGGCAGCGGCGGAGGCGCGTCGTTGACCTGGGCCAGCGCGATGGCGATCTGGGATTCCCCGGAGAACGGCCGGTGGCCCGTGAGGCACTCGTAGCCGATCACGCCGAGGGAGTAGATGTCCGAGGCTCCAGTGGCAGTCTGCCCCGTGGCCTGTTCGGGTGCCAGGTACTGGGCGGTGCCCATCACCTGGCCGGTCTGGGTCAGCGGAACCTGGTCGGCCAGGCGGGCGATGCCGAAGTCGGTGACCTTGACGCGGCCGTCGGGGGTGATGAGCAGGTTCCCCGGCTTGACGTCGCGGTGCACGAGGCCCTGCGCGTGCGCGACGGCCAGGGCCCGCGCCGTCTGCGCGATCATCGAAAGCGTGCGGTCCGGGGACAGCACCTGTTCGTGCTCGATGATGCTGCTCAGCGGCTGCCCCGGAACCAGTTCCATGACCAGGTAGGCGGAACCCTCTTCCTCGCCGTAATCGAAGACGTTGGCGATGCCCACGTGGTTCAGCAGGGCGGTATGGCGTGCCTCGGCGCGGAAGCGCTGCAGGAATCCGGGGTCGCCCGTGTATTCCTCCTTGAGCACCTTGATGGCGACGATGCGGCCAAGGATCAGGTCTTTGGCTTTCCAGACTTCTCCCATGCCGCCGATCGCAATGCGCGTGGTCAGCTGGAATCTGCCGCCGAGGGTGATTCCCGAAGTAGGCCTCACTTATTCAACACCGCCTCAAAAATCTTCTTCGCGTTCGGACTGGTTAGATTTGCGCCAGTGGTGATGTCTACGCCTTCCATGACGATGGTGACGGCCACTTGCGGGTCATTTGCCGGGGCGAACCCGGTAAACCAAGAATTGTTCAGGCCGTTGCCGAGTTCTGCGGTACCGGTCTTGCCGGCCACCTGGACACCGGGCACGGCCGCACGGTGTGCGATGCCGTCGTCGACGACGCTGACCATCCACTCGTTGACCTGCCGTGCGATCTCCGGACTCGTGGCGGTGCGCAGGGCCTGGGGTTTCGGTTCGCTGATCGTCCGCAGGTCAGGGGCGCGTACGGCCTTGATCAGGTTCGGCTGCATCTGTACTCCGTCGTTGGCGATCGCCGCCGTCATGGTGTTGATCTGCAGCGGTGTGGCGCGGACGTCGCGCTGGCCGATCGAGGACTGCGCCAGCCCGGCGTCGTCCAGCGGTTCGCTCGGGAAGAAGCTTGGGGCGCTGTCCAGCTTGAGCTGGTCGCCGAAGTCCTGGCCGAAGCCGAATTTCTCCGCCTCGTCCCCGATGGCCTTCTGCCCCAGGTCCAGTGCGATACTGGCGAACGGTGTGTTGCAGGACTGCTGCAGGGCAAACGCGAACGACGCCGTCGTGCGCGTGTAGCAGTTGCCGCCCGCGTAGTTGGGCAGCTTGTAGTCGATGCCCGGGAAGGACATCTCGGCCGGGTTGGGCAGGTCGCTGTCCTTGTTGTACTTGCCCGATTTCAGCGCCGCAGATGTGTCAATGAGCTTGAACACCGATCCCGGTGCCAGCAGCTCGCCCGTGGGTCCAGAGACGTTCTGGTTCAGGTTGATCCCGGGGACCTGGTTCAGCTCGGTGTAATTGGCCTGTTCGGCGGCCGGGTCCTGGGTGGCAATCAGGTTGGGGTCATAGGACGGTTTGGACACCATGGCCAGGACCGCGCCGGTCTTCGGGTTGGTGACCACGATGTGCCCGCGAATGCCGTCCGGGATGAGGTCGTAGGCAAGCTTCTGGAGTTTGGGGTCCAGGGTCAGCTCCACGGACGCGCCCTTGGGCTGGTTGCCGAGGAACAACTGGCCCACCCGGTCCAGGAACTGCTGGTCCGAACTGCCGGCCAGGACATCGTTCATCGACTTCTCGAGTCCGGTGAGGCCGTAGTTCTTGGAGAAGTAGCCGGTGACGCCCGCGTAGAGCTCGGGCTGGGAGTAGGTCCGCTGGAATTTGCAGCTCTCCGTGGCGGGCACGGACTCTGCCACCGGGGTGCCGCCGACAATGATCGCACCGCGGTCGTTGCAGTAGTTCTGCAGGATGGCGCGCCTGTTCCAGGCGTTGGCCTTAAGCTCGTCGGCGCCAACCACCTGCACATAGCTGAGCGCGCCGAAGACCAGCACGAACATCGCGATGGCGGCAATCCATGAATTGCGGATGGCCTGGTTCACAGCTGTTTCACCGCCTCGGTGGGTGCGTCGGGACTGTTTCGGGGATCCGGCGCCGGTTTGGCAGGCAGCACGGGGAAGTTCTTGCGCGCACCGGGTTCCTGGCCGGGCGGCAGTGGCGTTGTATCCACCGGGCCGCGCGCGGAGTGCGAAATCATGAGCAGCAGACCCACAATGATCCAGTTCGCCAGGAGCGAGGACCCGCCGGCGGCGAGGAACGGCGTCGTAAGTCCGGTCAGCGGGATCAGGCGCGTCACGCCGCCGATCACCACAAAGCACTGCAGCGCGATCGCGAAGGAGAGCCCGGTGGCGAGCAGTTTGCCGAACGCGTCGCGGGTGCCCAGCGCGGCGCGGAAGCCCCGGGTGAACAGCAGCAGGTACATCAGGACGATCGCGAAGACGCCGATCAGGCCCAGCTCCTCACCAAAGGAGGCAATGATCATGTCGCTGTTGGCGAAGGGGACGAGGTTGGGCCGGCCCTGGCCGAGGCCGGTGCCGACCAGTCCGCCGTTGGCCATGCCGAACAAGCCCTCGACAATTTGAAGGCTGCCGCCGAACTGCCGGCCGTAGACCTCATCGGTGAACGCGTTGAGCCAGCCGTCGATCCGCAGGGCCACGTGCGAGAACACGCGGGCAGCGACGAAGCCGCCGACGGCAATCAACACAAGGCCGATGATCACCCAGCTGATGCGGCTCGTGGCGACGTAGATCATGACGAGGAACAGGCCGAAGAACAGGATCGAGGATCCGAGGTCACGCTGGAAGACCAGCACGCCGATGCTCACGAGCCAGGCGGTGATCATGGGGCCCATGTCCTTGAACCGTGGGAACTGCACCGGGCCGATCTTGCGGCCAGCCAGCAGGATCAGGTCCCGGTTCGACGACAGATAGCCGGCAAAGAAGATGGCCAGCGTGATCTTGGCGATTTCACCCGGCTGGAAGGTCATGGAACCGATCTTGATCCAGACGCTGGCACCCAGGACCTCTCCGGCGGAGATGCCGGGAACCAGCGGCAGGATGAGGAGCACGGCGCTGATGGCCAGGGAGATATAGGTGAAGCGGCGCAGGATCCGGTGGTCCTTGAGGAACCAAATGACCGCGATCGCGACCGCCATGGCCACCAGGGTCCAGCGCAGCTGGTTGTTGCCGGTGTCTTCGCCTACCCTGTCCAGCCGGTGGATCATGGCCAGGCCCAGCCCGTTAAGGGCGACCACGAGCGGAAGTATTACCGGGTCGGCATATTTTGCGCGGAGCCGCAGCACCACATGGAAGGCGAGGGCGGCCAACGCCAGGAGTCCGGACTGAAACCAGAAGTCGGTGTCGAACGCTTTTTGCCGGTCCACGCCCACGAGCGCCTGGGCACCAATCCCTACGGCGAGGGCGAGGACCAGGAGGACCAGCTCCACGTTTCGTCGTGGCCTGGGCACGGGGTCGATGGGTGTCATTTGGCCCCCTCGCAATTCGTAGTCGGGGTGGCGGATGGCGACGGCTTGGCCGCTCCAGGGGAGGCTGTGGCACTTGGCGACGCCGTGGAGCCCGGCTTGGCCGTGCTGCCGGGGGAGGGGGTGGCGCCGGCGGCCGTCGCTGCGGGGGACGGGGTGAGGCATTCATCGGCCGGGGCGGTCGTGCCGGTGCGTTCCAGGTTTTTGACGATTCGCTGCGCGTCGTAGAGGTCGCGGGCGGGCACAGTCAGGCGCACCCGCTGCTGCGAAAATTCGGGAAGGTCGGACATCTTGATATCGGTTACCGCTTCGAGAGTGGAAAGCTGGATGGGCCCGAGACGCTGGGAGACGCCGTTGAAGATGGCCACATGCTGATCGTGTTCGCCGATGTAGTAGCGCGTCTGGGTCCAGGCGTAGCCAAGCCAGAGTCCGACGGCGAGCAGCGCGACGATCGCGGCGGCAATGGATACGGTGAGCCACCGGCGCGGCCGTCCGGCGGGCCTGAAGTCGTCGGCCTCCTCGCGGTCCTGTTCGGACTTGTGCGTGAGGACCGTGGCCGCGCGGCGGGCCACGGTGCGTCCGGCGATGGAAGGAATGGAACCTGATTCCGCCGCTGCGGCGGCGGCCCCGACAAGTTCGTGCGGGCGCATGGAGAGTTCTTCCCGCAGGACTTCGGCCGAGAGATGTTCACCCAGATGCGGGTCGGTGGTGGTCTCGGGCTCCTTGCCCTCGGCAGCCTTCTGTGCGGCGGCGCCCGGCGGCTTGCCGTCGGCCGGGGACCCTGGGGCGGGGTCGGCCGGCGGCGGCCCTGAGGCTCCTGCCGCGGTGGCCAGCGCGGCGGACCCGGTGTCTTGGGCGGAGTTGTCCTTCTTTACGGACCCGCCGGGGGTTTTCGCGGCACCAACGGTGCTGCCGGCCAGGGACCCGGCCAGGGTTCCGGCCGGGGCCGCGGGCGCTGACGTCCCGGCGGCCGCTGCGGGCGCGGGCACGACGTCGACGGCGGCGGTCCGGACGTCATCACGGGTCGGCTCGGCAATGTCGAGTACCACCACGGTCACGTTGTCCGGGGCGCCGGCCTTCAGCGTGAGTTCAACCAGCAGTTCGGCGCATTCGCCCAGGTCCTTCGTCTCCCGGACGGTGCGCTCCACGACGTGGCCGGCCACATAGTTCAGGCCGTCCGAGCAGAGCAGCCATCGTTCCCCGGCCTGGACAGCCAGTGTGTCAAGATCCAGCTCCGGGCTGGCATCGACGTCCCCCAGCACGCGCATGAGGACGTTCTTGTGCGGATGCGTTTCGGCCTCTTCGGGGCGGAGCCGGCCCTCATCGATGAGCCGCTGGACAAAGGTGTGGTCGACGCTGACCTGTTCGAACTCGCCGTCACGCAGCCGGTAGGCCCGGGAGTCGCCGATGTGGGCGAAGTGGAGCTTTCCTTCGGCGAGGAGCAGGGCCGTGACCGTGGTACCCATCCCGGCAAGCTTGGGATTCATGTGGACCAGTTCGGACAGCAGGGAGTTGGCCGTCTGGATTTCGTCGGCGAGGACGGTGCCGGGGTCGCCGTCGTAGTCGTCATGGTCCAGATGGATCATGTCCAGGACGGTCGCGGCAGAGGCGACGTCGCCGCCGGCATGGCCACCCATGCCGTCGGCAACGACGGCGAGGTGCCGGCCGACGTAGGCGGAGTCGTCATTCTTGGCGCGTATGCGGCCGACGTCTGAGCGCGCGGCGTAGCGCATGATCAGCGGCCGCTTCGGGGCAGTTGTCTTGCCTTCGGCCCTGTCTGCGGGAAATTCCGGGGCAGCCACGGCTACGGCCTCAATTCGATGACCGTCTTGCCGATTCTCACGGGGACGCCCAGCTCCACCGGGAGGGCCCGGGTCAGCTGCTGGTCTGCCAGATACGTGCCATTAGTGGAGCCGAGGTCCTCGATGAACCAGCGGCTGCCCTGCGGGAACAGGCGGGCATGGCGGCCCGAGGCGTAGTCGTCCTCCAGGACCAGGGTGGCTTCCTGTGCCCGGCCCAGGAGGATGGGGCTCGCCGCGAGGGCGATGGTGGTGCCCTTCAACGGTCCCTCGGTCACGATCAGCTGGCGGGCCTGCTGTTTGACGGGGGCCGGCGGCGGTTCGGCAAGGGAAGGATTCTTGCGCACCTGGCGTGCCGTGGGGGCACCGGCCGCCGCCTTGCGGCCGATCATCAGGTCGCGGCGCATGGCCGAGACAATACTGAAGATCAGCACCCACAGGAGGATGAGGAACCCGAAACGCAGGGCCGTGATGGTCAATTCGCTCATGCGCGGCCGCCTGGGTGGGCGGGCAGTAGGCGGAAGATGATTTTGGTTCGTCCCATCATGATCGTGGCGCCGTCAGCAAGCTCCGAACTGCCTACGATCTTTTGGCCGTTGACGTAGCTGCCGTTCGTGGAGCCGAGATCGATCGCCTGAGCCGTGCCAGGCCCAGTCCGGATTTCCAGGTGGCGGCGCGAAACGCCGGTGTCGTCAATAAGGATGTCTGCTTCGGAGGACCGTCCGAGGACGATTGAGGGCGCGTTCAGCGAATAGCGCTGGCCGTCGATGTCCAGTACAGGCTGAAGCTGTGCAGGCTGGCGTGTCGGAGCCGCGGGTACATTGCCGTGAATGCCCGGCTGAGCCGGGACGGAAGGGGCGGAGGCTTTCTCGGTCCGCGAGGTGATGTCGAAATTCCCGGCGCGGTGCTCCTCATCGCGGCGGAAACTGATCCGGACCGGGCCCTGGAGGGTGTACCCCTGGCTGCGGACATGGTTGATGACGACGTCGCACAGCTCCTCCGCGAGCGGTGTGCCCCATTCCTGGGCGCGCTGGAAGTCATCGCTGCTGAGGAGTACGTCAAAAACGTTAGGGGCCAGGGTGCGTCCCGCGGCAATCGTGATGGCCTTGTTGTCCACCTCGGTGCGGAGGCGGCTCGCGATCTCGACAGGCTCAACCTGGGCGCGGGAACCGGTGGAGAAGACTCCGCGGACGGCCTTTTCGATGCCGCGCTCGACTTTGTCCAGCAATCCCATGGTCCTTCTCCTTTCCTGGTGGCTGCGGGGCAGCGTTCGTTCCGGAACTCGGTTTCCAACTTTTGCGAGCCCGCGCTCAGCGGACACTCCTACATCAGATACTACTGGGCGTGTCTGGGAATGGCCTCAACGGACGCCGCCGGGGCGACGTCAAAATGAGTGCCCGCCGCGCCCTGACGTGCGCGGACACCGCCGCCGGGACGGCCGCGGCGGGGTCCCCGCGTGACGTCCGCCGGCGGGGCAAACGTGGCCGGCAAACGACCCCAATCAGGGGGCTCTGGGGCTCGATTGGTGTTTTCCGGCAGTTGTCCGTTATGCTTGATCTCGCTGCTTTTACGAGGTTGGCGGTCCGGGAAACCGGCCCTATCCGAGTGGAAGAAGTTGCGCGCGAGTGGCGGAACGGCAGACGCGCTGGCTTCAGGTGCCAGTGTCCGAAAGGGCGTGGGGGTTCAAATCCCCCCTCGCGCACGCAATCGAAAGAACCCCGGTCTTGGACCGGGGTTCTTTTGTTTAACCCACGGGGGAGAACCGGCGTCGGGGTTTTCCGGTTTCCCCACATTCGAAGGCTTCCTCCGGCGTGTTGCGCCGACCCGCCGGTGTGGTGCGGCGCCGGTCTGTCAAAAGTGGGGAAACTCCGCGGTGGACTACTGCTGCTGGACCGCTAGGCTGCCCGCAGCGCCCCGAGCCCGGCGAGAAGTGCCTCAAGTCCCAGCCGGAAAGCGACGTCGGCCGGTTTCTCATGGCCTTCCCCGGCCAGCCGCTGGACGGCGGCGGTGAAATGCGGTGTCGACGCGGCCATGGTGCCGGAATCGAAGATGTCCGCGGGTGCCGTGACGTCGTAGGCGGAGCCAAAGATGAACGATTCGATCGCGACGATGGCCGGGACAATGCGCTCCTGCGGAAAGCCTGCGCGGCTGAAACCGGCACTGACGGCCTCGTACATGGCCAGTGTCTTGGGCGCGTCGGTCACGGGCAGTACGGCAATGACGGGAATCAGCGGGGTGTGCTTGGAAAATACATCGCGGTAGCTCCAGGCCCAATCCCTCACGGCCTGTTCCCAGTCCCCGGCCTCGAAGGCGGTGACGTCCACGAACGAGGTCAAGTGGTCCTGGACGAGGACCAGCACGTCCCGTTTGGACGAGACATGGTTGTACAGCGCCGAGGGAGCCACGTTGAGGGTCCGCGCCAGGGCAGCCATGGTGAACCCGTCGTAGCCGCTCTTGCCAATCAGCTCCAGGGCCGCCACGGTGATGCCGTGCTGGTCCAGCACGGCCGCGGCGGGCCGTCCCGCGCGGCGGCGGGGCCCGGCGGCGGGGCCGTGCGCATCGGCGGGGGCGCTGGTTGCTGCCGTCATTCCGGCCCTTTCTTCTCTGCTTGGCTTCTCGGTTTGGCTGGCGGGTTGGGGGTGAGCCCGTTCTGCCCCTACTTTACGGGCGAAATTCATTAGGCGGAGGGTCTTCCCCGAAGCGTGTGGACCGTCTATCATTCTAAATGAACGTCATTCATTTTGTGGTCCGCATCACTCTAGCGGCCACGGGGAGGAACATCATGCTGGAACTTGACCGCGACGTCGTCATCGTAGGAGCCGGCCCGTCAGGCTTGACCGCCGCCCGCGAGCTGAAAAAGGCCGGACTCAGTGTGGCGGTGCTCGAGGCGCGGGACCGCGTGGGCGGCCGGACCTGGACCGACACGGTTGACGGGGCCATGCTCGAGATCGGCGGCCAGTGGGTCTCGCCGGACCAGACCGGGCTCCTGGGGCTCCTGGATGAGCTCGGACTGCAGACCTATTCCCGCTACCGCGACGGCGAATCCGTCTACATTGGCGCGGACGGCAAGCGCACCCTGTACACCGGTGACACCTTCCCGGTCAGCGAAACCACCGCCGTCGAAATGGACAAGCTCACGGCATTGCTGGACTCCCTGGCCGCGGAGATGGCTCCCGAGGAGCCGTGGGCCCACCCCAAGGCCCGCGAGCTGGACACCATCTCCTTTCACCACTGGCTGCGGCAGAACTCAACAGATGAGGAAGCCTGCAACAACATCGGCCTGTTCATCGCCGGCGGCATGCTGACCAAACCGGCCCACGCCTTCTCCGCCCTGCAGGCCGTCCTCATGGCTGCCTCGGCGGGGTCCTTCACCAACCTCACGGATGAGGACTTCATCCTGGACAAGCGGGTTGTCGGCGGGATGCAGCAGGTTTCGCTGCTGCAGGCCGCGGAACTGGGCGACGACGTCGTCCTCGGCAGCCCGGTCCGCACCATCAACTGGGCCGATGACGCGAGCGGCGGCTACCGTGTCACTGCTGTCTCCGACCGGGCCACGGTGAACGCACGTTTCGTCATCATGGCCGTGCCGCCGAACCTCTACACCCGGGTGTCCTTCAACCCGCCGTTGCCCCGCCGCCAGCACCAGATGCACCAGCACCAGTCACTTGGCCTGGTCATTAAGGTCCACGCCGTCTACAGCAGCCCGTTCTGGCGCGAAGACGGCCTGTCCGGAACCGCCTTCGGCGCCGGCGCCATTGTGCAGGAGGTCTACGACAACACCAACCACGAGGACCCGCGCGGCACTCTGGTGGGCTTTGTCTCGGATGAGAAGGCCGACGCCATGTTCGAGCTCAGCGCGGAGGACCGCCGCCGCACCATCCTCGAATCGATTGCGTCCTTCCTCGGCGAAAAGGCCCTGGAGCCCGAGGTCTACTACGAGTCCGACTGGGGTTCGGAGGAATGGACCAGGGGGGCCTACGCCGCCAGCTACGATCTTGGCGGACTGCACCGCTACGGCAAGGACCAGTTGACGCCGGTCGGACCGATCTACTGGTCCTGCTCGGACCTTGCGGCCGAGGGCTACCAGCATGTTGACGGCGCCGTCCGGATGGGGCAGCTCACGGCGGCCCGGATCGTCGCTGCTGCGGACCGCGCGTCCGTCGCCTCTTAGAAAATCCCAACAATTCAGTTGAATGCAGTCCAGATCAGTTAGGAGAGCGGCCAGATGCGTTACGTAGTGGGGTATTCAGCCAATGCCAGGGGCCATGATGCGGTCAATCTGGCCGTCTCCCTGGCGCTCGGGCGTGGAGCGAGCCTGGACCTTGTGCTGGTGGTGCCCGAAGTGCAGCAGTCCGGGCATGCCCTCGCACCGAAGGCGGGCTTCGAAAATCTGCTCACCGAGCAGGCCCAGGAGTGGCTCGACCAGGCCCTGGCGCTGGTTCCATCCAGTGTCCCGGCGCAGGCCCACATCCGCAGCCATGATTCCGACGCGCACGCACTGATCGAGGCGGCCGAGGAACTGGGCGCGGACATGCTCATCATCGGGGCCACCAGCACCGGGCTCTTCAAACGGTTCACGATCGGGTCGGTGGCCAGTGCACTGCTCCACGCCTCGCCCGTTCCGGTGGCCCTGGCACCGCACGGCTACCACCGCCAGGAGGCCTTGACCCGGATCAGCTGCGGGCTCGGAACCCGGGCCGGCGCGGAGAAGCTGCTCGAATTCGCCCTGGGCATGGCGGCGAACCGGGACGTGCCGCTGCGCGTGGTGTCGCTTCTGGCCCTCGACGGCGATGCGGCCGATTCAGCCGACGCGGCCCGGGAGTATGCGGCCAAGTGCCTTGCCGACGCACTGGCTGCCGGCGGGCCGGCAGTCCCGGGGGAGGCGAAGGCAGAGGTCCCGGGGGAGGCCAAGACGGAAGCCCATGTAGAGGCGAAGACGGAAATCGTCGTCGCCCACGGGCGCAGCATCGAGGAAGCCGTGGACCGCCTGGACTGGGAAGACGGCGAGGTCCTGTTGATCGGATCCAGCCGGCTTGCCAAGGGCCGCTCCATCTTCCTCGGCAGCACAGCGGGCCGCATTCTGCGTGCCCTGCCGGTGCCGATGATCGTGGTCCCCAGCGACTATGAACTCAAGCACCTCAATCATTCAGCGTCGAGTGACACCCCCCGAGAGGCACAACAATGAGCGCAGACCATGCGATGTCCAAGCCGTCGCAGACAGGACAGCACACCGGATCGCAGACCGGATCGCAGACCGAACAGCAGCACGGACTGAGTGAAAAGGGCCTGAAAGCCGGATCGGTGGGGCTCATTGGCGCCGTCGTCATCGGCATTTCCTGTATCGCCCCGGCATACACCCTCACGGCCGCCCTGGGTCCCACCGTGGCCGAGGTCGGCGTGCAACTGCCGGCGATCTTCCTGGTGGGCTTTGTCCCCATGCTGCTGGTGGCCTTCGGCTACCGGGAGCTGAACAACGCCATGCCCGACGCCGGGACCTCCTTCACCTGGGCCTCGCGTGCGTTCGGACCCTGGATTGGCTGGATGGGCGGCTGGGGACTCATCGCCGCCACCATCATCGTGCTCTCGAACCTGGCCGCCGTCGCGGTGGACTTCTTCTACCTCATGCTGGCGCAGATCTTCGGCAATCCCGAACTCGCCGACCTCACTACCAACCTGCCGCTGAATATCGCGACCACGCTGGTGTTTATCGCCCTCGCGTGCTGGATCTCCTACCGCGGCATGGAAACCACCAAGACCGTCCAGTACGTTCTCGTGGGATTTCAGTTGCTGGTCCTCGCCTGGTTCTCGGTCTCAGCGTTCAGCCATGTCGCCAACGGAACCGCCTTTGACGCCACGGCCATCTCCCCGGACTGGTTTAACCCGTTCGCCGTGGGATCCTTCTCCGCCTTCGCCGCCGGCGTTTCGCTGTCCATCTTCATCTACTGGGGCTGGGACGTCACGCTGACCATGAACGAGGAGACCAAGAACCCGGAGAAAACGCCGGGACGTGCCGCCACCATCACCGTGCTGGTCATCGTGATCATCTACATGACGGTTGCACTGGCCACGCTGAGCTACGCCGGCGTCGGCGACACGGGGCTGGGCGCCGGAAATCCGGAGAACCAGGGCAGTATCTTCGCCGTCCTGGCGGGACCGGTGATGGGCCCGTTCGCCATCCTGATGTCCCTGGCCATCCTGAGCAGCTCCGCCGCGTCCCTGCAGTCCACATTTGTCTCGCCGGCGCGCACCCTGCTGTCCATGGGCCATTACCGGGCGCTGCCGCAGAAGTTCGGCAGGATCAGCCCCACATACAAGTCGCCGAGCTATGCCACGATCGCCTCGGCCGTCGCGGCCGCCGCGTTCTATGTCATCACCCGGACCACGTCGGAAAACGCACTGTGGGACACCATCACGGCCCTGGGCATGATGATCTGCTTCTACTACGGCATCACCGCGTTGGCCTGTGTCTGGTTTTTCCGCGCCGAGGCGTTCAGCGGAGCGAGGGCCTTCTTCTTCAAGTTCCTCGCGCCACTCCTGGGCGGCGTCATCCTGCTGGTCATGTTCGTCAAGACCGCCTACGACTCCATGGATCCCGCGTACGGATCAGGGTCGTCGATCGGCGGTGTGGGTCTGGTCTTCATCCTGGGCATGGGCGTCATCCTGCTGGGCGTGGTGCTCATGCTGGTCATGGCCAAGCTCCGCCCCGAGTTCTTCAGGGGCCAGGTCCTGACCCGCGGGCACTGAGCCCACTGCCGGTTCAGGGAAGATCCCGGGAAGGTCTCAGGCCGGCAGCCATTGGAAAGTAAGCACACTTACCAATAGGCTGTCCGGAGGGGGACCTTCCTCCGTCGGAACCAGAACGAGGTGAGAGTATGTCGGATGCCGAAAGCATCAGCAAGGTCACGGACATCATCAACGATTCGCACATCGGAATGTTCACCACCATCAATGAGGCAGGCGCGCTCGTCAGCCGGCCGCTGGCCGTCCAGGAGGTCAAGGACGACGGCGGCATGTGGTTTTTCACGTCGGCGACCACCTCTCAGGTGGCCCACATCCGCGCCAACCCGGCGGTGAACGTCTCCTTCGGCAAGCGCACCGAGTGGGTTTCGGTGGCCGGGACCGCTGAAGTGGTCACTGACCGGCAACTGATCCACGACATGTGGAATCAGGTGGTGGAGGCCTGGTTCCCGGACGGCCCGGACACCCCCGAGGTGGTCCTGCTCCACGTCGACTCGGACTCCGCCGAGTACTGGACCAGCCCGGGCGGCACGGCGGCGACCGTGTTGCAGTGGATCAAGTCCAAGGTGACCAGCAGCCGGATGAGCGTCGGCGACAGCGGCACGGTCGAGCTGTAGCGCGCTGAACCGCGCCACCGTCCGGTCTCACCGGTGGATATAGCCGCTTGATATCACCGCTCCGTATGATCGCTCAGTATCACCGCTCTGGGCCGATGACGGCCGGTCGGGACCGGACTGCTCCTAGTCGGTGATTTTCAGGCCGGTGCCCCAGTTAAAGGTTGGATACGCAGGGCTAACCTGCAGCGCCATGACCAGCAGCATGAAGCCCTCGAGTTCGCGGGCGTGGCGCAGTCCGCCCACCTGGAGCGGACGCAGCCCGGCGGCTTCGGCGAAGACCGCAACCTCGTTGCGGGCCTCTTCGGAGTCCGAGGCGATGAAGACATCCATCGGCTGGCCACCGGCTTCCCCGGACCCGAGCGGGCCGGCGAAGGTGGTGTTGAAGGCTTTCACCACCCGTGCGCCCGGGAGCAGTGCGGCGATTTCCTCCGCCGCCGACGTCCCCGGGTCGACCACCAGCGAGTCGAAGGTTTCGGTGTCAATCGGATTGCTGATGTCCACCACCGTCTTGCCGCTGAGCGTGTCGCCGAAATGCGTGGCAACTTCCTTGGCCGGGCCGAAGTACAGCGCGAGGATGACGATGTCGCCCTCGGGAACCTCGCTCAGGCCGCCGGAGTTGGGGGTGCCGCCAAGTTCAGCAGCGAGCTTGGCGGCATTCTCCGGCGTCCGGTCCAGGATCTGGACGGAGCGCCCGGCGGCGACAGCCCGGGTCCCGATCGCCCGTGCCATGTTGCCGCTGCCGATGATCGTGATGTCAGTCATGATGGAACCTTTCCAAGGTGGCCGCGAACTGCCGGATCGGCAATTCCGGGGAATCAGCCGTGCGCGTGGTCCGGGCCACGCGGCCCGGCGGCGCTGACGCCGGCCGCGCGTTCGGCGGCAGCCAGGGCATGTTCCAGCCGTTCCACGGCCGGGGCGTAGGCGGCATCGGTGCAGGCGCGGTCCGTACGGCCGCCGAGGCCCTCGGCGGCCTTGATCGCCCGGATCAGTGCCGCGGTTTCCGGTTGCCGGGTATCGCTCATCGCGGGATAGTCAATCGAGAATCCCGGATCCAGTTCGTACCGCTGCCACCGGGCGAGGGCGCTCCGGTGCCGTGCGGCGGCCGCCTCGTTCAAGAGCCGGGTTTCCCGGCTGGCCCGGCGGGCTTCCTGCCGGCGGAGCAGCCGGGGTGCCGCAGCCACGGCCGCCAGGGCAGCTCCCGCGGCCAGCATCCCGAGGGCCAGGCCGGCCCAAGGCCATGTGGAGGAGGCCAGGACGATGGCGGGGACAATGACGGCGAGTCCGGCGAATGCGTCCCAAAACGCGCCGTCCGCGCCTTCGGAAGGCCCGTCGTCGGCCGCCAGGTGCTTGCGGGCGAAATAGACCGCGGCGAACGCTGCCCCGGCAACCAAAATGGCGAGGGCCAGGAACTGCCAGGCCGCGAGGGCGCCGGATAGTGAAAGCGTCATTGCACACCTCCCCGGAACGGTCCCGGGCGGGCGCTGTTCCGCTAGTTCCATTGGAATCCCTGGCGGCGGGGCCGTCAATGCCTGCCGGGCCGGGGCAATGCCCGGCGCCAGCGTGGACGCAAACCCGGGCGCCAAGGCCCCGTGCGGAGGCCGCGTCGCGGTTCCTACGCCGAGCCTCCCGGCGTAGCCTAGGGGCCATGCGACTGAAAATGTGCAGTATCCACGTCAAGGATCCAGCCTCGGCCCATGAGTTCTACACCGGCACGCTGGGCTTCGAAACGCTGATGGCCATGCCGGAGCACAACCTCTACATCATCAAGGATCCGGATGGTGACGGAGGCGCCGGACTGCTGCTGGAACCCAGTGACAACCCGATCGGAGCGGCCTACATGAACGGTCTTCACGACGCCGGAATTCCCGCAATCGTCTTTGGCGTGCCGGACGTGCGCGTCGAATACGACCGGCTGGCGGCCAAGGGCGTGGTGTTCCAGGGGGAACCGTCCGAAGGGCCCGGCGGAACCAGTGTGGTGTTGGATGACGGCTGCGGGAACTTCGTGCAGCTGCACCAGGACTAGATGCCGGACCACCGCGCCCTGACTCTGCCTAACGGCTCGTCTTGTCCTTGTCCGGGTGCTCGTCGCCGATATGGCCCGGTGCATTGGCGGCCAGGACCCGCGCCACGAAGGAGGCATACTCCTCCATGTAGTGGCGCAGCAACCCGGCCGTAGCCTCGTCCTTGACCTCGCCGTCCTCGCCGTAGGCCTCCGGGACGAAGCGGATGTACGCCTCCGGAGCATTCAGCTGCGGCGCGTCGAGGAAGCTCAGCACGCTGCGGAACGAGGACTGCATCACGGCCGTCCCAATGCCGCCGGGGGAGGCGCCGATGATCCCGGTGGGCTTGCGGGCGAAGGAGTTGGTGCCCCAGGGCCGGGATCCCCAGTCGATGGCGTTTTTGAGCGCTCCGGGGATGGACCGGTTGTATTCGGGCGAGACGAACAGGATGCCGTCGGAAGCCGAGATGGCATCTTTGAGGGCCTGCCCAACGGGTGGGAAGGCGGCATCAAAATCCGGGCTGTACAACGGCAGATCCCTGATGGGGATCTCCGTGAACTCCACTTCCGCAGGCGCAAGCCGGATCAGCGCCCTGGACAAAGTGCGGTTGATCGAATTGCTCGAGAGGCTCCCGACAAAATATCCGATCTTGAAGGCCACTGCCTTGTTCCTTCCCGATACGCCGCCGGTGGCAGGTGAATTGGGATACGGAGGGGATCGGACCGGCGGCCCCGACCCATTCCGCGAGCGTAGTCCTGTGTCCGCGGGATGAAAAGTGGCGCCGGGAGAAAGCGCGTGCCGCTATTCGGCCTTGGCGCGGGCTTTCTTGGCGTCCTTCTTGGCGGCCTCGTCCTTGACCCGCTGGGCCTCGGCGCGGACGGCGGCGTGGGTGGCGCGCTCGGCCACCAGCCAGGCCGGGGGAGCCTGGAGCAGTGCGGTGATTTCCGCCGTCGTCAGCGCTTCCTCAACACCACCGCGGGCCAGGCCGGCGATGGAGACGTTGAGCTTCTGCGCCACCACGGGGCGCGGGTGCGGGCCGTTGCGGCGCAGTTCCGCGAGCCACTCCGGCGGGTTGGCCTGGAGATCGGCAAAATCAGCGCGGGTGATGGTTGAATCCTGGAACTCCTGGGGTGTCGCCGGCAGGTAGATGCCAAGCTTCTTGGCAACGGTGGCCGGTTTCATGGACTGGGAGTTTGCAGAGGTCATAGTCCAAGGGTATCTGCCGGGATGCCCGCAGGGCACCAACCCAGTACCAACCCAGCACCGGATCAGCACGGTGCCGCCATCGAGACGGACCCCCGCGCCACCCCGGGCGGTACTGTGAACATGTGTCCGCAGCAGAAGAACCATCCCAGACCCCCGACGAAACCGCCGTCGTCCCAGCCGTCGCACTCGGGCGGGAGCTGCGCTTCGCGTACGTGGCCGGTGTGACACCGGGAAAATGGATCCGCCGCTGGGAGGAACGGATGCCCGATGTTCCGCTGCACTCCTTTATGTCCGACGACGGCGCGCAGCTGTCCGTGCTCCGCGACGGTACCGCGGACCTGAGTTTCGTCCGGCTCCCGGTGGAACGCGAGGGCCTCAGCGTGATCCCGCTCTACGAGGAGCAGCCGGTGGTGGTGGCACCGAAGGGGCACGAGGTCTCCTTGTTTGAAGAAGTGGACCTGGCGGACCTGTCTGCCGAGACGTTTCTCGATGTGCAGGAGCTCGGCGGACCCGCGATGGCCCTGCAAGTGGTGGCCTCCGGTGCCGGGCTGGTGATCCTGCCGATGTCCGTGGCCCGGCACTTCAACGTCAAGGACACCGTGGCGCGGAAGCTCACGGGCGCGCCCGGCACGGAGATTGCCCTGGCCTGGCCGAGCGACGCCACGGACGAGGTCATCGAGGAATTCATCGGTATTGTCCGCGGACGCACCGCGGCGAGCTCGCGCCAGCCCTCGGCGCAGCAGGAGAAACCCAAACGCGAGCCCAAGCCGGACCGGCGCGGCACCGGAGCCGCCAAGAAGCCCAAGGTGGCGCAGCGCTACGCGCCCAACCCGGACAAAGGCCGCGGCAAGGGATCCCGGAAAAAGGGCAAACGCTAGGCACGTGGAGTCGGACGCTCCTGGCGGCGTTCTGTGATCGCTGGGTGTCTCCTTCCGGGAGGACGCGCCGAGCGGCTGGTTGGTGAGTGGTGGTGGATGTACTTCCCCGACCGCGCGGAGGAATCGCGCTCAGCCCCTCGTCTCGTACCTGGTCAGGACCACGCCGCCGGGAAACGTCCGCGTCTCCACCAGGTTCAGGTTCACCCAGCTGTCCAGCGAGGTGAAGAACGGAGTGCCGCCGCCCACCAGGACCGGATGGGTGACTAGCGCGTATTCGTCGATCAGCCCGGCCCGCATGGCCGCCCCGGCGAGCGTTGCGCCGCCGACGCTCATCGGGCCGCCGTCGCCGGCCTTGAGCCGGGTGATCTCGGCGATCGCGTCGCCGGTGACCAGGCGGGTGTTCCAGTCGACGTTGTCGACCGTCGAGGAGAACACCACCTTTGGCGTGTCCCGCCAGTTCCGCGCGAACTCGATCTCCGCCGGGGTGGCGTTGGGCTGCTGGTCGCCGGTCGGCCAGTAGGAGCTCATTGTCTCCCAGAGCTTGCGGCCGTACAGTGACAGGCTGCTAGCCCGCTCCTGGTCGAGCCACCACTGGAACAGTTCGTCGCTCGGCGCGCTCCAGCCGATGTCGTCGCCGGCTGCGGCGATGTAGCCGTCCAGGGTCAGATTCATGCCGTAGATCAGTTTTCGCACGGCGCCAGCCTTCCGTTTTGTCGTGGTCGAGGGGCGTCATTGAACTCTGTCGTCCCGCATATGATCGGCAGCATCCTGTCCCTCATGGAGCCACCGTAACTGCCCATGATCTGGTTGCCATAGCCTTCGGTCCGCGATTCAACTGAGCTGCCCGGTGAAGGATCCCCTATCGGACGGCCGCACCCTCGGCACGGCCGGAAAGTTTTTTGCGCATCGGTAGGCTAAACCCATGGCATTAGGGGATGCGGTGCAACCGCCGACAGTTCGGTCACACGGAGTGGTCCTCGATGCTTACGCGTTCATCAAGGGTTGGCTCATCGCCACCTCGCTCTGGGTCGGCGTGCTACTTCTCCTGGTGGCGGCAGGCTATGGTGTGCCCGCCTGGCGGGACGGCACCGACGCCGGCCACGTATGGGGCTTTTTGGGCATGGTGATTCTGTATGGCTTCGGAGTTTCCCTGGTGTTTGCGGCGCCACTGGCCTGGGTGTTGGCCTATCTTTTGCGCCCGGTCCGGAATCAATGGATCCACATCGGAGCCTTTTTCGCGGTGCCCACCCTCGTGTTCTGGCTGCTGGGAAGCGTCCTGGGCCTCGGCTGGCAGCCCTGGCTACTGATTCCCTGGGCCACCGTTGGCGCAGCGGCAGCCATCGCGCGTTGGGCAATCCGCAATGACGTCCTTGCCTCGAATTCTGCAGCTGACCCGACCTGACCGCCCGCTGCACGATCGGTTTGCGGCTACTTTCTGTCTCCTCGTTTGCCGGGGCAGGCACCCCATGTGAGGCGGCCCTAAACCGGTATCAGGTCGATGTGAATCAGAGCTGTCCCCTGGCCTTCCGTACCAGCTCCGCGATGAGTCAAGGCACAGTGTCCGACGGCTCAGCCCCACTCATCCTTAGACGCGGGGGCTGGCCTGTGGGCTGGCAGGTGCCGCCGCACTGGTCCTTATAGCCAGACGGAGCAGTCGTTCGAGAGCTGCCGAGGATCTCGCAACTTCAATTACACCGGCGGAGGATCTCGAATGAATTCGAGTCCTCTCGGATCAACAGCAGGGCTGAGAGTTCTGCGAATGAAGGGCTGCCGCGGTGGGGGATATCTCACGGCACGCGAATTGAGTCCTCAGTCCTGATTCTCGGGAAACGGAGGAGGGCCGACGATTTCGATGCCACCGTTTATCCGCCCTGATTCGCGAATGCGCTCAAAGTCCACAACGCCCGGCTTATTGCTCGAGCCGAGGGGTTCGCTGGCGCCGTCGTAGAACGCCTGCGCGCTGCCGGGGGTGTGGAGGCACAAAACACGGGTCCCGTCCTGAAGGACTTTGAACGCGTGGGGGACGCCGCGTGGTGCGATGGTTACCCCGCCCGTAGTGACCCGGTGCTCCTCTCCGTCAATGTTCATCAAGATCTCTCCGGCCAGGATGTACATGGTTTCATCCGAGTCCGGATGGGTGTGCATCGGTGTTACCTTGTCGAGAGCCATCTCGTCCTCAAACATGAGGAACGCTCCGCCGGTTTCGTCTTCCGTCGCCTTCCATGTGTGTATCCCTCCACCGAAGAACCAGCGCCTGGCCCCTTCCCCGGGTTGCAGGACGAGTGCTGATGCGGTCTTATTCGTCTCCATGGTGCTCGCCTCGATGAGTGGTAGGAAGACTTATGGGACACCTGTCCCATAACAAGACTCATGTATCATGAAGATCATGTCAAGGGCTTACGCGGACGTTGGTCGGATCGGGCAGAAGCGCCGCACGCTGGACGCTTTGATCGGGGCGGCGCGCTCTTTGGTCGCGTCCGGCGTTTCGCCGACGGTGGATGATGCGGCGCAGGCTGCGGGCATAGCGCGGAGTACTGCCTACAGGTATTTCCCCGGCCAGCGGGAGCTACTGGCGGCCGCCCACCCGGAAACGGCACGCATGTCGCTGCTGCCGGAGTCTCCGCCTCCGGGTGCGGCAGAGCGGCTGGACGCTGTGGTGGCCGAGTTCACCAGGATCATTGTTGATACCGAAGCCCAGCAGCGCACCATGCTGCGGCTTTCGCTGGAGCAGGCAGGCGGTGAAGTATCTGGCCTTCCCCTCCGGCAGGGACGGGCGATTGCTTGGATCGCTGAGGCGCTTGCGCCACTGCAGGGACAAATGACGGATCAGGACATTCATCAACTGGCCCTTGCCATCCGAAGTGCCATAGGGATCGAGTCCCTGGCATGGCTGACAGACGTTGGAGGTCTCAGTCGGGAAGAGGCCATCGACTCCATGCGATGGACGGCCCGGGCCCTTTTGGCCCACGCTCTGACGGCCGGACTTCCAACCCGCGAATAGGTTCCCGCCCTGCCAAGTCCGTTTCAGCCGTCATTGTCCCAGTTATCCGTTCGCCCGGGGGTGGCCTCGAAACCTATGCCATGCAAGACGGCACCTGCCGCCGGAAACTGCGACCTCGAGCGATCACAGTTCGCCGCCACATAGCGCCGGACTCCACACGCTGGGCCGCAACCCGCTCCCAGCGTGGTCTGCTACTTGGCGCAGGCGTCCTGAAGGGCCTTGACGGATTCGGCCGGAACCTGGTCGCCGGAGTCGGCGATCTGGCGCAGCGGGGTGGTGATCTCAGCGGGTGCACCCGCGGCTTCCGCGCTGCTGACAAGACCGCCCAGCAGTTCCTTGTCGCTGGCGCTGACCAGGCCGTTCTTCACGATGGCGCAGGCCTGCTTCTTCACTTCATTGCCGGCCGCCGCCGCAGCCTGTGACGCCCCGTCGTTGACGGCCTTTTCAGTAGCATCCTGCACTTGCCCACAGCCGGTAAGCCCGATCAAGAGGGCGGCAGCGGCAAGGGCGGCGAGACGTCGTTTCATCCACCCACCCTAACAAGCGCGGCTTGTGCCGGCCTGAGGAAAAGGGGCAAACGCCGGGCCGTAGCCCTGTGGGCACCGGCGCGCATAGGCTCGGTGAGTGGACATCGTCGAGTTCCTGACCGCACGCATTAGAGAAGACGAAGCCGCCGCCCTGAAGCTGCTCGGCGACCCCACACTTGCCGTCTCCGGCGAGTGGTATGAACGCCGCCTGCTCCGTGAGTGCGAGGCCAAGCGCCAGCTCATCGGCATCATTGAATCCGCACGCCAGTCCGTGCTGGCCACGTTGGTCAGCCAGGAACCCGCCGACGCCGGATGGGTGCCGGACGTCATCGAATGGACCACGCTCTCCCTGCACACCCTCGCGCTGCCGTATGCGGACCACCCCGAATTCCAGGCGCACTGGCGGATCGCCGGATAGTCCCGTCAGCGGTCAGCTCCTGAGATGATGACGGGTCCCGGAAACCTGCAGGAAATCTCCGCGGCCTACTCTGGTCACACCGCGGCTTCTGCGGTCCGCCAGCCGGTTCGGTTCTTGAAGGGATACCGTCATGCACCTCTTGCCCCGTGAGCAGGAAAAGCTCATGATCGTGGTCGCGGCGGATCTCGCCCGCCGCCGCCAGGCACGCGGACTGAAGCTGAACTTCCCCGAGGCCGTCGCGGTGATCAGCTACGAACTGATCGAGGGCGCCCGGGACGGCCGGACCGTTCCGGAGCTCATGAGCTACGGAACCACCATCCTTGGCCGCGACGAGGTGATGGAGGGCGTGCCGGAAATGATCCACGACGTCCAGATCGAAGCAACCTTCCCGGACGGCACCAAGCTCGTCACCGTCCACGACCCGATCCGTTAGGAGCTTCGATGATTCCGGGAGAATACGTTCTCAGTTCCGCTCCGCTGGTCATCAACGCCGGCCGTGAGGCGGTGGACGTCGCGGTGACCAACACCGGAGACCGGCCCGTCCAGGTGGGCTCGCATTATCACTTTGCCGAAGCCAACTCCGCGCTGCAGTTTGACCGGGCGGCCGCCTACGGCCGCCGGCTGGACATCCCGGCCGGCACGGCCGCGCGGTTCGAACCCGGGGACAGCAGGACCGTCCGGCTGATCGAGCTCGCGGGCAGCCGGGAAGTGTACGGCCTCAGCAACGCCGTCAACGGCACACTCCGCAAGACCGAACTCCCTGTTTCCGGACTCCACGTTCCCGAAGGGGAAGGTGACGCACAGTGAGTTTCGAGCTATCCCGCAGGCAGTATGCGGACCTCTACGGCCCGACGACGGGCGACGCCATCCGCCTGGCCGACACGGATCTGTTTCTTGAGATCGAGAAGGACCTCACCGTTTACGGCGAGGAAGTGGTGTTCGGCGGCGGCAAGGTGATCCGCGACGGCATGGGCCAGAACGGCCAACTGACCCGTGATGCGGACATTCCGGACACCGTGATCACCAACGTCGTGGTGCTGGACTACACCGGCATCTACAAGGCCGACGTCGCGCTCCGGGACGGCCACATCTTCCGGATCGGCAAGGCCGGCAACCCGCAGATCACCGACGGCGTGGACATCGTGATCGGCGCGAGCACCGAGATCATTGCGGGCGAGCGGAAAATCCTGACCGCCGGCGGGGTGGACTCGCACATCCACTTCATCTCCCCGGACCAGGTCCCCGCCGCCCTGTGCAGCGGCGTGACCACGATGATCGGCGGCGGCACCGGTCCCGCCGAAGGCACCAAAGCCACCACGGTCACCCCCGGAATATGGCACATCCAGCGGATGCTGCAGGCCGCCGAAGGGCTGCCCATCAACATCGGCCTGTTCGGCAAGGGCCACGCGTCCGCCGTCGAACCCCTGGCCGAGCAGATCCGCGCCGGCGCGATCGGGCTGAAAGTCCATGAGGACTGGGGCTCCACCACGTCCTCGATCGACACGTCGCTGCAGGTAGCGGACCAGTACGACGTCCAGGTGGCCATCCACACCGACACCCTGAACGAGTGCGGCTTCGTGGAGGACACCATCCGGGCCATCGACGGCCGCGTGATCCACACCTTCCACACCGAAGGCGCCGGCGGCGGCCACGCCCCGGACATCATCAAAATCGCCGGGTTGCCCAATGTCCTGCCGGCGTCGACCAACCCGACCCTGCCGTACACTCGCAACACCATCGAAGAGCACCTGGACATGCTCATGGTCTGCCACCATCTGAACCCGGACATCCCGGAGGACGTGGCATTCGCGGACTCCCGCATCCGCGCCGAGACCATCGCCGCCGAGGACGTCCTGCAGGACCTGGGCATCTTCGCGATCACGTCCTCGGACTCCCAGGCCATGGGCCGGGTGGGCGAGGTGATCATCCGCACCTGGCAGGTGGCGGACAAGATGAAGAAACAGCGCGGCGTCCTCAAAGACCCCCAGAGGGACGACACAGGGGATAGCGCCGCCGGCAGCCACGGCGCCCCTTCCGGCCGCGGCGCGGAGAGCGACAACTTCCGGCTCAAGCGCTACGTGGCGAAATACACCATCAACCCCGCCATCGCGCAGGGCATGGCCGACTCCATCGGCTCCGTAGAGGTCGGCAAGTTCGCCGACCTGGTGCTCTGGGACCCCGCGTTCTTCGGGGTGAAGCCGGACCTTGTGCTCAAGGGCGGCCAGATCGCCTACGCCCTCATGGGTGACGCCAACGCCTCCATTCCTACCCCGCAGCCGCGCACCATGCGGCCGATGTTCGCCGCCTATGGCAAGGCGCTGCAGCAGTCCTCCATCACCTTCCTCTCCCAGGCCGCCATCGACGCCGGGGTCCCGGCGGAGCTCGGACTGGAGAAGGTCATCCGGCCGGTGTCCGGAATCAGGAACCTCACCAAGGCGGACCTCAAGCACAACGGCGCCACCCCTGATATCGAGGTGGACCCGGAAACGTATCAGGTGAGCGTCGACGGCGAGGACGTCACCTGCGAGCCCTCAGACGTGCTGCCCATGGCGCAGCGCTACTTCCTTTTCTAGGCTTCCAGAGGAGACCACCATGATCATCGAAAAGGTCCTCGGCAACACCCACGACCTCCCTCCCGGTCCGGACCCCTACTTTGGGCTCCATCGGGAGAAGGTGGTGCTGCCCAGCGCCCAGCTGGTCAAACGCATCCAGCGCGTCACCACCGACCACGGGAAGGAACTCGGCATCCGCCTCCCCGCCGGTTCCGGGGACCTGCGCGACGGCGACATCCTGCACGTGGCCGACACCAACATGATCGTGGTGTCGGTGTTGCCCACTGACGTCCTGGTGATCGCCCCGCGCTCCATCCACGAGATGGGGATGGTGGCCCACTCCCTGGGCAACCGGCACCTGCAGGCCCAGTTCTTCGACGCGTCCTCGGAGTACGGGGCGGAGGTGATGGTCTGCCAGTACGACCACACCGTGGAGGACTATCTCAAACACGTCGGAGCGCCCCACGACCGCCAGAAGCGCGTGATGCCCATACCCTTCCGCCATGCCGAACACTCGCACTAGTTTTCTCTTCCGCGGCTGGGGCGCCGCCAGCGCTGCGGCGGGTGATAGGGGTCGTGCCCGCTTCGCGGTGCCCGCCACGCCGCGACCCCTATCACCCGCCTTCGCAGGTTCGACTGCTTGCCTTGCGTCGTGGAGCCCGTTATGACTTACCAGTTGGCGTTGCAGCAGCTGACGGATTCCGCTTTGCCTACCGGGGCGTTTGCTCACTCGCTGGGGTTTGAGACGTATGTGGAGCGCGGGCTGGTGCACGATGAGGAGTC
The DNA here is from genome assembly GCF_056406115.1 of Arthrobacter sp. P1_D4. Classification (NCBI taxonomy): domain Bacteria; kingdom Bacillati; phylum Actinomycetota; class Actinomycetes; order Micrococcales; family Micrococcaceae; genus Arthrobacter; species Arthrobacter sp. P1_D4. Next base: position 49,931 of record NZ_JBFUAU010000016.1, on the reverse strand, counting down.
CTTTGGGGTGTGGCTGGCGGCGTTCATTTCGCAGCAGCTGACGTACTCGGACGCCCTGGCAATCCGGTTCCTCTATGAGGACGTTCCGGTTGCCGAACTGGATGCGTTGTTGACCGCCCAGTTGTTGCCCCGGCAGTTGCGCGAGGCCAGTACCAAGATGGGCGGACGTCTACTGGAGATCGGCGCCGAGATCTTTCCGTCCGCAGATCTGGCGGAGTACCGGAAGCTGGTGGGTTCCGGCCGTGCCGCCGGGCATCAGCCGCTGGCGTTCGCCGTCGTCGCACGGTCCCTGAACGTACCGCTCCCCGAGGCCCTTGCCGCTTACCTGTTCGCCGCGGTGACGTCGTTGACGCAGAACGCCGTCCGGGCGATCCCGCTGGGGCAGAACGCCGGCCAGCGGATCCTGCGGAAGGCCGCCGACGGCGTCGCCGCCGCTATCGAGCGGATCAGTCACCTCACGCCTGATGACTTTGGGGCCGTCAGCCCGGGGCTGGAAATTTCGCAAATGCGGCACGAACGCCAGCGCGCCCGCATGTTCATGAGTTAACCGAGCTACACACGAAATATGTCTGGAGAAGAATATGTCTGAGCCCGTCAAGATCGGCATCGGCGGCCCGGTGGGTGCCGGCAAGACCCAGCTCGTGGAGCGGCTCACCCGTCACATGAGCCGGGCGATCTCCATGGCGGCCATCACCAACGACATCTACACCATCGAGGACGCCAAGATTCTCGCCGCCAACGGGATCCTGCCGATCGACCGGATCATCGGCGTTGAAACCGGCGGCTGCCCGCACACCGCCATCCGCGAAGACACGTCCATGAATACCGCCGCCATCGAGGAACTGAAGCAGCGGCACCCTGACCTGCAGGTGATCTTCGTGGAATCCGGCGGCGACAACCTCTCCGCAACGTTCAGCCCCGAACTGGTGGACTTTTCCATCTACATCATCGACGTGGCCCAGGGTGAGAAGATCCCGCGCAAGGCCGGCCAGGGCATGATCAAGTCCGATCTGTTCATCATCAACAAGACCGACCTCGCCCCCCACGTGGGCGCGGACCTGGCCGTCATGGAGCGGGACTCCAAGGAATTCCGGGGCGAGAAGCCGTTCTGCTTCACCAACCTCAAGACCGACGAGGGGCTGGACCGCGTCATCGACTGGGTGCGGCGGGACGTCCTAATGCTCGACCTGGCGCCGTGAGTGCTCCCGGGGTCAGTCCCGGCGAGCTAACCGCTGAGGCGGCGAGGCCGGATTTTGGGGCCGCGGCGTGGCGGGCACCGCGAAGCGGGCACGGCCCCAAATCCGGCGAAGCCGCTGGAGCCAACCAGAGCGCCCGGGAACCGATGGGTCAGCTCGAACTCGTGGTGGCCGAGCGTGGGCGACGTTCTGTCGCCACGCACCAGTTCCATCGGGGGGCTTTGAGGGTTTTGCGGCCGCATTACTTGGATGGCAGCGGGCAGGTTTGTTATGTGCTCGTCAATCCGGGCGGGGCGTATTTGGGGGCTGACCTGTATGTGATTGACGTGGAGGTGGCCGATGGGGCGAAGCTGCTGCTCGCCACGCAGTCGGCCACCAAGATCTACAGAACTCCGGGATCCTTTGCCGAACAGCGGATGCGGTTGCGGCTCGGGGAGGGGGCTCGGCTGGAGCTCGCCCCGGATCAGGTGATCGCCTACCGGGAGGCCAGCTACCGGCAGAATACGCACGTGACGGTGCGGCCGTCGTCGAGCCTCATCATGGCCGAAATTGTGACCCCGGGGTGGTCGCCGGACGGGGCCTCGTTCCGGTACGAGGAGCTGCGGTTGCGGACCGAGATCCGGGTCGAGTCGGAGGCGTCCGTCGGGGAGGCGGGCGGGCTGCTGGCCCTGGACAACGTGCTCATCCGGCCGCCCCTGGGCGATGTAACGGGCCTGGCGTTCATGGAGGGCTTCAGCCATCTGGGGTCGCTGATCGTCGTGGACCCGCGGGTGGACCAAGCCCTTGCCGACGAACTCCACGAGATCACGGCCGGGCTCGGCGCCCATACCGGCATCTCACTCACCGCCGCCGTGCTGGGAACGGCCGGGCTGGTGCTGAGGTCCCTCTCGAACAGCACGGAGGAGCTGCGGCGTGTTCTGGGAGCCGCCACCGCCCTGCTGCGCAAGCGCTGGTACGGCCAGGACCCGCTGGATCTGAGGAAGTACTGATGGCCGGGACCCAGCAGAGAGCCGCGCAGCCCCGGCTTCGGCCGCTGACCACCCGCCGGCGGCCTGATCACAGCCGGCGCGCCCCCTCTGCCGGCAGGACGGCGAAGACATCGGGTGCCTGCAGCCTCCGGACGGCGAAGCCGGCCAGGACCGCGGACCGGACCTGATCGGCGTCGTCCACTGGAACCAGGGCGATGGCGGAGCCGCCGAACCCGCCGCCGGTCATCCGGGCCCCGATGGCCCCGTTGGCGCGCGCGGTGTCAACGGCCAGGTTCAGTTCCGGGCAGGAGATTTCGAAGTCGTCCCGCATGGAGCGGTGGCTGGCGTCCAGCAGGTCTCCGATTGCCAGCGGCCCATGGGTCGTGAGCAGTTCCGCGGTCCGGGCGACCCGTTCGTTCTCGGTGACGATGTGCCGGACCCGGCGGAACGTCACGTCGTCGAGGATGCGCGCGGCCCGCGGCAGATCGGCGGCGTCGAGGTCGCGGAGGGCGCCGACGCCCAGGACCCGGGCGCCCCGGACGCAGGAGGCCCGGCGTTCGGCGTACCCGCCGGTGGCATGGGCGTGCGAGACCTTGGTGTCGATCACGAGGCAGAGAAGCCCGGACTCCGCCAGGCCGAGCGGCACCGGGCGCGAGCTGAGGTCGCGGCAGTCCAGGTAGACGGCGCAATCCCGGGTGCCGAGCATCGACGCGGACTGGTCCATGATCCCGGTGGGGGCGCCGACGACGTTGTTTTCGGCCCGCCGCCCGATGTCCGCCAGTTCGGCTCGGCCCAGGCCCGCTCCGGTGAGGTCGGACAGGGCCAACGCGACGGCGCATTCCAGGGCAGCGGAGGAGGACAGCCCGGCGCCGACCGGGACATCGGAGGTCACGTACAGGTCAAAGCCCTGCACCGTGATGCCGGCCCTTTCCAGCTCCCAGGCCACGCCGGCCGGGTACGCGGACCAGCCGGCCGCCTGGTCCGGAGCGAAGGTATCGAGATCGAATTCGACCGGGTCAGCGGCCGCGAACGCCGAGGCCAGCCGCACGGTGCGGTCCGCCCGGGCCGACACGGCCACGGTGGTGGAGCGGTTGATGGCGAACGGCAGGACAAGGCCGTCGTTGTAGTCCGTGTGCTCGCCGATCAGGTTGACCCGTCCCGGCGCCTGCCACACGCCGTCGGCGTCATGGCCGAAGTGGCCGGCGAAGGCGCGGGTCAGCGTGTCCGCCAGGGCCGTTCCTGCGGTGTCGGTGGTGGTCATGCCGTTCCTGTCCTGGCGTCCCGGAGCCGGGCTGCGACCTCTTCGGGAGTGGTGTCGTTGATGAAGGCGCCCATGGCGGCCTCGGAGCCGGCCAGGAACTTGAGTTTATCCGCGGCCCGCCGGGGGGAGGTGAGCTGCAGGTGCAGGTACCCGGACCGGCGCAGCACCGGGTCAAGGGGGGCCTGGTGCCAGGCGCTGATATACGGCGTCGGGCTGCCGTAGAGCCTGTCGAGGCGGCCCAGCAGGTCCGGATAGAGGACGGCGAGCTCGTCACGCTCGGCGCCGGTCAGCGCGGCGAGGTCCGGAACCTGGCGGTGCGGGACCAGATGGATTTCCAGCGGCCAGCGTGCCGCGAAGGGCACGTAGGCGCTGAAGAATTCGCCCTCGAGCACCATCCGGGCGCCGTCGGCACGTTCACTCGCTAAAATCGCCCCGGTCAGGGTGGCCGTCCCGCCCGCCGCCTCATGGAACTGCCGGGCGGCCGCGGCCATCACCGCGCTCCTCGGCGTGACGTAGGGGTAGGCGTAGATCTGGCCGTGCGGATGGTGCAGTGTCACGCCGATGTCCTGGCCGCGGTTCTCGAAACAGAACACCTGCGCCACGCCGGGCAGCGTGCTCAGGGCCTCGGTGCGGTGCGCCCAGGCGTCGATCACGGTGCGCACCCGCCGGGTGCTGAGGGCGGCGAACGTCCCGGTGTGCTCGGGCGTGAAGGCTACGACCTCGCACCGGCCGCCGGCGGTCCCGCGGGTACCCCAGCCCGGCGCTGCCGGGGCGGCGGCGAGATCCGGACCGAGCGAGGGGAAGCGGTTTTCAAACACGGCGACGTCGTAATCCGCCGGGATCTCCGAGGGCCGCGCGTCGGTGCTCGGGCACAGCGGGCACTCGTCCGCTGGCGGAAGATGCGTCCTGTGTTGCCGGTGCGCGGCGACCGCCACCCATTCCCCGGTCAGCGCGTCGTACCGGATTTCCCCGGACGGGCCACGCTCGGGAAGGTCGCGGCGGTCCCTCGACGGGCGCTGCAGGGGATGGGAAGTATCGTCGAAATACAGGAGTTCACGCCCGTCGGCGAGGCGCGTACTGGTCACCGCGGACACCGACGCCGGGGCGTCGCTGCGGCTGATGATGCTGGTCATGGGGTTCCTTCGAAAGTGAGGGGACGTGCGGTGCCCGGCCCGGAAGCAGGGGGCGGGACCGGACGGTCAGAGGGCCTGGACGTGGAGGAGCAGGGCGTGCTCCGGGTTCAGGACCGGCAGGGGCAGGCCGACGTGCTGCAGGAAGGCCCCGGTGGCAACGGCCCCGTCGTCCAGCCAGGCCGGCGGCCGGATCTGGGAGAAGGTGTGCGCGTAGTCACCGTCGAGAAGGGTAGGCAGTTCGGCCCGGACGCGGTAGTTCCGCTTCGGGTCAAGGCCCGGCAGTGAGGCCAGTCCGGGGACCTCAGCCGGGGCGGTGGCCAGGGACACGGCAGCGAACAGGGCCTCGCCGGCGTCGTGCGCAACTACACCGTGGACGCTCAGGGTGGGCTCGGCGGTGTCCGCGTTGACGCGCTTGCCGGAGTGGAGCAGTGCGCGGTGGCGCTTGTAGAGCGCGATGGCGCGGCGCAGCGTGGCCCGTTCCTCGTCCGTGGCTGCGCGGATGTCCCACTCCATGCCGAGATGGCCAAAGAGGGCGGTGATGGCGCGGAAGGAGATGTCGTGGGTGCGGGCCGTGGTGTGGCTCGTGGTGGGGCCGACATGTGATCCGACGAGTTCGGGTGGGAGGACGGCCTGGGTCCAGCGCTGGATTGTCTGGCGCTCCAGGGCATCGTTGCAGTCCGAGGCCCACACCCGGTCGGTTCGCTGCAGGATGCCGAGGTCCACGCGGGCCCCGCCGGAGGAGCAGCTTTCAATCTCCACGTCCGGGTGGGCTGCCTTGAGCGCGTCGAAGAGACGGTACGCGGCCAGCGTCTGCTCGTGGACGGACGGCCGGCCGCCGCGGCCGTGCTCGGTTAGGTCGCGGTTCTGGTCCCATTTGAGGTAGGCGATGTTGTTCTCGCGCAACAGGGCATCGAGGCGTCCGTAGATGTATTGCCAGGCCTCCGGGTTGGCGAGGTCCAGGACGTGCTGATGGCGCCAGGCGTGCGGAAGCCGGCCGCCGTCCTTGTGGGAAAGCAGCGACGGGCCCACGATCCAGTCCGGGTGCTCGCGGGCGACGTCGGAGTCCAGGTTGACCATTTCGGGTTCGACCCAGAGTCCGAATTCCATGCCGTGGCCGGTGACCGCGTCGATCAGCGGCGTGAGGCCCTCGGGCCACAGACCCTCGTCGACGTACCAGTCGCCAAGGCCCGCGTGATCGTCGCGGCGGCCGCGGAACCAGCCGTCGTCGAGGACAAAGCGTTCCACGCCGAGCCCGGCGGCCGCTTCGGCGAGTTCGAGCAGGGGCTCGAGGCTGTGGTCGAAGTAGACGGCCTCCCAGGTGTTCAGCACCACCGGGCGGACCCGGCCGGAGGTGGTGTCCACATGCTGCGGCCGGGCACGGAACCAGTGGTAGAAGGCCTCGGTGATGCCGTCCAGGCCGCGGCCGGAGTAGGCGGCGTAGAGCGACGGCGTCCGGTAGCTGCCGCCGGGGCGCAGCACCACTTCGGCGGAGCCGAGCAGCTCGGCGGCACCGAGCATGCGCCGGCCGTCCGCGAGGCTGTCGAGGTACTGCTCGTGGTTGCCGCTCCAGCCCAGGTGCGTGGCCCAGACCTGGCCTGTGCGGTTGGCGAAGCCGGCGGTCCCGGCTGCCACCAGCAGGGACGAGTCGTGGCCGGTCCGGCCGTGCCGGCCGGTGCGGACCCAGGTGCCCTGCTGGACGGCGTGCCGCTGCGGGTGGTTTTCGCGGCACCAGCGTCCGGTGAGATCGAGCAGTTCTGTGGCGTCCCGCGGCACCGGCAGCACCGTGGCGAGTTCGTCGAGCTGGTATTCGGCCGTGCCGCTGTTGGTCAGCGTGTGAGCCAGCTCCAGGAGGCCGCCGGGGTGCAGGGTGAGTTGGGAACTGACCTCGAGTCCGGCCTCGGAGTCCCGGTGGATGATCACCACCGTGCGCCCGCCGTCCTGCATCTGGGCGGCAACCACCCGCAGGGCCGGCGAGAAGTCCAGGCCGGGGCCGCCGTCGGCGTTCCGGTGCCCGCGCAGGCCCGGCCGCCCGGCCCAGCCGGAGGAGGCCTGCGGGAGCAGTCCGGCGGCGACGGGGATGTCGAGGGCGGAGTGCGGGACTGGCCCGCGGAGGATCGCCAGATCGGGGAGGTGTTCGCCGAGGTCGGCGCCCCAGTGGACGATCTCGGCCTCGCCGGAGTCGAAGGCCAGCAGGACGCTGGTGCCGGCAGAACGCAGGTGCACGGGGTGCATGGGGATTCGCTTTCGGTAGTGCGGAAGTCAGGTGCTGGTGCGCGGGATTCCGGCTCGGGGATCCCGCGCACCGGGCGCCGCCGTGGCGGGCGGCTGTGGCTTCGAACGCTTACTTGTTGAAGAGGGCGTTGACCTGGTTGTTGGCTTCGGTGAGGGAGCTGGCAGGCTTCTTGCCGGAGAGGACGGCGTCCATGGCCGGCTTCATGATGCCGTCCACCTTGGCTGCCTTATCCGCGATCGGGAACAGGAACGTGGTTCCTTCCTTGACGTGGGTGGTGAAGGCGGAGACGTCGGTGCCCTTGGCCTTGAATGCTTCGGCTGCCTTGTCGGAGGAGCTGGTGAGAGCCGGGAACACGACGCCCTTGGAGGCTACGACGTCCTGGCAGGCGGTGGAGGCGAGGTATTCGACCCACTTGATCGAGGCTGCCGGGTTCTTGGTGCCGGCCCAGACGGAATCGGCCAGGCCGTTGAACATGCTGGCGCGTTTGCCTTCGGGGCCCTTCGGGGTGGGGGCGAACGCGGTCTTCACGCCCTTGTAGCTCTTGTACTGGCCGATCAGCCAGTCACCCGTGGTGTTGATGGCAGCCTTGCCGGCGCCGAAGTTGTCCGCCAGGCTGGCGCCGACGGTGGTCTCGAGCTTGGGCATGTAGCCCTTCTCGGTCAGTCCGGCCCACCAGGCGATGGTCTCCTGGAACTTGGGGTCGTCGTAGTTGAACTTGGTGCCCCAGGGGTTCTTGTCCGTGGCGCTCCAGCCGGTGGTGGCGCTGAGGAAGCTCCACTCGGTCTGGCCCTGCCCGGAGCCGCTGCCGGCCAGGCCGAGTCCGTAGACGGCCACCTTGTTCTTGTCGAAACCTGCCTCGTCGCCGCGCACGCCGTTTTTGTCCACGGTCAGGTGCGCGATTGCCTTCTCATAGCTGCCGCCGTCCTGCGGGTTCCATTCCAGGTTGGCCATCTGCTCGGCGGTCAGGCCGGCGGAGTCCGTCATGGCCGTGTTGTAGAAGAGGCCCACGGTGTCCCAGTCCTTGGGCAGTCCGTAGCGCTTGCCGTCCTGGCCCACCCAGAGCTCGGCGAGTCCCTTGGTGTAGCTCTCCAGCTTGATGCCGTCCTTGGCCACCGCCTCGTCGAGGGAGAGCAGCTGCTTTTTCGCGGCGTATTCGGGGTACTTCGAGAGGTGGTTGGTGAAGACGTCGGGGGCGGTGCCGGCGACGAAGCCGTTGGTCAGTGTGGTCCAGTAGTCATCCCAGCCGCGCTGGGTGATCTTGACCTTGATGTCTGGGTTGGCCTTGTGGAAGTCATCGGCGCACTGTTGGTAGGCCGGGAGCTGGTTGGCGTCCCACAGCCAGTAGTTGATGTCGCCCTTGGCCTCGGTGGAGGCCGGGGCGGACCCCCCGCAGGCGGAGAGGGAGATGGCGATGGCTGCAGCGGCAGCGACGGCGCCGAGGGTCTTCTTCATGGTGGACCTTTCATGGAAGTGCTTCTTTGAGGGGAATGCTTGTTGACGGGCAGTGCTTTGAAGGGCACTGCGGGTTGGGCCGGGGTTACTTGATGCCGGAGAAGCCGATGGAGTTGACCACCCGCTTGCCGAAGGCGATGAAGAGCAGGAGGACGGGCAGGGCCGCGATCAGGGTGGCGGCCATCAGGCCGGACCAGTCGGGGGCGCCCTGCGGAGACTGGGACTTGAAGACGCCCAGGCCCACGGTGAGGACGCGGACGCTTTCGTCCTGGCCCACCAGCAGCGGCCAGAAGTACTCGTTCCACTGGCCGATGAAGGTCAGCAGCGCCAGGGTGGCCAGGGGGGCCGCGGCGTTCGGGAGCACGATCTGGAAGAAGATCCGCACGTGTTTGGCGCCGTCGAGCATGGCGGCCTCTTCCACCTCGCGGGACATGGAGAGGAAGAACTGGCGCAGGAAGAAGATGGCGAAGGGGGTCATGAACAGGAACGGCAGGGCCAGGCCGGCGAAGGTGTTGAGCAGGCCGAGGTTCTTGATCATCAGGAAGTTGGGCAGGGCTGTGAAGATTGGCGGGACCATCATGGTGGCCAGGAACAGGCCGAACACCACGTTCCGGCCCGGCCAGCGCAGCCGGGAGAAGGCGTAGGCGGCCATCGCGCTGAAGAAGACCTGCCCGGCGGTTGTGACGGTGGCGAAGATGACGGAGTTCCGCAGATACAGCCAGAAATTGATGGCGGCGCCGGAGCCGCCCTCGGCGATTGCTTCCTCGGGGCTCTGCAGCCCCAGGACCCGCTTGAAGGCGCCGAGGCTGAAGTCGGCCGGCAGCAGGTTGCTGGCGTTCGAGGCCAGGGAGGCATTGCTGGACAGTGCGGTGCGGAGCATCCAGAGGAACGGCGCGATCGTCACGACGACGGCGATGGCGACGAGGGTCCAGGCACCGACGCGGCGCCAGTTGACCGGTTTCCTGGGAGGGGGGACGCTGGAGACGGGCTTCTTACGGGAAGGGGCGGATGTAGTCATGGCTGGGGTTCCTTAGTCCAGATCCGATTCGTTGCCCTTGAGGAACTTCATCTGGACGAAGGCCACAAGAGCGAGAATGACGAAGAGAATGACGGACAGGGCCGAGGCGTAGCCGAAGTCGGATTCACCGAAGGCCTTCTGGTAGATGTACATCTGGATCACGCGGGAAGCATTGATCGGGCCGCCGCCCGTGGTCACAGCCACGGTGTCGAAGACCTGGAAGGAGCCGATCACGGTGACCACCAGGACCAGCACCAGCACTGGGCGCAGGAGCGGCATCGTTATGCTCCAGAAAGTCCGGGTCGGGGAGGCGCCGTCGAGCGAGGCGACCTCGTACACGTGGTTGGGAATGGACTGCAGGCCGGCGAAGATCAGCAGGGCGGTGTAGCCCATGTGGCGCCAGACGTTGACGCCGGCGATGGTGGGGATGGCCCATTGCTCGCTGCCGAAGAAGGCGATGCGCGGCAGGCCCATCCAGTTGATGATTTCGTTGACGATACCGAGTTGGTAGTCGAGCATCCAGAACCACAACAGCGCGACGATCACGTTCGCCACAAGGAAGGGCAGCAGCAGGGCGCCGCGGATAAGCGTGGACTTGGCGACGTTGTGCATCAGCAGGGCAAGTCCGAGCGCGATGGCGGTCTGGAAGCCGATGTTCAGTGCCACGTACTGGACCGTCACGGCCATGGCGTTCCAGAAGAGATCGTCCGCGAAGATCGCTGTGTAGTTTTGGGTGCCGATCCAGGTGGGATCCCCCAAGACGCTGTACTCGGTGAAGCTGAGGTAGACGCCGCGGATGCTCGGCACCAGGTAGAAGGCAACGAAGCCGAGCAAGGCCGGGGCGATGAAGAAGAGGGCGACCCTCAGGTCGCTCCGGGGTCGGCGCCGGCGGCGGGGGGCAGCGTTGCCCGTTCCCGGGCCGGTCGCCTTGCGGGCCAGGGCGGCTCCGCGGGCAGTTGTGGTGGTCATTGGTGGTTCCTCCGCAGTTACGTGGATGCTGTGACGTGGATTACAACTGAGGCTTGAATCTACACGAGTAACTTTCCAATGCGCAACCGTTTCTTTCATGTTTCCGGGCGGAAAATTTCTGCTCATTGTCTGCTATTGACTCGAGTAGAAACTGGTGTGAAACTTGCGTGCATGACTTTCTCACTAGGCATCGTCGGCGCCGGACAGTTTGCAGGCGCCTTCGCCAAACTCTTCGACGCCCATCCCGCGATTTCAGAAGTCCATGTCACCGACGTCCTGCCGGAACGGGCCGAGGCCCTCCGGGAGCGGCTCGGCCTGGCGGGGACCTATCCCAGCTTTGAGGCCATGCTCGACGGCGGCCTCGACGCTGTGGCGATCTTCACCCAGCGCTGGACGCACGGCCCGCTGGTGCTGCAGGCGCTCCGGGCGGGCAAGCATGTGTATTCGGCAGTGCCGATGGCCATCAGCGAGGACGAGACCGCCCGGATCATCGAGGCCGTCCGGGAGACGGGCCTGACCTACATGATGGGCGAGACAAGCTACTACAACCCCGCCACCGTCTATGCCCGCAAGCGCAAGGCTGAAGGCGCCTTTGGCCGCATCTTCTACGCCGAGGGCGACTACGTCCACGACATGGATCTCGGCTTCTACGAGGCCTACCAGTACAGCGGCGGGGAGGACTGGAAGAGCACCGCCAGCTACCCGCCCATGCTGTACCCGACCCACTCCACCGGCGGGGTGCTGGGCGCGATCGGCGGCCATGCCGTCAGCGTCAGCTGCATTGGCGTCCCCGACGAGCGCGGAGACGGTGTGTTCGACAAGGACGTCAGCATGTTCGGCAACGACTTCTCCAATGCCACCGCGCTGTTCGAGCTTTCAACCGGCGGGTCCATGCGCATCAATGAGATGCGCCGCGTCGGCTACCCCTCCCACCTGCGCGAAAGCCGCTTCCGTTTCTTCGGCACCGAAGCCAGCTTCGAGCAGCTGGCCCTGGTCAGTGTGTGGCAGGACAAGGAGTCCGTGACCGATGTCAGCGAGGAACTGGCCACCCGGGCCACGCTCGCCGCGGACGATCCGGCGCTGGCCGGCGTCGCACCGGCCCTGCGCGACGCCTTCAGCTCCGGGCTGGCCGCCGTGCACGACGCCGGCCGGCTTCCGGCCGAGTTCCGCGGACTTCACAACGGGCACGAGGGCAGCCACCACTTCCTGGTGGACGACTTCGCCACGGCCGTCGACACGGGAACGCTCCCGCCCGTCAACGCCTGGGAAGCCGCCCGCTACACGCTGCCGGGGATCGTGGCGCACGAGTCCGCCCTCCGCGGCGGGGAGCGGTTGCCCGTGCCGGACCACGGCGACGCCCCCGTTCGGCTGCCTGCGCAGGGAATCAATGAGGAAGGCTTTGCCCGGGAACTCCGGCGGTAGCATGGTCACTGTGCCACACTCGCCCGCCTCCGCCAGGCCCACGATCACCCGAAAAGACGTGGCCAGGCTGGCGGGCGTCAGCACCGCCGTCGTCAGCTATGTGGTGAACGGCGGCCCCAAGCGGGTCTCCCCGGTGACTGCTGCGAAAGTCCGCGAGGCCATCAGCGCCCTGGGGTACCGTCCGAACGCCGCGGCGAGGGCACTGAAACTTGGCTCCAGCGAGATGCTCGGCATGGTGGTCCCGGACACCACCAACCCCTTCTTCGCCACTTTGGCCCGCGCCGTGGAGGAAGCCGCGGCGGCGCGCGGCTATGCCCTGCTGCTGGCGAACTCGGGCGGATCGGCGGCCAATGAGCGCCGCCAGGTCAGGAACCTCGCGAGCCGCCGCGTTGACGGGGTCTTCCTCTCCAGCGTGCTGTTCGAACCCGACCTGACCGAGCTGGAGCATTCGGAGATCCCCGCCGTGCTGCTCAACCACAGCACCGAGGTGCCGGGCTTCAACTCGGTCGGCGTGGAGCTGCTGGAAGGCTCCCGGCGTGCCGTCGAGCACCTGGTGGGCCACGGCCACCGCAACATCGCACTGGTCATGGGCATGAACGCCGGCAATGATCTCGATGCCCGCGAGGTCGGGTGGCAGCAGGGGCTCGCGGAGGCCGGTCTCCCGGAGGGACCCATCCTGCGCTGTGACTTCGACCGGCAGGGCGGCTACCGGGCCGGGCAGCGGCTGCTTGCGGCCGCGGACCGACCCACCGCCGTGTTCGTCAGTTCCGACCTGCAGGCCGTCGGCCTGCTGCGCGCCGTGTCCGAGGCCGGGCTTCGGGTCCCCGAGGACCTGGCGGTCTTCTCCTTCGACGGCTCGGCTGAGGCGGAGTTCAGCTGGCCGCCGTTGAGCACGGTCGCGCAGCCCGTCCAGGCCATGGCCGAGGCCGCCGTCGAAGCGCTCATTGGCTTTGACGGCGTGTCTCCCACCCGGAACAGGATCTTCCCCGTGGACCTGGTCCTGCGCGCGTCCTGCGGCTGCTCGCCGGTACCCGCCGCGCCCGGGCCCGCCGCGCCGGTAGCGGCCCAGCCGGGCACGTAAGTTCCCCGCCGCGCACGTCGTTGCGGTTCCCGGCGTCGTTCCCTGCGGGCGTCACACCAGGGTCCAAATGGACTATGGTTAGCGCTAACAGGAGCCGGGGGGCGGCCGACCAGCGGGCGCCCCGTGCCCTCCTATCGTTTGATTTCACAATTTGATTCAAGCCGGTGGACGGCATCGGAACGAAAGGGGCCTCGCATGGGGAACAACAATGACCGGCGGCAGCCGCGGCTCGAAGACGTCGCAGCGCTGGCCAAGGTTTCCCACCAGACCGTCTCACGGGTGATCAACAACCACCCGAATGTCAGCACGGGAACAAAGTCCCGGGTCGAGGCGGCGATTGCCGAACTCGGCTACCGGCGCAACACGGCCGCCCGGAGCCTGGTGACCCGGCGCACCCAGACCATCGGTGTCCTCGCCTCCGAGCTCGGGCAATACGGCCCGGCGAATACCCTGCTGGGGGTCCAGCAAGCCGCCAGGGAAGCAGGGTATTTCGTGAGTATTGCCGCGATTAAGGGGGCCGCGGCGAAGGCCATTTGCGATGCGGTGCGGCACCTGACGGACCAGGGCGCGGACGGATTGATTGTGATCGTGCCGCACGACGGGACACTTCAGGTGCTCGAGGACCTGAACCTGGATCTCCCGGTGATCGTCGTCGGCGGAGCCGGAGAAGGGCGGTTGAGCGGCGCGATGGTCGACCAGAAGCTCGGCGCGCGGCTGGCCGTCGCCCATCTGATCAGCCTTGGCCACGAGCGGATCGGCCATGTCTCCGGACCGCTCGACTGGGTGGACGGCAAAGCCCGGGTTGACGGATGGCGCGAGGAGTTGGCGGAAGCCGGCCTCTCCGACGAGCTTCTGGTCGAGGGGGACTGGAGTGCGGACAGCGGGTACCGGATCGGGCAGCAGCTGGCAGAACAGCGCAGCGCCACCGCAGTGTTCGTCAGCAACGACCAGATGGCGCTCGGGCTGCTGCGGGCGTTTGGCGAGAAGGGCATCCGGGTTCCGGAAGACGTCTCCGTGGTTGGCTTTGACGACCAGCCCGAATCCGCCTACTTCATGCCGCCGCTGACCACTGTGCGACAGGACTTCGAGGAACTCGGAAAGCGCTGTATGGACCTGATACGCGCCCAGGTCGAGGGTGATGCCGCCAGTGGCGCCCTGGTGGTCAAACCTGCGCTCGTGGTGCGCGCCAGCACCGCACCCCGTCCCCGTCTCTCCTAAGGGCCGAAGCCCTCCGTTCCGGCAATACGTGCCAGGCTTCTTGACAGCATGTTTGTTAGCGCTAACAATAGGGGGGTTCGCAATGTTGCGGAACCTATTGGAGGATTTGATGGACTTCTCAGTGGACGGAACCGAAAACTTTGTCATCGGCGTGGACTACGGCACGCTTTCCGGGCGGGCCGTCGTCGTCCGGGTCCGGGACGGCAAGGAACTGGGCAGCGGGGTCTTTGAGTACCCGCATGCCGTGGTCACCGGCGAGCTTCCGAAAGACACGGCTGGGGTCGCCGGCATCCGGCTTCCGGGCGAATGGGCCCTGCAGGTGCCCAACGACTACCGCGACGTGCTCCGCCGGGCTGTGCCCGCGGCCGTCGCCGACGCCGGGATCGACCCGGCCGCCGTGGTGGGCATCGCCACCGACTTCACGGCCTGCACCATGGTCCCCGTCAAGGGCGACGGCACACCGCTGAACGAGCTTCCCGGATTCGCCAACCGCCCGCACGCCTACGTGAAGCTGTGGCGCCACCATGCCGCCCAGCCGCAGGCGGACCGCATCAACGCCCTGGCTGCGGAACTCGGCGAAAACTGGCTGCCGCGCTACGGCGGACTCATCTCCTCCGAATGGGAGTTCGCCAAGGGCCTGCAGTTGCTGGAGGAGGACCCGGAAAGCTACGCCGCGATGGACCGCTGGGTGGAAGCGGCTGACTGGATCGTCTGGCAGCTGTGCGGTAACTACGTCCGCAACGCCTGCACGGCCGGCTACAAAGGGATCTACCAGGACGGCCGCTACCCATTCAAGGAATTCCTGTCCGCCCTGAACCCGGACTTCAAGGATTTCGTCAGCGCCAAGCTGGCGCACACCATCGGCCGGCTCGGCGATGCAGCCGGCTATCTGACGGCCGAGGCCGCCGCCTGGACCGGACTGCCGGAAGGCATCGCCGTCGCAGTGGGCAACGTGGACGCCCACGTCACGGTGCCCGCAGCGAAGGCAGTTGAGCCCGGGCAGCTGGTGGCCATCATGGGAACCTCCACCTGCCACGTTATGAACGGTGCCGAACTGCGGGAAGTCCCGGGCATGTGCGGCGTGGTGGACGGCGGAATCGTCGACGGACTTTGGGGCTACGAAGCTGGCCAAAGCGGAGTGGGCGACATCTTCGGCTGGTTCACGAACAATGGCGTCCCGCCCGAGTACCACCAGGCAGCGGAAGCGGCAGGCCTGGGCATCCACGAATACCTCACGGAACTGGCCTCCCGCCAAGCCATCGGCGAACACGGCCTCATTGCCCTGGACTGGCACTCCGGCAACCGTTCCGTGCTGGTGGACCACGAACTCTCCGGCGTCGTGGTGGGTCAGACCCTCGCCACCAGGCCCGAAGACACCTACCGGGCCTTGCTGGAAGCCACGGCCTTCGGCACGCGCACCATCGTGGACGCCTTCCGCGACTCGGGAGTGCCGGTCAGGGAATTCATCGTGGCCGGCGGCCTGCTGAAGAACAAGCTGCTCATGCAGATCTACGCGGATATCACCGGCTTGCCGCTCTCCACCATCGGCTCAACCCAGGGGCCCGCCCTGGGGTCGGCCATCCACGCCGCCGTGGCCGCAGGTGAATACGCGGATATCCGTGCCGCTGCGGCTGCCATGGGATCGGAGCCCGGCAGCATCTATATTCCCATTCCGGAAAATGTTGCCGCCTACGAAAAACTCTTCCAGGAGTACCGGACGCTGCACGACTATTTCGGCCGCGGCACCAACAGCGTGATGCACCGCCTC
This sequence comes from Arthrobacter sp. P1_D4, assembly GCF_056406115.1. Lineage (NCBI taxonomy): Bacteria > Bacillati > Actinomycetota > Actinomycetes > Micrococcales > Micrococcaceae > Arthrobacter > Arthrobacter sp. P1_D4. The sequence continues at coordinate 34,212 of NZ_JBFUAU010000016.1, read as the reverse complement.
AAGGCGATCCAGCGTGCGGCCAGGCCCTCGTTTGCTGCCACTGCGGGCGCTCCGCAGCAGAACGCCGTCCCCGCCGTCCCCGCCGTCCCCGCCGGCCCGGTCGCAGAGGAAGTGTCCGCATGAGCAACCTGCTGGAAAGCATCGCGGAGGTCCGTCGCGAGGTCTGCGAACTGCACGCCGAACTCACGCGCTACGAACTGGTGGTGTGGACGGCCGGCAACGTCTCCGCCCGCGTCCCCGGCCATGACCTGATGGTCATCAAGCCGTCCGGAGTCTCCTACGCGGACCTCACGCCCGGGAGCATGGTTGTCACGGACCTCTACGGCACGCCCGCGGAGGGCGACTGGAGCAACCCCGCGCTGTCACCGTCCTCGGACACCGCGGCGCACGCCTACGTTTACCGGCACATGCCGGAGGTCGGCGGCGTGGTGCACACGCATTCGACCTACGCCACGGCCTGGGCCGCGCGCGGAGAGGAGATCCCCTGCGTGCTGACCATGATGGGTGACGAGTTCGGTGGGACGATCCCGGTGGGCCCGTTCGCGCTGATCGGGGATGACTCGATCGGCCGCGGCATCGTGGACACCCTGGCCCAATCCAGCTCGCCGGCCGTGCTGATGCAGAACCACGGGCCCTTCACCGTGGGCAAGGATGCCCGCTCGGCGGTCAAAGCCGCCGTCATGTGCGAGGAAGTGGCACGGACCGTCCATATTTCCCGGCAACTCGGTGAACCACTGCCGATCGACCCGGCCCAGATCGACTCGCTTTATGCCCGCTACCAGAACGTCTACGGCCGCTAGGCCCACAACCAGGCCCCGAAGCCGCGTCGCCCCCAAACCATCCGCAGGAGAAAACATGTCCAACGCCAACAACACGTCCCTTGAGCAGTACGAGGTCTGGTTCCTTACCGGCAGCCAGCACCTCTATGGCGAGGACGTCCTCAAGCAGGTCGCCGCCCAGTCCCAAGAGATCGCTGACGCGCTGAACGCCTCCGCCGACGTCCCGGTGAAAATCGTCTGGAAGCCCGTGCTCACGGACTCGGACGCCATCCGCCGCACCGCCCTGGATGCCAACTCGGACGACGCCGTGATCGGCGTGACCGCGTGGATGCACACCTTCTCCCCGGCCAAGATGTGGATCCAGGGCCTGGACCTGCTCCGGAAGCCGCTCCTGCACTTGCACACCCAGGCCAACGTCGAACTGCCGTGGGCGGACATCGACTTCGACTTCATGAACCTGAACCAGGCCGCGCACGGCGACCGCGAGTTCGGCTACATCCAGTCCCGCCTCGGCATCCCGCGCAAAACCGTCGTCGGCCACGTGTCCAACCCCGAGGTGTCCCGCCAGGTCGGATCCTGGCAGCGCGCCTCGGCGGGTTGGGCGGCCGTCCGGACCCTCAAGCTGACCCGTTTCGGCGACAACATGCGCAATGTCGCCGTCACCGAAGGGGACAAAACCGAGGCAGAGTTGCGCTTCGGCGTCTCGGTCAACACTTGGTCCGTCAATGAACTCGCCGACGCCGTGCACGGCGCGGCAGAGTCCGACGTCGACTCCCTCGTCGCCGAATACGAGCGGCTCTACGACGTGGCCCCCGAACTCCGCACCGGCGGCCCGCGCCACGAGTCGCTGCGCTACAGCGCCCGGATCGAGCTTGGGCTCCGCAGCTTCCTGGAGGCCAACGGCTCGGCCGCCTTCACCACGTCCTTCGAAGACCTCGGCGCACTGCGCCAGCTGCCGGGCATGGCCGTCCAGCGCCTCATGGCCGACGGTTACGGATTCGGCGCCGAGGGTGACTGGAAGACTGCCATCCTGGTCCGGGCAGCCAAAGTCATGGGCGCCGGGCTCCCCGGCGGCGCCTCGCTCATGGAGGACTACACCTACCACCTCGTCCCGGGCCAGGAGAAAATCCTGGGCGCGCACATGCTGGAGGTCTGCCCGTCCCTGACCGCCGCCAAGCCGCGCGTGGAAATCCACCCGCTGGGCATCGGCGGCAAGGAAGATCCCGTCCGCATGGTCTTCGACACCGATGCCGGCCCCGGCGTCGTGGTGGCGCTGTCCGACATGCGCGACCGCTTCCGCCTCGTGGCCAACGCCGTCGACGTCGTGGACCTTGAACAGCCGCTGCCCAACCTGCCGGTGGCCCGTGCCCTCTGGTCGCCCAAGCCGGACTTCGCCACCTCCGCTGCTGCCTGGCTGACCGCCGGAGCCGCCCACCACACTGTGCTTTCCACCGCCGTCGGCATGGACGTCTTCGAGGACTTCGCCGAGATCGCCCAAACCGAACTGTTGAACATTGACGACGGCACCACCATCAGGGGCTTCAAGAAGGAACTCGCCTGGAACGCCGCCTACTACAAGCTTGCCGGCGGTCTGTGACCGGGGACGAATACGGGCTCCGGCACGGGGAGTACACCGCCGTCGTCGCCGCCCGCGGTGCAGCGGTGCGAACGCTGCAGTTCCGCGGGCGGGACCTGATCGTCCCGTTCCCGGCCGGCGGGCCCAACCCGGACTTCCGCGGCGTCATCGTGGCACCCTGGCCGAACCGGATTCCCGACGGGACGTACACCTTTGGCGGTGCGGACTACGAGCTCCCGGTCAACGAACCCGACCGGCAATGCGCCCTGCACGGCTTCACCCCGGAGCTGGAGTGGAGGCTGGAGTCCCGGACGGATTCCGCCGTGGAGTTCTCCTGCGCCATCGGGCCGGTGCCGGGCTACCCCTTCGCGTTGTCGATCACCGCCAGCTACCGGCTGGCCAGCGGGGGCCTGCACACTGACGTCACAGCAGCCAATGTGGGGCAGCGGTCCGCACCCTACGGGGTCTGTCCCCACCCGTATCTGCTGGCCGGGCCGGCGCCGCTGGACCAATGGAGCCTGGAGGTGCCGGCACGGACGTTCCTCGAGGTCACGCCGGACCGGCTGCTGCCGATCGCCACCCGGTCCGTTGAAGGACACGGATATGACTTCCGCGCGGCCCGCGTCATCGGTTCTACCAAGATCGACCATGCCTTCACCGACATGGTGTTCGACGGCGACGGGCAGGCACACCTCGTGGTCCGGGACCCGGGCGGGACCGGCGTCGGCATGGCCTGGGACCGCAGCTGCACCTGGCTGCAGCTCTACACCGGGGATGCTGAACCGCCGCTGCCCGGCCGGCTCGGACTCGCCGTGGAACCCATGACGTGCCCGCCGGATGCCTTCAACACCGGCACGGACCTCGTGCGGCTCGGACCCGGAGCCTCGCACCGCGCGGCCTGGCGCATCTTCGCCGCGTGAGGGTCCGGCGGCGGTCCGAAGGAGACTGGCGCCGAATGTGCGTTGACTCACATGTTTCAAGAAGCTATCTTTGACCATATTGTTAGCGATAACAATCAGCCGCAGTTCCCTTGACGGCTGAATCCCCGTTCCATTCAGACCTCCGCAATCCTCCCGCTGTTACCGCCCCGCAGGGGCACGATGACGTGCAGGACTGCGATCAGGAGCAACTTCGCGGACTTTGGGTCCGCGGAAGGAGAAAATTGTGAAGATCAGGAAACTCCTGGGCGCCGTCGCGGTTGTCCTCGCTGTGACCGTAGGGGCCACAGGCTGCGGCAGCCGGCCCGGCACGGCCGCCCCGGCCGCCAGCGCCGACGCCGCCGGTTCCCTCGTCGGGATCTCGATGCCGACGCAGACCTCGGAGCGGTGGATCGCCGACGGCAAGAACGTCTCGGAATCCTTGACGAAGCTCGGCTACAAAGCCGACCTGCAGTACGCCAATGATGACATCCCCACCCAGGTGTCCCAGATCGAGAACATGCTCACCAAGGGCGCCAAAGCCCTCATCGTCGCGGCCATCGACGGCACCACGCTGACCGATGTCCTCGCCAAGGCGAAGGAGCAGAACGTCAAGGTCATCGCGTACGACCGGCTCATCAACGGCACGCCGAACGTCGACTTCTACACCACCTTCGACAACTACACGGTGGGAGTCCAGCAGGCCACTTCGTTGCTGACCGGCCTGGGCCTTGTTGACGCCAGCGGCAAAAAGGTCGAAGGCAAGGGCCCGTTCAATGTGGAGCTCTTCGCCGGCAGCCCGGATGACAACAACGCCAACTTCTTCTGGACCGGCGCCATGGACACCCTCAAGCCGTACCTGGACGCCGGAACCCTGAAGGTGCCCAGCGGCCAGACCAAGTTTGAGCAGGCTGCCATCCTGCGCTGGCAGGCCCCCGTGGCCCAGAAGCGCATGGAGGACATTCTCACGGCCGCCTACAGTTCCGGCACCAAGCTCAATGGCGTCCTCTCCCCGTATGACGGCCTCTCCATCGGCATCATCTCGGCCCTGACGAGCACCGGCGGCTACGCCAAGGGAAGCCTGCCGATCGTCACCGGCCAGGACGCCGAAAAGGGTTCGGTGAAGTCCATCACCGCCGGCGAACAGTACTCCACGATCTTCAAGGACACCCGCCAGCTGGGAGCCCAGGCTGTGAAGATGGTCGACGGCCTCCTGAAGGGTCAGGAACCCGAGGTCAACGACACCAAGACCTACGACAACAAGGTCAAGGTCGTCCCTGCGTACCTGCTCAAGTCCGTCATCATCACGAATGAGAACTACAAGAAGGAACTCATCGACTCCGGTTACTACACGGCGGCCGACGTCAAGTAGCCACGTCGAAGGGTGGCGGGCCGCCGTCGAGTCCGGGCCGCCACCCTTTCCCGCAGACTCCTGCAGCCGCAGGACGTCTCAGGTACTACCAGTCAGTGAGAATTGGCGATGAACACACCCATTCTTCAAATGCGAGGAATCACCAAGACCTTCCCGGGCGTGAAGGCCCTCCAGGACGTCACTCTGCAGGTGAACCGCGGCGAAGTCCACGCCATGTGCGGTGAAAACGGCGCAGGGAAATCCACCCTGATGAAGGTCCTGTCCGGCGTCTACCCGCACAGCTCCTTCGACGGCGACATCCTCTTCGAAAACGAACCCTGCAACTTCTCCAGCATCAGCGACAGCGAGAAGCGCGGAATCGTGATCATCCACCAGGAGCTGGCACTGAGCCCTTACCTGTCCATCGCCGAGAACATCTACCTCGGCAATGAACAGGCCAACCGCGGCTGGGTGAACTGGCGCAAGACCAACCTGGAGGCCGCGAAACTCCTGGCCCGGGTGGGCCTGAGCGAAAACCCGGTCACCCCCGTCCAGCACATCAGCGTGGGCAAGCAGCAGCTCGTGGAAATCGCCAAGGCACTCTCGAAGGAGGTCAAGCTCCTTATCCTCGATGAACCGACGGCGGCCCTCAACGACGAGGACTCGAGCCACCTGCTGGACTTGATCCTGCACCTGAAGGGCCAGGGTGTCACCAGCATCATCATCAGCCACAAGCTCAACGAAATCCGCAAGGTTGCGGACGCCGTCACCATCATCCGCGACGGCAAGACGATCGAGACCCTCCGCCTGGGCGACGGCGAGATCACTCAGGAACGCATTATCCGCGGAATGGTGGGCCGGGACCTGGAAAGCCTGTATCCGGACCGGCAACCACAGATTGGCGAGGAAGTCCTGCGGATCGAGGACTGGTCCGTCCGGCACCCGCAGGACTACAGCCGGGTGGTGGTCAACAACGCCAGCCTCAACGTGCGCAAGGGGGAAGTGGTGGGGCTGGCAGGACTGATGGGTGCCGGCAGGACGGAGCTGGCCATGAGCGTCTTTGGACGGAGCTACGGCACCGCCACCTCGGGGAAGGTGTTCAAACACGGCACGGAAATCAACACTTCCACCGTCTCCGACGCCATCAAGCACGGCATCGCCTACGCCACTGAGGACCGCAAGCTCTACGGTTTGAACCTCATCGAGGACATCAAGCGGAACGTATCCATGGCGGCGCTGCGCAAGCTGGTCAAGGGCGGCTGGGTGGACAAGAACCAGGAAACCGTGGTGGCCAACGACTACCGGAAGAGCATGAATATCAAGGCCCCCTCGGTTGCCGCCGTCACGGGCAAGTTGTCCGGCGGCAACCAGCAGAAAGTGGTGCTGAGCAAGTGGATGTACTCCGATCCGGACGTGCTGATCCTCGACGAACCCACCCGCGGCATCGACGTCGGCGCGAAGTTTGAGATCTACACGATCATCGCGAAGCTGGCCGCGGAAGGAAAGGCGGTCATTGTGATCTCCTCCGAACTTCCCGAACTGCTGGGCATCTGCGACAGGATCTACACCCTCTCTGCCGGGCACATCACCGGCGAGGTCCCGATCGCCGAAGCATCACAGGAAACCCTCATGCACTACATGACCAAAGAGAAGGAATAGCGAACATGTCCGCCCTCCGAGAATCCCTGGGCTTCCTGACAAGCCGCCTCCGCCAGGTTGGCATCTTTGTCGCCCTGATCCTGATCGTCCTGCTGTTCCAGATCCTGACGGACGGGATCCTGCTGGAGCCGCAGAACGTCACCAACCTGGTGGTCCAGAACAGCTATATCCTGATCCTGGCCATCGGCATGGTGATGGTGATCATCGCCGGCCACATCGACCTGTCCGTCGGTTCGGTCGCCGGCTTCATCGGCGCCTGTGCCGGTGTCATGATCGTGCACTGGGGCTGGGAGTGGTGGCTTGCTATTCCGGCCTGCCTGCTGATCGGCGCGCTGGTGGGTGCCTGGCAGGGCTACTGGATCGCGTACGTCGGCATTCCCGCCTTCATCGTCACCCTCGCCGGGATGCTGATTTTCCGCGGCCTGACACTGATCGTTCTCAAAAACCAGCAGATCACGCCGTTCCCCGGCGAACTGCGGGCGCTGGGCGGCGGCTTCCTGCCGGACATTTCCGGCGGCACGTCGGTGCTGGAGTGGCTGACGGTCATCCTTGGCGTCGGCGCCACCCTGGCGCTGGTGATCCAGGCGGTCAAGGAACGCCGGATCCGCAAGAAGTTCGAACTCGAGAACGAACCGGTGGCCTGGTTCGCCACCAAGACCGCGTTCATTGCCCTGCTCATGCTGACCATCACCTTCCTGCTCGCCAGCTACCGGGGCACCCCAATCGTCCTGATCGTGCTGGCGGTCCTGGTGATCGTCTACACGGCCCTGATGAACAACAGCGTCTTCGGCCGGCACACCTACGCACTCGGCGGCAACCTGCACGCGGCTGAGCTGTCCGGCATCAAAACCAAGGTCGTCACCTTCCGGCTGTTCGTGAACATGGGCGTCCTTGCCGCACTGGCCGGCCTCGTGTTCACGGCCCGGCTGAACTCCGCCCAGCCGGCCGGCGGCACGGGCTTCGAACTGGACGCCATCGCGGCGGCGTTCATCGGCGGCGCCGCAGTCACAGGCGGCATCGGAACCGTGGCAGGGGCCATGATCGGCGGTCTCATCATGGGTGTCCTCAACAACGGCATGTCGATCCTGGGCCTCGGCACCGACTACCAGCAGCTCATCAAGGGCCTGGTGCTGCTCCTCGCCGTCGGCTTCGACATCTTCAACAAGAACCGCAGCGGCAAGGGCGGTGGGATCTCGATCATCGAGCGTCTCAAGCTGAAAACCCCGCGGCCCCCAAGAGGCCGGCCCCGGTCGGGCGTTTATTGCGGGTCTTTGCTGGGCCGCTACCGGGCCGCCGATTGCGCCGTCTGGTCCTCCGCGGCGGCGCCCGGTTCGCCGGCGATGATGGCGTCGACTTCAGCCTTCTCCTTGGCCCCCCAGGTTTCGCGGGTGTTCAGCCGGCGTGGTCGTTGCCGAGTGCGATTTTCATGGGTCTCCTTCGTGCGGGACTGAGTGCGGGACGTTCAGGCGGGGTGTTGCGGGTTTGGCTATGCCGGTACTTCATCGCGCCATGGAATCGATTCCATGGCGCCGGGGCGCGTCACGGCGACAGCGGAGGCATGGGTGGCGTGGAGCATTGCCGCAGGCAGCTCGCGGTCGCTGCCGGCGAGTGATGCGGCGAGGTAGCCCACGAACGTGTCGCCGGCTCCGGTGGTGTCCCTGGCGTCCACTTTCGTCGCCGGCACATGCACGGGACTGCCGTCAACGACGGTGAAGGATCCTTCCGCGCCGGCGGTGCACACGATGGCCGGCCTCAGGAAGGGCGGGAGCGACGTGACCAGGTCCCGGTGGTTTCCTTGGATTCCGGCCAGGCCGGTGAGGCCGGCGAGAACCTGGATTTCCTGTTCGTTCACCACCAGGAGGTCGACGTCCTCGAGCAGCGCCTCGATCTGCCGGGGGCCGGGGCGGCGTTGAGGATGACGAATGCCCCGCGATTCTTCGCGGTCCGAGCGGCCTGCCGGACCAGCGCGGTCGGGATTTCCAGCTGCAGGACCAGGACGTCGCCGGCCTGGACGGCGGCGAGTCCCGCTTCGACGTCGGCGGCGGTAAGCCCGGCGTTTGCACCCGGACTCACGATGATCTGGTTTTCGCCCTGGTCATCGACCGCGATGACCGCCGTTCCGGTGGCGGCGGTGCCGCTGACCCGAACGTGGCCGGCATCGATGCCAGCCTCGGCGAGGACCTCAAGAATCCGCCGGCCATGGGCGTCGTCGCCGACGGCGCCGGTGAACGTCACCGCGGCGCCGGCCCGGACAGGGGCGGAATTGAGGGGCGCTGCCGTCACGATGACGTTGGTCCCGGTGGAACGGAGCGCGCGCGCCTGGGCGTTGGGGTGGAAGTCCAGCTGGGTGACGGCGGCGGCCACCCTCTGGCGGGACTCGGCGGAGGTTGCCGGGTTTCCGGAGAGCACCCTGGACGCCGTGGCGGGGGAGGCGCCTGCCAGTGCCGCCACGTCCTTGATGGTGATGGATGGTCCCGTCACTGCTGCCGCCTCTCGCGCTCAAACCAAATCATGGAATCGATTCCATGGAATCGTTCACTCGCCGTGGACGGCGGCCTGGCGCTCCTCGGACCGGTTCAAATAGGCCAGCAGCAGCGCGCCGGCTTGGTCCAGGTCTCCGGCTTCCAGGGCGGTGCAGATTTCCTCGTTGTCCGGCAGGTAGCCCCGGTAGAAGTGCGCGTCCACGGTGGCCTTGTGGAAGAACAGCCGCATCTCGGCCAGCACCTGGGACATGATCGTGTCCAGCCGCCGGCTGCCTGCCAGGGCCACGATCGCGCCATGGAAATGCTGGTTGGCGCTGCCCAGGGCCTCCTCGTCATTGGCGGCGGCGGCGGCCTTGCCCTCTTCAACGGCAGCGCGGACCGCGGCCACGCGCTCCGGGCTCCCGCCGCCGCGGATCGCACTGACTTCAATGGCGCGGCGCACGGTGTAGACGTCGTGGATGTCGCCGGCCTCGAGTCTGGCCACGAAGACGCCGCGGTTGGGGTGCCGGACCACCAGGCGCTCGGCCGCCAGTTCGGCGAAGGCCTCGCGGACCGTGTTGCGGGAGACGCCCAGGTCTTCGGCGATGGTCGACTCCGTGAGCCGGGCTCCCGGCAGGAGCAGGCCCTCCGCCAGTTGCAGGCGCAGCTCGGCCGCCACCCGGTCCGCCACGGACGGGACGGCCACGCGCAGCCGCGCCGCAGCTGCGCCGAGGGCGGAGACGGCAGCTGCATCGGGAGTGGTCATAGTGCCGAATCTACACGATTGTCCCAATGTTGAATCGTCGGATTGTTGAACAATCCGTGAAATTGATGCATCCTAGTAGGGGGCTATCATGAGACGAGGATCACAAATGGCAACCATTGACCTGAACAGCGACGTCGGCGAGTCCTTTGGCCGCTGGACCCTGGGCGACGACTCGGCGATGTTCCGCTCGGTCTCCAGCGCCAACGTGGCGTGCGGATTCCATGCGGGCGACCCGAGCGTCATCCGCCGGACCTGCCGCGAGGCGATTGGCGCCGGCGTCGTGATCGGCGCCCACGTCGGCTACCGCGATCTCGCCGGCTTCGGCCGCCGCTTCCTGGACATCGACCCGATCGAACTGGCCGACGACGTCGTCTACCAGATCGGTGCCCTGCAGGCGCTGGCCGCCGTCGAGGGCGGCACGGTTAAGTACGTCAAGCCGCACGGCGGCCTCTACAACGCGATCGTCTCGCACACCGCCCAAGCGAAGGCCGTTGTCGACGCCGTGAAATCCGTTGACCCGAACCTGCCCATCCTGGGCCTGCCGGGCTCGGAAGTGCTGCGCCTGGCCGAGGCCGCCGGCCTCCGCGCGGTGACCGAAGCCTTCGCGGACCGGGCCTACAACCCGGACGGCACCCTCGTGTCCCGCACGCTCCCCGGAGCCGTGCTGGAGGACCCCGCTCTCGTCACTGAGCATGTCCTCCGGATGGCCACCGATTCCGCCATCCGCACCATCGACGGCTCCATCCTGAAAATCCGCGCCGAAAGCATCTGCGTGCACGGTGACTCCCCGGGGGCCGTCGCCATGGCCGCTGCCGTCCGCGAAGCGCTCAACGCCGCGGACATCACCACCGCCGCCTTCGTCTAGGCCGCAGCTTCACCGCTTCACACCCCGGTTCCGCCGGGACCACCCGCACTTAAACCCAAGCAACAGGCAGCACCCCGCACACCTGGAGGAAACCATGACTGCAGCACCGCATCAGGCCACCCCGGCCGCCGGCAAGAGGAAGCTCCCGCCCGGCGCCCTCAAGGCCTACGTCGCGAGCCTCACCGGCACCTCGCTGGAGTACTACGACTTCGCGATCTACTCCGTGGCCTCGGCCCTGGTGTTCCCCAAAGTCTTCTTCCCGGGCAACGACGAATTCGTCGGGCTGCTGCTGTCCTTCTCGACCTTTGCCGTGGGCTACCTCGCCCGTCCCATCGGTGGCGTGATCTTCGGGCGGCTCGGTGACAAGATCGGCCGCAAGAACGTCCTCGTGACCACCCTGCTGCTCATCGGCATCGCAACCGTGCTGATCGGCGTGCTGCCCGGCTACGCCGCCATCGGCCTGGCCGCCCCCACCATCCTGGTGCTCCTGCGCCTGGCGCAGGGAATCGGCGTTGGCGGCGAATGGGGCGGCGCCGTGCTGCTCTCGAGCGAATTCGGCGACCCCCGCAAGCGAGGCTTCTGGTCCTCCGCCGCACAGATCGGTCCGCCCGCCGGCAACCTGATGGCCAACGGCGTCCTTGCCGTGCTGGCCGCGACGCTCAGCAACGAAGACTTCCTCTCCTGGGGCTGGCGTGTAGCCTTCCTCGCCTCGGCCATCCTGGTGGTCTTCGGCCTGCTGATCCGGCTGAAGCTCGAGGAAACGCCCGTCTTCAAGGCCATCAAGGCCCACGGCGAACAGGCCCAGGCCCCCATCAAGGATGTCTTCACCAAGGAACCGCGCGCCCTCGTTTCGGCCGCCCTGTGCCGTGTCGGCCCGGACGTGCTGTACTCCCTGCTCACGGTCTTCATGGCCGTCTATGCCACCAAAGAGCTGGGCATGACCACCAGCAACGTCCTCAGCGCCATCCTGATCGGCTCCGCATTCCAGCTGGTCCTGATCCCGGCGGCGGGCGCCCTCACGGACCGCGTCAACCGCCGCCTCGTTTACGGCGTCGCCGCCGTCGGAACGGCCGCATACATCCCGCTGTTCTTCCTCATGATCCAGGGCAAGTCGGTCTTCATGCTGACCGTCGGCATTGTGATCGGACTGGCGTTCCACGCCTTCATGTACGGCCCGCAGGCTGCCTACATCACCGAACAGTTCCCGGCCCGGTTGCGCTATGCCGGCAGCTCGCTGGCCTACACCCTGGCCGGCGTGATCGGCGGCGCCGTCGCACCGCTGGTCTTCACCGCCCTCTTCGCCGTCAGCGGCAACTGGTTCCTGATCGCCGGCTACCTCGCGGTCGCCTCGATCGTGACGGTGATCGGACTGGCCATTGGGCGCAACCCGCAGCCCGAGGAAGAAGAGCGGCTCCTGCAAGATGCCCGCGCCTGAGCGGCGCGGATCCTGTTCACCGGCACAATGATTGAGGCAACTCGTGATTGAGACAGCAGGGGAACCCCTGAAGGTACAAGCCGCCGCAGCAGGCGAAACCGCAGTTCACAAGGTCCGCTCCGTGCGGGCCGTGGGGACGCGCGCGGTCCTCGCTGAGCTCTCCGGCACCCAGGACGTGCTCGCCCTGCAGGCACTGCTCCTCGAGAAACCGCTGCCGGGCCAGCAGGACATCCTGGCCGCGGCCGAGACCGTCCTGGTCAAGGCCGAGTCCCCGGCCTCGGCCCGGCGCATCGCCGCCCGCCTGATGCAGCTCGACCTCACCGCACCCGTCCAGCGCGACGGCGAGCTGGTGGTCATCGACACCGTGTACGACGGCGAGGACCTCGCCGAAGTCGGACGGCTCACCGGCCTGGGAACCGACGGCGTGATCGCCGCCCACTCCGGGCAGATCTGGACCGTGGCCTTCGCCGGCTTCGCCCCCGGCTTCGGGTACATGATCGGGGAGAACCAGCAGCTGGAAGTGCCGCGCCGCAGCTCGCCCCGCACCGCAGTTCCCGCGGGGTCCGTGGCGCTGGCCGGCAACTACTCGGCCGTGTACCCGCGCCGTTCCCCGGGCGGCTGGCAGCTGATCGGGCGCACCAACGCCAAGATGTGGGACCTGGACCGGGAGCCGCCCGCCCTGGCCGCCCCCGGCCACCGGGTGCAGTTCCGTCCGGTCCGGGATGCACTCGCGCTCGCGGCCGAGCCAGTAGCGGAGCCCGCTGTCGAGCCGGCCGCGGCGCCTGCGGCCGAGGGCACCGCGCCGGAACCGGTTGCCGGGCAGGATGTCATGGCCGGGATCCGGATCGTTTCACCGGGCCTTCAGAGCCTGATCCAGGACCTCGGCCGGGACGGCCACTCCGGGCTGGGCGTCTCCGCCGCCGGCGCGCTGGACCGGGCCTCGCTGCGCCGGGCCAACCGCCTCGTCGGCAACGCCCCCGGCGCAGCCGGCATCGAGACCGTCGCGGGCGGACTCAAGGTCCAGGCCGTGGGGGACCAGGTCCTCGCCGTCGCCGGGGCGCCGTCGGAATTGAGTATCGCGTCCGCACCGGACGATGCCGGCGATACGTGGAAGCGCACCGTGCCGGTGGCGACTCCCTTTGCGCTGCTCGACGGCGAAACGCTCAGCATCGGTGCGCCGCACAGCGGCTTCCGCAGCTACCTCGCGGTCCGCGGCGGGGTGGATGCCGCCCCGGTACTGGGCAGCCGCTCCACGGACACCATGTCCGGGATCGGTCCTGCGCCCCTGGCCGCCGGGCAGCAACTGGGCGCCGGCGGAGAAGCCGAGACGGGCGTCGTCGGAAATCCCGAACTGCAGCCGGACTACCCGGGCGCCGGGGTGACCGTCCTCGACGTCGTCCCCGGCCCCCGCGCCGACTGGTTCGATCAGGCGGCACTGGACTCCTTCACCGCCCAGGACTGGGCCGTGCTGCCGCAGTCCAACCGCGTCGGAATGCGGCTGGACGGTACGCCGCTGCAGCGCAGCCGCCAGGGCGAACTGCCCAGCGAAGGCACCGTCGCCGGCGCCCTGCAGGTCCCGCCGGAGGGCTTGCCCGTGCTCTTCCTGGCCGACCATCCGATCACCGGCGGCTACCCGGTGATCGCCGTGGTGGTCGACTCCCAGCTGGACCTCGCCGCCCAGGTCCCGATCGGCGGCAGAATCCGCTTCCGCTGGGCCGAATCCGCCACCACCGAACACCCCACCGAACACGGCACTACTGAACACGCCACCACCACAGAAGAAGCGAGTAACTGATGCGCAAGGTCCTGATCGCCAACCGTGGAGAAATCGCGGTCCGCATAGCCCGGGCCTGCGACGACGCGCAGCTGGCGTCCGTCGCTGTCTACGCCGACATCGACGCCGACGCCCTGCACGTCTCGGCCGCGGATGAGGCGTTCAGCCTGGACGGCAACTCGCCCGCGGACACGTACCTGAACATCCCCAAGCTCCTCGCCGTGGCGGCCCAGTCCGGTGCGGACGCCGTCCACCCCGGCTACGGCTTCCTCTCCGAGAACGCCGACTTTGCCCAGGCCGTCCTCGACGCCGGGCTGACCTGGATCGGTCCGACGCCGGACGCGATCCGGCTGCTCGGCAACAAGATCACGGCCCGCGACGCGGCCGTCCGGGCCGGCGCACCCCTGGTGGCCGGCAGCGACGGTCCCGTCGACACGGCGGCCGAGGCCCGCGCTTTCGCCGAAGAGCATGGCCTGCCGATCGCCATCAAGGCCGCCTTCGGCGGCGGCGGCCGCGGCATGAAGGTGGTCCGGGTCATCGACGAGGTCGAGGAAGCCTTCGACTCCGCCGTCCGGGAAGCCGTTGCCGCCTTCGGGCGGGGCGAGTGCTTCGTGGAGCGCTACCTGGACCGTCCGCGCCACGTCGAGGCGCAGGTCCTGGCGGACGCGCACGGCAACGTCGTGGTCGTCGGAACCCGCGACTGCTCCCTGCAGCGCCGGCACCAGAAGCTCCTGGAAGAGGCCCCCGCGCCGTTCCTGACCGACGAGCAGACCGCCCTGATCTACGACGCCGCCAAGGCCGTCTGCCGGGAAGCGGGCTACTCCGGCGCCGGCACGGTGGAATTCCTCGTCGCGGCGGACGGCACCGTGGCCTTCCTGGAGGTCAACACCCGGCTCCAGGTGGAGCACCCCATCACCGAGGAAACCACGGGGATCGACCTCGTCCAGGAACAGTTCCGGATCGCCGCGGGCGAGCCGCTGCGCCTGGTCGAAGACCCGGCACCGCGCGGACACGCCTTCGAGTTCCGGCTTAACGCCGAGGACGTGGGCCGCGGCTTCCTGCCCTCGCCCGGCACCATCGGCGAATTCGCCGGCCCCACCGGCCCGGGCATCCGCCTCGACACCGGCGTCCGCTCCGGGTCCTTCGTCGCGCCGCAGTTCGATTCCCTGCTCGCGAAGCTGATCGTCACCGGCGCGGACCGCCAGCAGGCCCTGCGCCGTGCCCGCCGGGCCCTCGCCGAAATGCGGATCACCGGCGTCGCCACCGTGCTGCCCTTCCACCGGGCCGTGCTGGAATCCCCGGACTTCACCTCCGAGGACGGCCTCGGGATCCACACCCGCTGGATCGAAACCGACTTCGCGGACAGCATCCCTGCCGATCCCGACTACAGCACCACCGCGCCCGACGGCGAACGCCGCACCATCACTGTCGACGTGGACGGCAGGCGCCTCGCCGTCGGCCTTCCGGTCGATCTGCTGGACGCCTGGGCCCGCTCGGGCAGTTCAGCGCCCGCCGGGGTGTCGGTAGCGTCCGACGGCGGTGCCGCCGCTGGCGACCCGGGGGAGCTGCGCGCGGACATGGCAGGGACAGTCGTGAAATGGCTCGTCGAGCCGGGAGCCGAAGTCTCGGCCGGGGACCCGGTGGTGGTCCTTGAGGCCATGAAGATGGAAACCCAGGTCTCCGCGCACCGGGACGGCACCGTCACCGACGTCCGCACCAAAGCGGGCGGGGTTGTCACGGCCGGCGCGGTACTCGCGCTGATCGGGTAGCCATTTTCCGGCAGTGTCGGGGCCGCTTCCGCCGGCGGAMGCGGCCCGTTTCCCTGCGTGTTTGGCTATCTGCGGTACGCCGCCAGGGCGGACGCCAGAGCGGTGGCGGAGCCGGGACTGCTGTCGATCCGCCAGTCTGTTTCCTTGTTGAAGTTGAACCAGACAACTGCTGTGACATCGGGCTGGGCAGCCAGATAGCTGATCAAGGCAGTGTTCCAGTCGGCTTTGGACCCGCCTTGTTCGGCAGATGAAGTCTCTGCCACGAGCACGTGTTTGCCTGGGGCAAGCCGTCTCAGTTCGGACAGGCCCGGGCCGAAGAGCTCCGATGGCCAAAGCCAGCTGCTCCAGGCTGCTGATGTACCCCAGTTGTAACCGTCGAGGGCCACTTCATCCACGTAAGCGGAGCCTGGATACAGCCCGTCGAGCGGGGTTGACCCCCAATACGGAACGTTGGGATTCCAGACCCAAGAGATGTTGGAGGCGCCGGTAGCAGCAACGACGTCATGGACGTGCCGCCACGCCGCAGCGTAATCGCCGGGTCCGTTTCCGTTGACTCCCTCAGACCAGGGGTACCAGTTGCCGTTCATTTCGTGCCCGAAGCGCACCATCACTGGATGCCCCCAGGCTGCCAGCGCCTGGCCCCACTGCCGCAAGTAGGGGTCGAAGTTGCCGGCCGTAATGCGGTCCAGGGCATAGGCCGGCTGATCGGTTCCGCCGCCCCAAGCCCAGGGCTCCCAGGTCAGCAGGGCTACGGCGCCTCGGCTGCGAACAGCATCCAGCTCCGTGATGGGCGGGCCTTGATTGAAGTCCTTGTAGGACAGAATGACCGACGGCGCCTCCCCGGCGAGGGACGCGGCCCCGTCCAATTCCGCTTGGGCCAGCGGCCCGCCGGGGGTGCCGACGCCGAAGCGCAGCGGCGAGCTGCTGATGACGGGGGGCAAAAGTTCCGCCACCGGCGCGGCCGCCACGACCGCAAAGCCCGTCGACGCCTTGACGGTGCCGGATACGGCTTGGACGTCAAGGACCGGCTGGGGCGTTTGCGGGATAACGACGTCGGCGGTGAAGCCTCCAGAGGCACTGACCTTGAAGGCGACGGAACTGGCCCCGGCGCTCACAGTTCCGGAGCCCTTCTTGGGAAAACCGGTGCCGGTGACGGTGACCGCGGTTCCGGCCGGGCCCTTGGCCGGGCTGAGGCTAAGGGACGGGGAGGCGGCCTGGGCGGGTACCGCCGCGAGGGACAGGCTGAACGCCATGAGGACAAGAACGCAGGTCAGGCTTAGCAGCGGCTTCATCGTGGCTCCTTGGCCGGGCCCCGGCCAAGCGGGGCATCCTGACGGAACGCGGCTTGCCTACGGAAGCCACAATATCCAGTATCCGTCAGGACGGTTCCGCTCCGGGGTCAAACGAAGCAGGAGATCCCGAGGATTGTCCAAGGATTCCGCTCAGTCGCGCAGCGGGGACTTTGACAGGATCCAGGTGTTCGTCCCGTCCTGGCGCTTGAATGTCACGGTGGTGACCAGGGCGCGAATAAGGGCGAGCCCGCGCCCTGATTCAGCCTCGCCGTCGGGCATGGCGGCGTCAGTGTCAATGGGGTCGGGGCAGACGGCATTGAAGGCACTGACCCGGGCCTCCAGCCTGACGGACGTAGCGCTGATGTCGACCCCGAGTTCCACGGGCTTCGTGGATTCGGGAACGGCGTGCTGCACCACATTGCTGGCAGCTTCGATCACGGCCGTGGCGAACGTCATGCGGTCCAGGTCCGGAACGAAGGAAGCGTCATCCCACAGTTTGTCGAGCTCGGTATGCACGGCCTCGATGGCTTCCGGAAGTGCCGTCTGGCGGAGCGTCCGCCGGGCGAGAATGTCAGTCATCCCCGAAAGCTTCAGCCGCGGAGGGGTACGACGTCAGGACTTTGTCCATGCTCGTAAGGCCCAGGACCATTTGAACCTGGGGCTGGACGGCCGCGATCCGAAGGTCGCCGCCGGCTTGCCGCGCGGCCTTGAGGCACCCGATGAGCGCTCCAAGCCCGGACGAGTCCATGAACCCTGTCGCTTCGAGGTTGATCACGATCCGGGCCGAGCCCGAAGCGACAACTTCCGCCACCATTTCCCGCAGTTTCGGCGCCGACACCATGTTGAGCCGGCCGGCGGCTGTTATCTCGGCGTAGCTGTCTTTCACTTCATAGCTCAGGTCCACGGAGGGCCCTTTCGGTGGAGGTCTCGTTGCTGGTGTCGGGGTCATCGCCGGAACCGCCGGCAGAGTATCCGCGGTACAGGACGGCCCGCACCAGGATGCTCATGACGATCAGGTCAAACACCACCCAGAATACGTTGACGAGTGTGCCGATCGGCTCGGACATTCCGGCAACGAGCCGCCCAATCCCAACAACCGACGCGATGAACAGTACGACCGACACGGCGATCTGTGGGCCGATCAGGCTCCATCGTGGACCTCCAGACTGGCGGTCCTTGGGCGTGACGGCGAAGCCGAGGGGATGCCCGAACCAGACGTTCCGGGCCGCCGTCGTACATGCTTTGATCCAGGTGGGGAACAGGGCGAGGCTGTACTGCTGACCGCGCCAGGTGGGGATGCCTCTGCCGGCAACGGCAAAGAGGAGCTGGTTGACCACCATGAACGGAATGAATCTCAGGAAGAAGTCGGCGCTCAGGCTGGTGACGGGCAGGATCCCGAAGAGCAGGTAAATGATCGGCGCGGCGAAGTAGACGACGGCGGCGAAGCCGCTGAGGTAGGTCCACATCGTTGCGAAGTACATAAGCCGCTGGCCCAGCTTCAGCCCGCGCTGAAGGAGCGGGTTCTCCCGCAGAAACACCTGGATGGTGCCCTGGGCCCAGCGCAGGCGCTGGGTCAGCATGGTGCCGATGTCTTCCGGTGCCAGCCCGTAGGCCAGGACCTCGTGGTGGTAGACGCTTTGCCATCCCATGGCGTGCATGCGCATGGAAGTCGCCATGTCCTCCGTCACGGAGATCGTGGCCAGCGGCATGACCGGCTGGGCCTCGTCGGTCCGTTCCACCGATAACGCGTCCAGCACCGCCTGCACGGACTCGATTGCCCCAAGGGGAGACCAGTCCCTGGCCGCCATGCGCTGCACTGCATCATCGGTCACCACGGGCACTCCGGCGTCACCGAGCTCCACCGGCGCCATCGCGGCAATTTCCTTCAGGTCGGCCTGAAGGGCGGACACATCGGCCAGCACCAGTGCCTGGACGGCCTGGTCCACCCGGCGTCGTGCCCGGTACGTGATTTCGCTGAGTGAGTCGCCGGCGTCGAGCCGGTGGCGGGCCTCTTCGGTTGCCGCTTCGACCTCGTCGAGGGTGTGCTGAATCAGCAAGGATTCGCCGGTTGACGCTTTGCGTGCCTTGCGGATAGCCGCCCGGGATGCGCTGAGGGCGCGCCGGATACTCTTCTCGGTTTCCTTGACGTACCCCGACAGTCCCAGCTGCATGAGGGCCTCCCTGCGGAGGATGGCGTTGGAGCCGCAAAAAAAGGCAGCGTTCCAGCCGTCCTTGCCCTGCTGGATGGGGCCGTAGAACAAGGGTGCCTGGCTGCCCAGGGGATCGTCGGCCGGGACGTTGCTGAAATATTGGGGCGTCTGGACGAGGGCGACTTTGCGGTTGTTGAAGTAGCCCAGGGTCTTGTCCAGAATGTCCGGTTCGGGGATCTGATCCGCGTCGAGAATGAGCAGGAACTCGCCCTCGGTTTGCATCAGGGCGTTGTTCAGATTCCCCGCTTTCGCGTGCCGGGGCATCCCGCTCCATTCCGCGCTTCGGGTCACGTACCCCAGTCCGCTCGCCGCGGCCAGTTGCCGGAGCGCGGGCCTGTCACCATCGTCAAGTATCCAGGTGCTGTGCGGGTGCCGGATCTTTTGGGCGGCAAGCGCCGTCGTCATCACCAGCTCCAGCGGCTCGTTGTACGTCGTAATGAAAACGTCAACCGTGGCGTCCGCGGGGGCCGGTGCCGGCGTAGTGCGGGACTTTAGCCGCCAGACTGTCATTCCGAAGAGCAGCACGTCGATCAGGCTGTAGGTCTCGGCGGCGACCAGCGGCACGGCGATCCACGACGCGTCCCAGTTCAGTGACGCCAGCCAGCGCCAGGCCACGTAGTTGACGCCGGCCAGCAACGTCAGGAGCACGAGGAGCCGTACCCCGAAGAGCTGCACGGCGCTCCCGGAGCGTTGCTGTGGCGCGTCGGCGCCGTCCGGGTCTGGGCAGCGCGGCGTCTCGGTCACGCGAGCGTCCTTTCGCGAGGGGTGAGTGGGCATCCTGCCGGGCCTCGGTGCGGCACCCAGGGCAGGCGCACTTAGTCGGATTCTGGTTCGCGCTGGAGCAGGACCGCAGTGATGTCGTCCAGGATGCCTTGTTTTCCCCGCCGGTCGCAGAGTTTCTTCACGGCGGTGTCCGGATGATCCTGCCCCTGGCGGCTGTCCAGGGCTGCGGCGAGACGGCCGAGGTCACCGCCGTGCAGGTCCAGGAGGCCGTCCGTCGGAACCAGGAGGGCATCGCCCGGGGCGAGCCGGAAGGTGTGCGTTTCCCAGCTTTGCCCGGGTATCAGGCCCAGTGGCGGCCCCGTCGGGGACAGGCGTTCAATCGTGAAGTCGGAACGGAGGATATAGCTCAGTCCCTGGCCGGCGTCCGCATAGTGGCCTGTGCCGGTTGCAGGGTCGATCAGCGCGTGGAACACCGTGGCATAGGAGCCCACACGGGCCAAGGTATCGTCGAGGCTCCCCGACACGTCCTCGAAGATTCGGGACGGCCCGGCTTCCCAGCCGGTGTGGGCGAAGGCGGACCGGACGGTGCCGGCCACGATTCCCGGACCGATGCCTTTGCCCATGGCGTCGCCGACGGTAATGCGGAACTGGCCGGCCGCGGTCATGCCGAGCTCGTAGAAGTCACCGCTAAGCCCGGAGGCAGGGTAAAAGCAGGTGCCCAGCGAGTAGCCGGCCGGTGCAGGGGGAGTGGGCGCAAGCAGGGCCCGTTGCACCCGGGCTCCGTTGTCGATGTCCCACGAAAGGTTCATTTCGCGCTGGATGATCTCAGTGAGGTCCTCGAGGATCTTCTGCTGCTCTGCGCTGAATACCCGGGGCGCCTGGTCGATGATGCAGAACGTTCCGACATGCGTGCCGCCGGGCCCGGTGAGGGGATGGCCCGCGTAGAACTGGATATGGGGATTGCCGGTCACGAGCGGGCTCTGCCGGAAGCGTTCGTCGGTGAGGGCGTTCTCCACGATCATGGTTCCCGAGGACTTGATCGCCTCGGTGCAGAACGTGTCACGCCGCTCCGACTCGCGGGCGAGCGGACCGACGAAAGATTTCAGGAATTGCCGGTCCTCGGCGATCAAGGAAATGCTGGCCGCACTGACACCGAAAAGCCCCTGAGCGAGCCGCGTGATCCGGTCGAAGCGCTCCTCCGAGGGTGTGTCCAGAAGGCGGGTTCTGGAAAGGTCCTCCAACCGCGCCCACTCCGGGGCTTCAGCCCCGCTGAGGCGCGATTCGGATTGGTAGCCCGTGCTTGTCATACGTCCTTCACACATCTGAGGCGATTGAGCCCAACGAGGCCTGTACGGCCGTTCGACGTGGGCGTCCGCTGTCCTCGCGGCGGGCTCCCACCCTTCGATCGAGCTTCCCGCCAGTCAGCGGGACCCGGTCACGGCAACCCTACCGTCGATCCGTGTTCAGGGCGTTGTCACGTCTTAAACGAGCCCGTATAAGGCAGTCTCCGGCCGGACAACCTCCACAACGGGAACGGCCGGGCACGCTGGGGAGCGTGCCCGGCCGTGTGTCCGGTGTTTGTGGTTGTTGCCCGGTCAGGTCCGTGACTCTGAGAGGGCCGGAGCGGCCTGGACCTGGTGGGCGGGTGGCTGGGCGCGGCGGTTGAGCCACATTTCGAAGACGTCGCTGGTGTGCCACTCGAAGGAGGCGAGCACCGGGGTGCCGTTGATGTCGTAGTCGACCTCGTCGAAGTAGAGCAGCGGGACGCCTTCGTTGACCTGGAGCTGTGCGGCCTCAGGGGGTCCGGCGAGGACGGGGAGCAGCTTGGCCCGCCCGTTCCGGACGCCGTAGTTGAGGGTCTCGAGCAGGTCGAACAGGGACGGGCCGAGGTTGGACCGGGCCGCTTGGGGCACGAGGGCCAGAGGGACGCGGTCGAGGCTGTAGACGACGGGCCGGGCATCGGCGAACCGGACCCGTTCGACGATGACGACCTCGGCCCCGCGGTCCAAGCGGAGCCGGGCCCGGTCGCCGTCATCGGCGGGTACCACGCGCTGGGAGATGATCCGGATGCTGGGGGTGAACCCGGCGGCCTGAATCATCGCGGTGTAGCTGACGTTCAGGTCCAGCGCGTGGCGCTGCGGCACCCTGGTGACGTAGGTGCCTTTGCCATGGAGGCGGGAAAGGTACCCGGCGTCGATCAATGCCCGGTAGCCTTCGCGGACCGTGGCGCGGCTCACCGCGAACTTCACCGACATTTCGTCCTCGTTGGGGAGCCGGTCGCCGACGTTATACGTGCCGTTGCTGATGAGCTCGGTGAGTTCATCTCGAACCTGTTCTGCAAGATTTGGCCGGCGACCTGACATGGTGTCCTCCCTGGGGCAATAAATCCAGTGTACTGGCGGTGCGGGTTCTGGTTAGACGCGGGCGCCGGCGGCGGCGTCGGCGTAGGACAGGGCGGTGCGGACCTGGGACACGACGTCCTTTTCGCCGGGGAGCTTGCCGTCGAAGATGGCCGCGCCGATGGTGAAGCCCCAGACGCCGGCTTCGGCGAGACCGCGGATCTGGTCCTCGTTGACGACCGAGCCGGCAGCGATGGTGGGCCCATCGACAACGCGGGCGACGGAGGCGGTGAGTTCCAGCGGATCGACGGTGGCGTGGCGGTAGGCGAGCAGGTCCACGCCGTGGACGCCCTCGAGCTTGGAGAGTTCGGCGGCGTGCGCGGTGATCTCCTCGATGGTGCCGAGCAGTGCGCTGGGGTGCCCGGCGACGCGGCCGGGGAAGGGGGCGAACTTGATTCCGGTGCCGGCGAGCTTCTCGACGGCCTCGGCGGCGAACTTGCCGCCCACGATCCAGTCCACGCCGGCGGCGATGGCGGCGTCGATGGAGTCCATCTCGTCAGCCTTGTCGACCGAGACCACCTCGAGGTAGACCACCAGGTCCGCGGCGTGCGCGGCGGCGGTCAGCTCACGTGCCTTCTCGGCGGTGGCGCCGACGTCCTTGAAGCCGATGTGGCGCAGCCCGGTGTCCTTGACCTGCTCGAGGACCTCCAGGGCGTTGTCGACGGTGCGGTCGTTGTGGGTGAGCATGAAGATGAATTCAGACATTGTTCTTGTTCTTTCGCTTGTGGTGGGTGGTGCCGGGTGGGTGGTGCCGGGTGGGTGCTGCTGCTGGTGGGGTGGTGCGTGTGTGGGTCAGGCGGGGAGGAGTCCGCGGACGTCGTCCAGGACGTGGGTGGGCAGGATGCCGGAGGCGGCGAGGTGGTCATCGGTGGTCGCCCCGGACATCACCAGGGCCGAGGCCATGCCGGCATTCAGGCCCATGGCGACGTCGGTCAGGAGCCGGTCCCCGACCATCACGGCCTCGTGGGCCGGGACGCCGAGGCGGTGCAGGAAGGCGTTGGCCATGTGGACGCTGGGTTTGCCGACGATCGCTTCGGCGCGTCCGCCGGTGCAGGCCTCGATGGCCGCAAGCATCGCGGCACAGTCGGGCAGGCCGCCGTCGGGGGTGGGGCAGTACGGGTCGGGATTGGTGGCCACGATCACGGCGCCGGCCTTCACGGCCTGGTAGGCGCGGGTGAGTTTGTCGTAGTCGAAGGTCCGGTCGAAGGAGACCACCACGACGTCGGTCTGGGCCGGGTCCTCGGTCAGGGTGAACCCGGCGCCGCGCAGCGATTCGATCAGGACCGGTTCGCCCACGGCCAGGACACGGGCCCCGGGGTGGCGGCCGGCGAGGTACAGGGTGAGCGCGTCGAGTGCGGAGATTACGTCCTGGGCCTGGGCCGGGATGCCGAGCCGGGTCAGCTTCGCGGCGTAGGCCTCGGCGGTCTCGAGCGGCTTGTTGGTCACGAAGACCACCCGGGCCCCGGAGTCGCGCAGCGCCGCCACGACGGTGTCCGCGCCCTCGATCAGGTCATCGCCCAGATACAGCGTGCCATCCAGGTCGAAGGCGTAGCCCCGGTAGAGCGGGGCCGCTTCGCGGCGGCCGGTTTCTTTGGCCAGTAGTTCAACGGGCATCGTTGCCCTCCTTTCGGCCCCTTGCGGGGCACAATACAAGTCTAACGTTAGACGTCTAACGACTCAAGTCGATGACCCGCCGGGCGGTCGGCCAGATCAGCCTGGCGGGCTGGCCGGGCTGTCGGGCTTTTTGGTGGGGCTGGGTTGGTCAGGCGTCCGCGGTGAGGGCCTGGTCGGTGAGGGCGAGTTCTTCTTCGGCGGTGTAGTTGCCGACGCGCTTGCGGCCGACGGCGAAGTAGTAGGCCATGAACAGGGCCACCATGATCACGGCGATGACGAACGCGAGGGGGAAGCTGACCAGGGCTGCGGGGATCAGGATCCCGGCCAGGATCAGTGCGATCCACATCGTGACGCGTCCACCGCGTGCCTTGTAGGGGCGGTGCAGGTCGGGGCGCTTCTTCCGCAGCACCAGGGCTGCAGCCATCATCAGCATGTAGGACACGGCCGCGACGAGCACGGAGAGAGTGACCAGGACCGGGATGGCGTCCGGGAGGATGGTGGCGCCCAGGATGACGAAGACGAAGCCGATGACGCCGGGGACGATCAGCGAGCCGACCGGTGCGTGATGCTTGTTGAGCTTGGACAGTGATGCCGGCAGGTAGCCTGCGCGGGACAGGGCGAAGGTCTGGCGTGAGTAGGCGATCACGATCGCGTGGAACGAGGCGACCAGGGCGGCGAGGCTGAAGATCGCGATCACCGGGACGATCCAGGTCTGGGATCCCACGACGTTGGACAGGGCCACGGTCAGCGGGGCTGCTGCGCCGGGGAAGTCGGACCCGCCGACGCCGGCGGCGACGGTGAGGGTGCCGAGGCCGATCACGGCGAGGGTGATGAAGGCCATGATCAGGGCCTTGGGGATGTCCTTGGCCGGGTTCTTGGTCTCTTCGGCAGCCATGGGGAGGCTTTCGATGGCGAAGAAGAACCATGCGGCGAGCGGCAGGGTGGCCCAGAGGCCGCCGATGCCGTTGGGCAGGATGGCTCCGCCCGAGTAGGCGTTCAGGTTATCCAGTGACATCTTCGGCGCACCGATCACCATGAAGACAATGAGGCCGACGACCGCGACGGCGGTGAACACGAATTCGATCTTCATCGAGTTGCCGGCGCCCAGGAGATGGACCACGGTCGAGCCGATGTAGAGGACTGCGGCGCTGACCAGGACCGGCACGTCGGGGAAGAGGACCTGCACGTAGGCGCCGACGGTCAGCGCCACCGCCACCGGGGCAAACACGAATTCCAGAAGGACGCTGACTCCGGCGAGGTAGCCCCAGACCCGGCCCAGTGCTGTGCGGACGTAGGCGTAGGCTCCGCCGGCGTGGGGTACTGCTGCGGACAGTTCGCCGATCACGGTTGAGAGGCCGGCGTAGAGCAGGCCCATGATCGCGATTGCGATTAGGTAACCCCAGTAGCCAGTGAGGCCCAGGCCCGCGTTCCAGCCGTAGTAATCACCGGAGATCACGGCGCCGACGCCGATGCCCCAGAGCAGGACGGGCCCTGCAACCTTGTGAAGATTCTTCTTCTTGTGCTCCGCCTGCACTGGCGAAATTGTGGCTTGTGACACTGACCTGCTCCTTTGCGGGTTGTATCCATCATCGGCGCCACGGGAGGTGGGCCGTCTGATGTTTGACGAGGAAGCCGCGGGATTGCTCCGGTGGCTGGGTGCCGGGCTGAAATCAGCGCTCCGGGACCGGGTGTTACGAAGGGGTGTTACGAACGGCCGCCGCGGGGGCGGCGGGCCTGGCTTTTCTCTGGCGTCATCGGCAGGGAAAATGTCCGGAAGGGGCTTTCGCGACCTTGTTCATCAAGCATACCAAGTCGTTAGACGTCTGACAAGAGTAAGTTTGTGTTGTTTTCCGGGACGGTTAGGCGTGCAGGCCGGCCGCCGCGCGGGCGGCAGGAACTGCCCTTTTCATGACAGCATCTGCAGAGGCGTCATCGGGTACGGAGATCGCTTCCCGCTGGAGGCGCACGAATTCCTGATAGCGCTCCAGTTCGTCGTCGACGTCTTGCGCAGTCCAGTCCAGGGCCGGGGCCACGGCCCTGGCAACCTCGGACGCGGCTTCTTCCCCGAAGTCCTTGGATTCAATGGAAATACGCAGGCGGCGCTCAAGGACGTCCTCCAAATGCAGGGCCCCCTCGTGCGTCACCGCGTACAGCGCTTCAGCCAGAAGGGCGCCGCCGCCGCCGCAGATCTCCAGCCCGAGCACCCTGTTCTCGGCCACAGGCTTCAAGACTTCAGTGGCCATGTTTCCGTATCGACCGACCAGGCGGGCTGCGTGGCTGGACGGCAGTCCGAGGGTTTCGAGCATGTAGGCGCAGACGCTTTCAATCTCGGCGGCAACGAAGTTTTCGCCACCGAGGAGGGGCAGGTCCAGTGTTTGTGAGGGGCGGGCAGTGCTTCGCCCCCGTGTCGCGGCGTCCACAGCGTCCTTTGCCATGACCCTGTAGGTGGTGAGTTTGCCGCCGGCGATCACCGCGATGCCCTCGTGGGGCACGTCAACGACGTGTTCCCTGCTCAGCTGCGCGGTCGAGCCTGCCTTGCCTTTCACGAGCGGGCGGAGTCCGGCGTAGACACCGAGGATATCGTCGTGGACGATCGGGACCTCGAGCACCTTGTTGACGTGATCGAGCAGGTACTGGACGTCCGCGGAGGTGGCGGAGGGATTCGTTTTTCCCAGGTCCCATGGCGTGTCGGTGGTGCCGATGATCCAGTAGTTGCCCCAGGGGATGACGAAAAGGACACTTGCCCCTGCCCGCAGGATCAATCCCATGGTGGACGGGAAGCGATCACGGTCGACGAGGATATGAACCCCCTTGGACATGGTGACTTCGACTGCCGAGTCGACGCCGATCATGGTTTGCGATTCTGCGGTCCACACACCCGTTGCGTTGATGATGGAGCGGGCCCGCACCTCGAACCGCTCACCCGTCTCTTCATCCGAGACGAGTACTGTGTGGTCCGCGCTGCCGGTGCCGGGCATGATCTCCACTGCGCCGGCGCGATTCATCGCATGGACGCCCCGTGACACCGCAGTGCGCACGATCGTTGCGACCAGCCTGGCGTCATCGACCTGGGCATCAAAGTAGCTGATGCCCCCACGGCATGCAGCACGGTTCAGGCCGGGCAGTTCAGCCCTGACGCGCTTGCGGCTGAGGTGGCGGTGCAGTCCGACGCCCGGGTGGCGGCCGCCGGCATAGCTGAACAGGTCATACAGGGCCATCCCGGCCCCCACATAAAACCGCTCAGCCAGCGGCGCGGTGACGGGGTAGAGGAACGAGACAGGCCTGACGAGGTGGGGTGCGATTGTGCGCAGGAGAAGGCCGCGCTCCACAAGGGCCTCCTTGACCAGCTTGAAGTTGAGCTGCTCAAGGTAGCGGATTCCGCCGTGCACCAGCTTGGAGGACCGGCTGGAAGTGCCGCTGGCCCAGTCGCTCTTCTCGATAATGCCGACCGTAAGTCCCCGCGATGCCGCATCGAGGGCAGCGCCGGCGCCGACAACGCCGCCGCCAATAACAAGCACGTCGAGTACTTGCGACTTCATCGCAGCGCGGGCTGCTTCGCGTTGCGCAGTGTTGAGTCGCCCGGTTCCGGGGGAAGTGGCGGTCTTGCTCATTGTGGCCTCCATGGGTCTGCCTGCCTTTCGTGGCCAGGCTTCATCAGCATCAAATGTCATTAGACCTCTGACGAATAAAAGTTGGTGTTGTTTGTTTGGGAATTGGTTTCGCGTGCGGTGAGGCCCGGCGTTTACAGTCCGGCGCCGATCCGTTCCGCTTCGGCGAGGGCGGCCAGGACGTCGGTCTTCGTCCACGCTCCGGTGAGGTAGGCGAGGTCGGCGATGTTGAAGCGGTTGCGCATGAGGTGGCAGTTCGTGAGCGCCCAGATGACGTCGTCTTCCTTGCTGGGGTTTTCCAGTTCGGAGAAACGGGTGGGCGCGCCGGCGGCGCGGAGCGCCGCGACGATTGCTTCCGGTTCGCCCAGCAGGCCCGAGAGCACCTCGGCGTGCGCCGGCCAGGTTGCGGCGGCGTCGCGGATTTTGGCGCCGGCGTCGACGGTACGGAGGTGTTCGAGTTTCTTGGAGTAGTCGGACCAGCACTCGTTGCTCGTGGAGCCGGCCTCGTCCATCCAGTCGAAGGCCTCCCGGACGGTGCGTTCGGCGTCGTCCGGCTCGGGGAGCCGGACGGTGCCGAGGCTTCCGGTGCGGAGCTTCTCGTTCATGTTCCGCCAGAGGATCGCGACGACGACGGTCGCGACGCCGACCTGGGCGCCGTGGTGGGCGGTTGCGGTGCCGCGGGCGGTGTTGGCCATGTCCAGCAGGTGGCTGATGACGTGTTCCATGCCGGAGGACGGGGAGGTTTGTCCCGCGACGCCCATCGAAATGCCCGACAAGGTCACGAACTTGGCCAGCGTCGACAAGGACTCCGGGTCGGAGGTCCCCACGCCGGGGGCAAGGCCCAGGAGTTCGGCGCCGTGGCGGCGGGTCATGGTCGCGGCCTCGGCGGAGTAGCCGCGGTCCATCTCGACGAGGGAGGACAGGTACCAGTCCGCGGGGGCGGTGAACATCGAGATCATGTCGCCGAGTCCGGAGCGGTTCAGCAGTGCCGGCGCCCCTTCCAGGACGTTGCTGTCGACCACGAGTGCGCTGGGCCAGCCGGAGTGGGCGGTGCGCTTGACGCCGTTGATCAGCAGCACGGACTGGTCATCGGCGAAGCCGTTGACGGAGGCGGCGCTTTGCACGACGACGTGCGGCCGGGTCCCGGCGGCGACCTTGCCGATGTCGCACAGGGTGCCGGAGCCGATGGTGACGATGACGTCCGCGCCGGCACAGCCGGCGGTCGCAGCGCTCACGGTGGTCTCGTCGGCGTGGACGTGGCCCGGGAGGGCCACGGTGGTGACCGTGCCGAGGGTTTCCAGGAGGGCCGTGACGGCGGGCTTGAGGTAGGTACCCGAGCCGGTGGTGTAGACGTCCTCGTCGGTCAGGACGGCGATGCTGTTATGGGCCGGGAGGGCGGCGACGATGTCGTGGACGGAGTCCAGCACGTCGGCGCCGATGACGACCTGGTCGAGGCCGACCAGGGGGTGGGAGAGGTAGCGGTCGAGGTCAGACGAGAGCGTCATGGCGTGTCACTTTCTGCGGGATGGATTCGACGGCGTCGAAGAGGGAGCGGTAGTCCTGGTAGGCCATTTCAAGGGCCTCGGCATGGGCAGGGTCGGGGTCGATACTGATCGGGTCGAGTTCGACCACGGCATCGACGGCGGATTCGAGGCTGGCGAAGGTGCCGGCGGCGACGGCGGCGAGCAGTGCCCCGCCGGTGGCGCTGGTCTCCTCGGTGAGCACCTTCTGGATCGGGGTATTGCAGAGCGTGGCCTTCGCCGAGAGCCACAGCGCGGAGCGGGCCCCGCCGCCGACGACCCGGACCGACTGGGCCAGGCCCATCGCATCAATCCGGTCGTAGATGTCACGGAACGCGAAGCAGTTCGCCTCGATGATCGCCCGGGCCATGTCGGTGGAGTCGTGGTTCATCGACAGCCCGGCGAACGTCCCGCGCAGGGAGTCGTTCCACCGGGGCGCCATGGAGCCGGTCAGTGCCGGGATGAAGCGGACCCCGCGGGCGCCGGGCTCTGAGCGGGCGGCGCGGTCGAAGAACTCCTGCTGGCTGACGCCGAGGACGTTCTGGGCAAACCACAGCGTGTTGCCGCCCGAGACGAAGCCGGGGTTCTCGATCAGGTAGGTGCCGTCCACGGCGTGCGCGTGGGTCTCGACGAGTTTGGTCTCGTCGAAGACCGGGACGGCGCTGGAGACGCCGACCGGTTCGGCCGTGCCGAGGATATCGACGACCACCCCGGGCCGGACCCCGCCGGCGCCCAGGCATGCGGCGTGGTCATCGCCGGTGCTGACCACAACGGCGCAGCCCGTGGTCAGCCCCAGCGCCGCAGCCGCCTCCGCGGTCAGGGTCCCGGCGACGTCGGTGGCGCGGCCGATCTCCGGAAGCTTGGCCCGGTCCAGCCCGGCGGCGTCGATGAGTTCATCGCTCCAGTCCCGGGTCACTACGTCATAGAGCAGCGAGGACGAGGAATTCGCGTGGTCCTGGATCGAACGGCCGGTCATCCATGCGACAGCGTAGCCCCCGACCGAGGGCAGCGACGCGGCCCGCCGGTACACCTCGGGCTCGTTGTCGGCCAGCCACATCAGCTTTGGTCCGGTGTGGCTGGCGTCCAGGTTCAGCCCCGTCCGGGCGAACAGCCAGTCCGGATCGATCGCGTTCCCGAGCCGGGCAACCTGTTCGGTGGCGCGCCGGTCCAGCCAGATAATGGCCGGCCGCAGCGGGCGCATGTCGGCGTCCACCGGCACGACGCCGTCCACCTGGCTCGAGAGCCCGATATGGGTCACCTCGCCCGGCTTCACGCCGGTCCGGGCCAGCACGGCCCGGACGCTGGAGGCAATCCCGTGCCGGTAGTGCGCCGGATCCTGCTCTGCCCAGCCGCTGTGCGGGTGCGCCATCGCATACCCGCTGCTTGCGGTCGCGACGATCACGCCCTCCGGCGACATCAGCACCGCCTTCGCGCTCTGCGAGCCAAGATCACAGCCAATTACATATCCCAATGAAATACTCCTTTGTATCCCAGTGGCCTTCCCCCGAAGCCATCACCATCTGCGTAAGTCGTCAGACGTCTAATAACTAGATTACGGGTGCGGCTCCCGGTCGTCAACCCCCGCCGATGTCCTTCCGGCACGAGCACCCCCGTCGAGGTCCCCGGCCTCGCTTGCGTCACGAGCCGCTGGCCCGGGGTGCAGCCGTCAAGGACGTTGTCAAGGGCCGGCCGCGGTCTGGTCGCCGATTGGCGCAGAGCCTAGAATCGGGCTAGGCGCACCGGGCCAAGGCACCGGCCGGACACGCCCGCCGGAGATCACGTCCATGTTCCAGCGGTGCCGATAGGGGAGGCCCGCCATGGCGGTCGTCAACAGGCCCAACAGTTCGCTGCCGCGGGAACGCGCGTCCGGTGGGGGGTCCTGACCGCTATGGACACCACGGGAAAACTTGAAATGGAACAAAAGTACGACGCCGGGACCTCTGCGGCGCTGCCGGATCTGCAGGAAATCGAAGGTGTGGACCACGTCGCGGAGCCTGTGACGGATCAGCTTGAGGCTGTGTACTTCGATACCCCGGCCCTGGTCCTCGCGGCGCGGCGCATTACCCTGCGGCGCCGCACGGGCGGGGCGGACGAGGGCTGGCACCTCAAGCTTCCCGCCGGGGCCGACCAGCGGGAGGAGATCCATGCGCCGCTGGGGCAGCCGGAGACCGTTCCGGAAGAACTGTCCGACCATCTGCAGGTCCTCATCCGGGGCGACGAACTCGAGCCCGTCGCCCGGCTGAGTACGCGGCGCACCACCTACCGGCTTTACGGGCCGGGCGGTGAGCATTTGGCCGACTTCGCCGACGACCACGTTCATGCCGAGGCCCTGCGGCCGCAGGGGCCGGCCGTCGACTGGCGTGAATGGGAGCTCGAACTCGTCCACGGCACAGCGGAGCTCTTTGAGGCTGCCGCCGCAACTCTGACGTCTACCGGAGCCGGCCACTCCGCTTTTCCTTCCAAGATCGCCCGTGCCCTGGGCGATGCCTGGCCGGCCGAGTTCAGTCCCCGGACTCCAAAGCCCCGGAAGAAGGGACCGGCAGTCGACGTCGTGACCGCCTATTTAGACGCGCGGATTGGCGACTTCATCGCCAATGATCCGGGTGTGCGGATGGGCACGCCGGATGCCGTCCACAAGATGCGGTCCGCGACCCGCCGGGCGCGCTCCGCCCTGGCCACCTACCGCAAACTCTTCAACCGCTCAGCGGTGCGGGAACTCCAGGCTGAACTGAAGTGGCTGGGCCAGATCCTGGGGCCGGCCCGCGATGCCGAAGTCATGCTGGAGCGGCTTCGCCAGCACATCCTGGAGCTCCCGGAAGAACAGAGGTCCGGCCTCTTGGCCCAGATGATCGATCAGGAGCTGGTCGCAGCCCACGACGCGGGCTACAGAAACGTCCTGGAGACCCTCCGGACTGGCCGCTACTTCCGTCTCCTGGGCTCCCTGGAGGACTTCCGGGACAACCCGCCTGCCAAGCCACGCGCCTTCCGGCCCGCGCGCAAGGTGACGGCCAAGCTGGTCAACAAGGCCGCGAAGCGGGTGGAGCGTGCCCGGAAGGCCGTCAAAGGCTCGGCCGACGCCGCGCGCGACACAGCGCTGCACGAGGTCCGAAAAGACGCCAAGCGCCTCCGCCACGCGGGTGAGTCGGTCCTGGAGATCCACGGCAAGCGCGCCGCCAAACTCACCAAAGCGGCCGGACGGCTCCAGACAGTACTCGGCGACCATCAGGACAGCGTCATGGCGACCGACCTCCTGCGCAGACTCGCGGCCACCCCGGACCGGCCCGCCGATGCCGACCTCGGCTTCGAGGGTTTGCTGGAGATGGAAGAACGCATTGCCCGGAAGACGGAGAACAAAGCCCGCAAGGCAGGGAAGAAGCTTCGCCGCTTGCGGCTGCGACCCTGATCCTGGACGCGTCGAGCGTCGGGTTAATGGCCGGACAGGCTGCCGGCCATTGCGGAAACTCTGCCGCGATCCCTGCGGTACATGGCGGAGTGCTCGAGGAAATCCTCCCGTCCGGTGGCCGCAGCGCGGCCGTCCGTCAGCTCTGCCAGTTCGTCCAGCCTGGCCGCGAGGGTTTGGAACACTTGCACGTGTCCGAAGCTGACACCGTACGCGTCAATGAGGGCATCCAGGCGGGACAGCCGCTGCTGCTCTTCGGGAGCCCCGGGGCCGCCGTTTTCCCCCAGCGGCACGAGCCGGTACGCGAGGTAGGCAAAGTCCCAGATTCGTGGTCCCGGCGAGGCCGTGTCGAAGTCGATGAGCGCGGTTAGCCGCCCATCGGCAAACACCATGTTGTACGGCGCGGCGTCGTTGTGGCACACGACTTCTGCGGGTTGGTGAGTGGGCAGTTGCCACGAGAGATCCGCCCGGGCCAGTCCGACGCTGGCGTCGTGAATGCGGCGGAGCAGGGCTCCGGCGTCGCGCAGAACGGAAGGATCCCAAATCCAGTCGGGCAACGGGTATTGTGCTGCATCGCCGTCGATGAAGCTGAGGACCTCGCGGCCATGGTCGTCCGTGCCCAGTGCCTGGGGGACCTCAGTGACGCCAGCATGCCGAAGGGCTTCGAGGAGCGAATGGACGGCCGGCGTCCACGGCCCCGCGGTCCGGCGCACCGTTCGGCCGACCCGCGTGACGAGAGTCGAATTACCTCCGGTCAGAACTTCTTCTTCGTCCATCCGCCCAAATCTACCCCCGTCGACCTTTGCCCAGGACCGGGGGAGCGGAAGACCCGTCCGGTCTCCAACGGCCTGGACGGTGGCGTCGACTGCGTCACTTTGTGCCCCTCCGAAGTTGGACCGTGACTTTCCACCGCCAGCGGGCGCATCCGTGTCAGGATCAGTCATGACCGACCGCCTGATGCTCCTCGACACCGCGTCGCTGTACTTTCGCGCGTTCTACGGCGTGCCCGACACGATCCGCCGCGCCGACGGCACCCCGGTGAACGCTGTTCGCGGGCTGCTCGACATGATCGCACGGCTCACCACCGACTACGGTGCGACGCATCTCGTCGGGTGCTGGGACGACGATTGGCGCCCGCAGTGGCGGGTAGACCTCATCCCGAGCTACAAATCGCATCGGGTCGCCGAGGAGGTGGCAGGCGCCCCCGATGTGGAGGTGGTGCCGGACGCGCTCGAGGCGCAGATTCCGATGATCCGCCGCGTGCTCGAGCTCGCCGGCATCGCCGTCGTCGGGGCTGCCGACCACGAGGCCGACGACGTCATCGGCACCTACGCCAGCCACGCCGACCTTCCGGTCGACGTGGTGACGGGCGACCGCGACCTCTTCCAGATTGTCGACGACGCCCGTCAGGTGCGGGTGGTCTACACCGCGCGCGGCATGAGGAACCTCGAAGTCCTGACCGACGCCGACGTCGTCGGCAAGTACCGTGTGCTGCCCGTGCAGTATGCCGACTACGCGACCCTGCGCGGCGACACCTCCGACGGGCTGCCAGGCGTCGCCGGCATCGGCGAGAAGACCGCCGCGTCGCTGCTCGGCGAGTACGGCACGCTCGATGCGCTGCTCGCGGCTGCCGCGGACGCAGGGAGCGGGCTGTCCACCGCAGTGCGGTCCAAACTCGCCGCGGCGGCGGACTACCTCACGGTCGCGCCCACCGTCGTGAAGATCGTGAGGGACCTGGAACTGCCGACGCTCGAGGAGGCAGGCGCGCGGCTGCACCCTGTCTCCGGCGGTTCGCGGGCCGAGCTTGAGCGTCTCGCCACAGAATGGAACCTCGGCGGTTCGGTCGGCCGGCTCCTTGAGGCATTCGACCTGCGTCGTTAGGGAAGTCCCCGGGGCGTGTGGGCAAATGCCGGGGCGGAGGTGCGATCCGGACCGCACCAAATGGCCCCCGCTTTCCACGGTTCCGTCCCTACAATTAAGTGTGGCCTCCATGGCATTCACGTCGCGGGGGCGACATAACTAAGGAGGTTCATCATGGGCCTGGGTGACAAGATCCACAATGCCGCCGAGAAACTCATGCCGCCGAGAAACTC
>NZ_JBFUAU010000015.1:0-85588 GCF_056406115.1 Arthrobacter sp. P1_D4 | reverse complement strand
CACCCGTTCGCCACTAATCCCCGGYGCAAGCACCGGATCATCGTTCGACTTGCATGTGTTAAGCACGCCGCCAGCGTTCATCCTGAGCCAGGATCAAACTCTCCGTTGAAGTAAAACAGACACAACATGCGCCCCCGGGAAAACGGGATRCACACGCTGCACAAAATTTGAAACCAGCCAAAAACACCAGACCACACCACGGGGTGGCGGGCCCGGCAAATTCAACCAATTCAATACAATAAATTGGTATCAACAAACTTGGCACACTATTGAGTTCTCAAACAACAGACACACCCGGCACCACCACAACCAACCAAACAGTCAAGGATCGCTCCGGAGCAACTTTTCAAACTTACCCGATCTTGGAAGTCTTTGCAAATTCGCATTTCTGCGATTTACATTCATCCAAGAAGGTCCCCGCCGTTATTTAGCACGCAAATTCGCGAACCATTTTCAGGCTGTTTAGAAGGGGGTCGGTCGCTTTCTTTCCGCATCAGCGGCGGCGACTCGAATTACTTTACACGCCCGGAGGACCCTGCACAAATCGGCCCCCTGAGGTGTCCCCTGGCGTCACATTCCCCCGGATCCGCGCGGATTTCGGCAGCTCCCGCCGTCCCCAAGGGCCAGCCGGCCGCCGTCGGGCTTCTATGGAGTGGGTCACACGCCGCAGGTTCCGCCTGACAGAGAGGAGCCGTGCAACCTCCCAGCGAGCAGCCGCCTCCAAGCGACTGCCCGCCCTACCTAGCCGCCAGGTCCGTTGCGCCGGAACCGCCGCACTGGCTAGGGTTGATTGTAAGCATGCTTAGCATGTGCGTGGAGTGCACATTGTCCGCGCTGAGACCCCAACATCCGGAGGAGCATCATGACTGATCAGTACACCTTCAAAAACCCGGTAACAGCGTACGAACACATCTCACCCCCGAAGCAGAGCCAGCCAGAACCCGGCCTGGATGCCAAGCTGACCCCAAAGGCGGACCTGGGCGAGGACACATACCGCGGCACCGGCCGGCTCGAGGGCCGCAAGGCGCTCGTGACCGGAGGGGACTCCGGCATCGGCGCCGCCACGGCCATCGCGTTCGCACGCGAGGGCGCCGACGTCGTCCTCTCCTACCTGCCCGAAGAGGAGGAGGACGCCACCCGCATCGCGAACCTGATCGAGAAAGCCGGGCGCAAAGCGATCAAGGTTCCCGGTGACCTCAAGGACTCGGCGACGTGCCGCGAGCTGGTAGACACTGCGGTGCGCGAACTGGGCGGTTTGGACATCCTCGTGAATAACGCCGGCAAGCAAGTGGCGCAGGAGGACATCGGTGGGATCACCGACGAGCAGTTCGACCACACGCTGAAGACCAACGTCTACGCCATGTTCTGGCTGACCAAGGCCGCCGTGCCGCACCTGCCGCCCGGGTCCGCCATCATCAACACCACCTCCATCCAGGCCTACAACCCCTCGCCGACTCTGGTTGATTACGCCACCACCAAGGCCAGCATCAACAACTTCACCAAGGGTCTGGCCCAGCAGCTCGCCCCGAAGGGCATCCGGGTCAACGCGGTCGCACCCGGGCCCATCTGGACGCCGCTCCAGCCCAGCAGCGGGCAGCCAGTGGAGGCCCTGCCCGAGTTCGGCAAGGACACTCCCCTGGGCCGTGCCGGCCAGCCGGCAGAGCTTGCCCCCGCGTACGTGTTCCTGGCGTCCGCGGAGTCCAGCTATGTCGTGGGCGAGACGCTCAACGTCAACGGCGGCAGCCCCACGCCGTAGTCCATCGCCGTAGTCCGAGGCGGACGCGGGCGTAAACCGTGCGGCCCTTCCCCGCAGCGTCAAGCTGCTCGGGAAGGGCCGCTTTTCGTGGGTGTGACCCTAGGCCGTATCCGGGACTGGGGTCTGGATGAAGTTTCGCCGCGGGCCTATATTTTGCTTAATGGCAAATAGCGCGGTCGTACCAAAACGGGCGCGGCGTGTTCAGGAGGAAAACATGAGCCCCACACCTAAACAGCCTTTGACTGACGACAGCATCAAAGTCCGTCAGGTCAGCCATTACCAGTTCAGCTGGGTGGCGGGCGACCCCGGAAAGCCTGGCACCTGGACGCTTCAGCTGGTCCTTGATCAAGGGGCATGGGAAGAGCTCCTGACATTGGACGGGCAGGATGCCGAGAACCTGCAGGCGCTCCTTTCCGCGTCGGCGACCGTGTTTTACGATGTGCCGCGACGGACCCTGATGTTCGGGACCACAGCCTCGGGGCAGCACTAGTCGCTTCCGCCGCGCTATTCACTCCCTGCTATGGCACTGCCACCCTGACAGGATGGAACGATCTCTGGGCAGGCCGGCACTCACCGGGCCGACCTTTCGACCGTGCCACACTAAGAGCGTGACGACGTACGCGTTCCGAGCCGAGCTGTGGCACTACCCCGAGCAGGCAGGCTGGCACTTCATCACCTTGCCGCCAGACCTGGCGGAGCAGCTCAAGGACCAAGCCGCTCCGTTCCGGAAGGGCTTCGGTTCGTTGAAGGTGAAGGCCTGCATCGCCGGGCAGCGGTGGCGGACGTCGCTCTTCCCGGACAGCAGGACCAACTCGTATCTCCTCCCCGTCAAGAAGGCCATTAGAACCGCGGCCGGCATTCGCGCCGGCGATGAGGTGGACGTGGAAGTCGAGCTGATTCTGGAGGGCTGAAAACAGGGACTGGATTGCAGGGGTAACTACAGGGCGACCCGAACGCTTCTGCTGTCTGCTGAGACGCTGGTTGAAGGAACAGCTCACCGCGCCGGAGATGCCTCCACGAACGCCACTTGCGTGGCGTATTGCTGATAGAGCTTGACGGCCTCGTCGATCTCGATGTGACCGAAGTTCAGTGCGACCTGCAGCCCCTCCAGCTGGGCGCTGGCGGTCTCGGCTGCGCTCACACGGTCCGCCACGGAACGGGACGTGGCAAAGTTCGTGGCCAGCGCCGCGGCAACGGAGCAGATCACCGCCAGCAGACACAGCCCGCGCCACACAATCGAGTCGTCGGCCAGGTTGAAGATGTTCGCCACCGCTTCAGTGAACCCCGTGCCACCGGCGGCGGGGCCGACCGTGAACGCGGCGGCCAGCGCACTGCCCACGATGCTGATGCTGGCAAGCCGGGAGCGCCGTGGTCGTTCCCTGCCGAGGTAGGACTGAAGGTCCCGTTGCTTCTGGTCGATGCGGTTGGACAGCCTTTGCCGCGTATCGGATGTTTCGTCCATGATCTGGTCCCCGGTTCCCTCGCCGATCGTGTCCGCACGCCTGGAAGGTGGGACTGCCAACGGTCCACCGGTTCCCCAGGGTTCCCCAGCCAGGGCGGGATCTCCCTGCCCCGTGGCCGCTCTCCTCCCGAAACGCGCACACGTTTAGGATGCTCCCGCGCCAATGCGGGTGTCTAGACACTTGACCGACGACGCCGGTGTTCCGCGCCTGTCCGGGGCGGGGAACGGTGCCCCGAGGTTCTCCCGCCGCCGCTATTCGTTCGTCGGCGCCTTCACGTCAGCTCCCGCGTGCATGGCGGTCTCGGTGGGAGGCCGCCAGATGCGGTGGTCTTCGAGAAAGAGGTCCGCCGGTGGAGCAGCCACATGGGCCGTGATCCCCTGGGCGCGGAGCTCAGTCTCAAGTATGAGCAGCATCCTCTCCGCCATGCCTCTTGAGAGTTCGCCTTTGGTGTCGGTCACAATCATGGGGCCCAGTTCGGTCAGATAGACGTCGGAGACGTAGTTTGGCGTGTACTGGGGGTAGTCGCCAGTCATTTCGGCGGGGCTCAGTTCCTTGCCGTTCTGGTCCACCGACATAAAGCGCCCTGCCGCGGCATACAATGCCGCGGCCGCCTTGTCCTGGTCGTCGGTCTCGACAAGGAACGCGGGTGACGTTTCCCATCCGTCACCCAGTCCTTCCTCGTACCTCTCGCCCTGCTGGTCGAAGATGTCAGGTGCCACGGTTACGCTCACCGCGCTGTTTCCCTTCACGTTGCCGTCGTGGGCGATGGACGGGCTCGGCTGAGGACTCGGGGTTGAGGGTGCCGCACGCATGGTGGGCGACGTGAAGGCTTGACCGGGCTGTGTGGATCCAGAGCACCCGGCCAAGGCCAGCCCGAGAGCCACCACTACTGCCCCACAAAGTTGCCGTCTTGACATGTGCCCTCCCCCGGCGCCCACCAGCCGAGGTCAGTGTAAGCCACCCCCGGCGCGCAGTGTAGCTAGCTGGCGGGGTCGTACTGGAAAGCGCGGACCTCCTGCGCGCAACGGCAGGCGACCGCGATCTTCGCGGCCCACTCCAAGGCAGCTTCGTACGAGGGCAGCTCCAGGACCGAGTAGCCGCCTTCGAGCTGCGTCGTCTGCGGGTAAGTGCCCTCGCTCACGGTCCCATCGCCGTCGACCATGACGGGCGGGATGCCCTCATCGATGCCGCCGCCAAACACCCAGACGCCGGCATCCTTCGCCTCCTGGACGACCGCGTGCGACGCATCCGAAACAGCCTGCAGCTCTTCCTCAGGGAAGACCATGGCGGCACTCGGAAACGAGATCAGATACTTGGTCATTCGCGTCGACTCCTTCTTCGCAACACGGTGAATCGCGTTCATCCTCGCCGATGCCATCGTGCCGCGCAAGGATCTAGGCGGTCCCGGGGCCGTGACGGCGAACCTGGGACGTCACGCAGCACCCGATCCGTACGGACGCGTGATCGCCTCAAGGAAATGCCCGTCGGGATCCGCGAAGTAGACGCCGCGTCCGCCGTCGTTGTGGTTGATCTGCTGTGGGCGGGACCGTCCCGGGTCCGCCCAGTAGGGGATGCCCTCGGCCTGGATCCTTGCGAAGATTCCGTCGAAGTCCTCCTCGCTGACCAGGAAGGCGTAGTGCTGCGGGGCGATGGGCCGGTCCGCGGTGGCGA
Source organism: Arthrobacter sp. P1_D4 (assembly GCF_056406115.1). NCBI lineage: Bacteria > Bacillati > Actinomycetota > Actinomycetes > Micrococcales > Micrococcaceae > Arthrobacter > Arthrobacter sp. P1_D4. Next base: position 80,698 of record NZ_JBFUAU010000015.1, on the reverse strand, counting down.
AATCGAGGGCCACCCCGTGGTCAAGGGGGACGGTCATGAAGGACCACATGGCTTGGGGTTCCGGCAGCCCGAGCACGTCGGCCAGGAACTTCGCCGACTGCCGCTTATCCGTTGCGTAGACGATGGTGTGGTTGAAAGCGACCGTCATGGCGACCTCCTCGGGTGTGGTTCTCTGAAACCATCTGACATCCGGCACGCTTCAGAATTCAAGAGCGCCAGCTACGTCTCTGGAACCTTCGTCCCATGGACGTAGCCCACCTAAAGCTGAGCTCCACAAAGGCACCGCACGACGTCGGGCCTGATCCCCGCCTCCCATGCTGGAAGCCGGGGTCAGGCCCGAGCGGTTACCTGCGTGTGGCTGCCGGGATTCGGTCAGCCCTGCAGGGACCGCAGGGACGCGTACGGTTCGCTGGGCAGGTTGCCTGCCATCCAGGGCCGGGTGGACCGGATGGGAGGGGTGTGGCCCCGGCCGTCGCGGACGACCGCGACGATGGTGGCGACGGCTGCGAAGACCAGGAGTCCGGCGAGCAGGATGGCGGCAAATTCCATGTGAAAAGCACCTCGGGCGAGTGATGGAGCTGGTTGTTGGGGCTGATGATGGATCAGGTTGTTGGGCCGGAATCCCGGGCGATCGGTGCGGGTTTAGTTTGCGGCTGGGGTTCAGGTTTCCGGTCCTTTTGTGGGGACATGTCCAGTTTCCGCACCCACCGTGTGAGCCACCGTGTGAGGATTTTCCGCTGTGGTTTTCCGCCCGCTTCCGGCACCCTTCGGCTCCGACCATGCGCCGGCCAAGCGCCGGTCAGGCGCCGTCGCTCCCCCGCCGCACGCCCGCCGTCGGCCCCTCCCGCGTGCCCGTTGGCGGCGTAGCATGACTGATATGGCCGAGACTTGGATTCGGCTCCTCGGTCCGCCCAGGATCGAGTCCGCTGGCACCACACCCCGGCAACCCCGGGGCCGCAAGGCGTGGGCTGTGCTGGCCTACCTCGCGCTGCAACCGGGCGGCACCGGACGGGCCCGGACGGCGGCCCTCCTGTTCCCCGACGCCGAGGACCCGCTCGGCGCCCTGCGCTGGAATCTCTCCGAGCTGCGCCGGACCCTCGGCGCGGATTCGGTGGGCGGCGACCCGCTGCGGCTGGTGTTGCCGGCCGGCTGGAACTGCGATGTGCTTGCCGCCCTGCAGCCAGCCGGCGACGCCGACCCCCGCACCTTCGACGGCGAACTCCTGGAGGGACTCGCCTTCGAAGAATGCCCGGCTTTCGAATCCTGGCTGGAGGACCAGCGGCACCGGCTCGAGAACTCCGTCCTGACGCTGCTCTACGAGGCGTCGCTCGCCACGCTGGCGGCCGGAAGGGCGGACGACGCCGTCGACCTCGCCACCCGCGCGCTGCACCTGGACCCCTTCAACGCCGACTGCCACGCCGTGCTGATCAAGGCCCTGCTCGCCCTGGGTGACTACCGGCGGGCGCGGGAGCAGGCCGACAAGTGCCGCGAACTCTACCGGCGGGAGCTAGGGCTCGGCGTGCCGGCAGAGGTGCGCCGGGCACTGGCAGATGCGGCGCCCGCCGCGGAGCCCGGGCTGCCGGCCAGTTCGGCCGCCGTGCGGTCCTACCTCGACGCCGCCGAGGCCTCGCTCTCGGCAGGCTCCGTGGACCGCGGGCTGGAGCAGTTGCGCCTCGCCGCCGAGATCGCGCAACGGACCGGCGACCACCATCTGCTCGCCGAATCCCTGGTCACCTTGTCCGGGGCGCTGATCCATCAGGCCGGCGGCCGCGGCGCCGAGGTGGCCGACCTCCTGCACAGGGCTTTGAAATCCGAGGGACTGGACCCTGAGTCGCTGGCATCGGGGGCACGGAACCCCGCGCGGCCGGCGTCGCGGGTGGCGGCGGCCGCGTACCGGGAGCTGGGGTACCTGTCGGTGCAGCGGGGCATTCCGGACCGTGCGGCCGGCTGGCTGGAGCAGGCGGCCCGGGCAGCGGACGGGTTCGACGACGAACGCTCCAGGATCCTGGCCATCCAGGGCATGGCAGCCTCGGACACCGCACACTACAGCGAGGCGCTGGCGGCCCTGGCCGAATCGATCCGGCTTGCCACCGCCGTGGGTGGCCGCCGTCTGTTGGCGTTCAGCACGGCCCTGGCCGGCCGGGTGCATCTGCTGCGCGGGGATTTGGAGCCGGCGGCTGACTGCCTGGACCGGGCCCAGGAACTGATCGCGGCCGAGCACTGGACGGCGTTCGAGCCTTTTGTCGCCGGGCTCCGCGGCGAGACGTTCCTCGCCGCCGGCCGGCTGGAGGACGCCGCTCCCCTGATCGACCGCTCGTGGGTGATGGCCGACGTCGCCGGCGACCACTGCTACCTGACCCTCGCCGCCGGGGCCAAGGCCCGGCTCAGCATGGCGCTGAATGATCAGGCCGCGGCCGAATCGTGGCTGAAGCGGGGGCTCGACACCACACCCTGGTATCTCTGGTACCGGGCGCGGCTGCTGGACACCGCCGCCGAGGTCGCGATCGACGCCGGCTCCCCCGCCGCCGGGGACTACGCCGACCGGCTGGGCACCATGGCCAGCCGCGGCGCCCTGCGCGAACTCGTGGTCCGGGCGCACTCGCACCGGGCGGTCCTAGGCGATGCCGCCGCCGCGGAGACTATCCCGTGGCTGGCCAAGGACATCGACAACCCGGCGCTCAACACGTACCTGGCGCGGCGGGGCCAGCTCTGACGCCGAGCGGCGCGTGCTGTGGCGCTGGGCGGCAGGGGCGAAAGACACTGCTGACTCGACGGGCGCCTGGTGCTACGGTAGCGAAATGTCAGCAACCTTGGTTCGCCCCAGACGCGGCAAAATCTTCGCAGGCGTGTGCGCTGCCTTGGCCGACCGTTTCGAAGTCCCCCGGGCATTTGTCCGGCTCGGGTTCATGTTCTTCGGCCTGTTCGGCGTGGGCGAGTTCGTCTATGTCGCGTTGTGGATCCTCATCCCCCGGGACGACTAGCCGCAGACTTGTGGTGCGGGACCCGGCGCCGGGAGCCCTGGCCGGCATGAGGATCGCGGCGGGCCGACGACGGCGGTGCCGCGCCGCCGTCGTCGTCCCTGTCTTGGAAGCACGGGTGGGTTAAACAAAAGCAGGGCCCGTCCGAAGACGGGCCCTGCTCGAAACCTAACGGTCCCGGGTATCTAAAAGGAAATTAGATAGCCTGGATGTTGGTGGCCTGGGGACCCTTGGGGCCCTGCTCGGTTTCGAAGGAGACCTTCTGGTTCTCTTCGAGGGAGCGGAAGCCGGAGGAGTTGATCGCAGAGTAGTGTGCGAAAACGTCCTGTGAGGAGTCATCGGGGGAAATGAAGCCGAAGCCCTTTTCAGCGTTAAACCATTTGACGGTACCAGTAGCCATTATTTTTGTCCTTCGTGAAGGTGGAGGAACTGTCCCGACTTTCGGGTCCTCCTGTTTGGGGTGCTCAAAACCGCTGCTTCAGAAGAACATGGGCTTTCGACCATGCGTACTGCCTGAACTACGAACTGCATAAACACAACAACAGGATCAACTGTACAGGAGATTTGTGCGGTGAATTACCACAGCCCCATCGAGCCGCCGTCCGCGGCAGCCCACCCCGCATCGCGCCGGCCGTCTGCGCGCCTTGCCTGTGCCGTGCCCGGCCGCGGGCATATCCTGCAGGAAGACCAGCCCGCGACCGTCCTTACCGGAGGAAGACCCATGGAAATGCCGAAAGCGTCCGACGCCGACAAGGAACACTTCCGCTCGGTGTTGCCTGATCATCCCGAGGTGGTCATCAAGCCGATGTTCGGAAACCTCGGGGCGTTCGTGCACGGCAACATGTTCGCCGGCCTGTTCGGCCCCACCATCGGCGTGAAGCTGGCCGAGGCGGACAAGGAGATGCTGGAAGGCACCGAGCGGACCGTTCCGTTCGGTCCGCCGGAACGCCCCATGGGCGGCTACACCGGATTGCCGGAAATCTGGAACGCCGAGGGCGACGGCGATGAGGCTCGGGCCAGGGCTCGGGTGGAGAAGGCTTATTCCTATGTGGCCGGACTGCCACCCAAGGAGCCGAAGGCTTCTAAGGCCCGGCCCAAAAGGTAGAAGGCTAGGGCTGAACAACATTCACGAGTTCTGACCGGCTGCCTGTTTCCAGGTCCTCGGTAAGGGCCAGCGCACCAATCTGGGGCAGTGATACTTATACTCCCGGGAGTTCTTTTCAAGCGGCGTCCAGTCGTAGACCTTGACGCAGTCGGTGTACGTGCCTGATTTCGTGGTGACGGTCTCGCCGGTAGCTACGGTGTCCCGCATGTCTTCCGCGTGACCAACGTAAAATTCCTGCCTGTAGGAGTCGCCGACGCGCTGCTCAGCCTTCATCCAGATACCGGCCTTCGGGCCGTCTTTTCCATGGAGAAAGCTGCCCGAGTGGTTCACCAACATTCCATTCGAGTAGTTGCCCACGTCCTCGCCGAAGTACCAGACGTCGCCGTATTTGTGTTGCGCCAGGTAATCCCGGGTTTCCTCTACCAACTGCCCGTTCTTGTACTCCTTATCCAGATAGACCACCGTCTCCACGCCCTCTATGGTCATGGTCTCTGGCAGGATTTCGATCTCGACCCTCTCGGTGACTCTTCCTTGCTCAGTGGTCTCGTACGTCAGTTTTTTGCCGACAGGGAGGGCGAAGTATTTATTGGTGATTTCAGTGGTGAAATCTGCCGGGTTGATCTGCGGGTTGTACTCCGCGGCCGTACTCCTTTTTGTGTTGTCGAAGACAAATAATGTCGCCCCACCAACAACTAGCAAGAGGACGATCACACCAAAGAAGATTTTGGTTCGTCGATTCATGACCGTTTCCACTCCTTCTGAGTAGAAATTCCTGTAGAGGGGTCAGAGCACCGGGGCTTGCCCATGGCCATAGAAAAAAGGTAGCGGTCCGCACTGAACCAGAACACCCTTGACGAACACCACGCTTGGAGACGCACCGCTTCCCCGTACCGCCAGCGAAGGTACGATCTGTCTCAGCGAGCGGGACACCGCCCGTCATTTTGCCAGAGTCTTTATGGGGGAGACCAAATGCTTGAATTGAAACGCATCTACTGGACGCGCCAATTACTCCGGTTGGCCATGGCCGCGTTGACGGTGTGGATCTTCGCCGCTGCCATCCTGTCGCTCGTGACGCGTTCCGGGAACCCAACTGGGGCACGACCACCCACGACCGTCGCGGCCATCTTTACCGGGATGTTCGACGGCATGCTGGCGGCCGTCGCACTTCCTGGCTTACTCGCCGTCGTCCTGACCATTAGCGCGTCGGTCATCCGGGCGAGGGACGTGAAGCGCCGCGACCCGGTCCGGCGCTTCAGCCGCCAGCAGCGCCGCGAAGGCATGTCGCGGGCAGAGGGCCAGTGCGAGATGGAGGCCGGTTTCCGCCGCCGTTGTTCCCGTCCTGCGGAACACGGTGACCATTTCTACCCGTGGTCCAAGGGCGGATCCACCAGCCTGCGGAACTTCGTCGCCGCGTGCAGCAGCTGCAACCGCGCCAAAGGCGCGCGGATCCCGTCGCCAGGCCAGCAGGAAAGACTGGAACGACGACGGCGGACGTACGTAACGGCTGAGGATGCGGTCGCCGTCGGGGAACGGCAGTCTCTCCCGTAGCGACATCCTGCTGTCTTCCGCCATCTGCTATCTGCCGGCCCACGTTGCAACTCCTTGTCCGCAGAAAATGTCCGCGGCGCCCTTTAGAGTGAACGTAGGACGTGAGGCGGGCAACACCACGAGGACCGGATGGACTATTACGCAATCAACGCCCTGCGCGAAAGCCATGCAGGCTGGTCCCTGCTGCGCGCCCAGAACGCGCCTCTCGCCATCTCGTTTTTCATGGCCGCCTTCACTGGCCCCAACCAGCGGAACCTAGGCCGCCAGCAGCTCATCGACAGCCTGGACGATGTGCTCTTCGGCTTGCGGGATGCCTACGGCGAGGACAAGTTTCCGCGTCAGGCCTCGGAGTACCTCGACGACTGGGCCGCCCCCGAGAGGGCCTGGCTGCGGAAGTACTACATCCAAGGCCAGGACGAGCCGCGCTACGATCTCACCGCGGCCGCGGAAGACGTTGTCCGCTGGGTGGAGGGCCTGCGCGGACGCGACTTCGTGGCCACCCAGTCCCGGCTCACCAGCATCTTTGCCGTCCTGGAGCGGCTGGTCCAGCAGTCGGAGACCGATCCCGAAGTGCGGCTCGCCGAACTGCAGCTGCAGCGCGACGGGATCGACGCCGAGATGCAGCGGATCCGGGACGGCAACATACGCGTCATGACAGGCCCGGAAGCACTGGACCATTTCCAGCAGCTGACCGCCCTGGCCAAGGACCTCCTCTCGGATTTCCGCGAGGTCGAACAGAACTTCCGGAAGCTGGACCGCCAGGTCCGCGAGCAGATCGCCACCTGGGACGGCACCCAGGGCGAGCTCCTGGAATCGATCTTCGCCAACCAGCAGGACATCAGCAGCTCCCTGCAGGGGCGTACTTTCCAGGGCTTCTGGGACTACCTCATGTCCCCGGAATCCCGAAGAAGACTGCAGGAACTCCTCCAGCGCGCCACCCAGATCGAGGCTCTCGCCCACGCGGACAACCTCCACTCCGTGGTGAACCTGCACCAGGACTGGCTGCCCGCCGTCGAACAGACCCAGGGCACCGTCCGCCAGCTGTCCCAGCAGATGCGCCGGCTGCTCGACGACAAGGTGTTCCTTGAGAACAAGCGCATCATGCAGCTCATCCGGAGGATCGAGTCTGGCGCCCTCGCCACCCGGGAGCAGCCGCCGTCGGGGGACTTCATGACCATTTCGGCCCCGGCAGTGGACATTACGCTGCCCTTCGAACGGCCGCTGTATGAGCCGACTCGGCGGGTGATGGTGGACGACGACGTCCTCACGGCCGACGACGCGGACGTGGACGCCGGCGCCCTGTTCAGCCAGTTCCACGTGGACAAGGAACGGCTCAAGGCCAATATCGACGCAGTTCTCGCCGAAGCGGAACAGACCACCCTCGCGGAGGTCACCGCCGCCTACCCCGTCTCGCAGGGCCTGGCGGAAATTGTGACCTACTACCAGCTGGCCACGGAGTCGGACTGGGCGAGCATCAACCCGGAGGCCTCCCAACAAATCGCTTGGCAGCTGTCCGACGGCAGCATTCGCGAAGCGACCCTCGAACAGATCATCTTCGGAAGGCCAGCATGAACCCGGCAGCGAATTCCCCAGCCACTGCAGAAACGGAACTCCGCACACGCGAGGAACTTCCCGGCGTCGTCACACGGCTGTTCAAAGGTGTCCTCTACGCCGAAGGGGACGAGAAGCTCTGGCAGTCGCTGCTGGGCTTGTCCTCCCAGGTCCGCGACTACGTTTCCGTGCTGGGTCTGGACCTGATCCTGGACGAATCCGAGGGCTACGCATTCCTGAAGTCGCGCGAGGACCCCGATAGCAATCTCCCCCGGCTGATTCCGCGGCGGCAGCTGACCTTCAACGTCAGCCTGTTGCTGGCCCTCCTGCGCGGCCGGATGCTGGAATTCGACACCAACAGCAGCGAGCTCCGGCTCATCATGACCGAGCAGGACATCGCGGACATGGTTGCCGTCTTCCTGCCCGAATCCAGCAACGAAGCCAGGACCATGGACCGACTCGCCACCGACATCAAGAAGGTGGTGGAACTCGGCTTCCTGCGGCGGCTGAAGGGCCAGCCGGGTACGTACGAGGTGGTCCGCATCCTTAAGGCGTTCGTGGACGCCCAGTGGCTGGAGGAGTTCGACGCGCGGCTGGCAGACTACCGTGCCACTCTCGCTGGGACGCCGGTTAGCGGGACAACCGCAGCGGAGGAGGACACCAAGTGACCGCTGACCTGCAGGACACCTTGTTCAGCCTGGAGGAAATGACGGACGACGGCGGCACTCCCCCCGGTTTCCGGCTGCACCGTCTGGAGCTGCTGAACTGGGGCACGTTCCACCAGGGCGTGCGGACGTTCCGGCTGGACGGTGCCAACAGCCTGCTCACAGGTGACATCGGCTCCGGTAAGTCGACGGTGGTCGATGCCATCACCACCCTGCTGCTGCCCGCGAACCGGATCGAGTACAACAAGGCGGCCGGCGCGCAGAAGAAGGAGCGCTCACTGACGTCGTACGTGCGCGGCTTCCACAAGAGCACGCGCAGCACGGGCGGCGAGTACTCCAAGCCGGTGGCACTGCGTGGGACCGGCGCCCTGACCGTGGTGCTCGCCGTCTTCCACAATGCCGTGCTGGACAAGTCGGTCACCCTGGCCATCACGCTGTGGGCCACCCAGGAAGCGGGTCAACCCAGCCGCTTCTACTCGTTGGCTGAGGCGGACCAGTCCATCGCTGCGGACTTCTCAAACTTCGGGCAGGACCCCGCGAAGTTGAAGAAGAAACTCCGCGCCGCTGGTGTCGCCGTCCATGACAGCTTTGAGCCCTACGCCGCAGCGTTCAAGCGGCAGTTCGGGATCAGCGGCAACCAGGCCATGGAACTGTTCCACCGCACGGTGTCCATGAAGCAGGTGGAGAACATCACCTCCTTCGTGCGCACCAACATGCTGGAGGAAGACAAGGTCGGCGAGCGTATCGGCAACCTCATCCACCACTTCGACGACCTGAAGATGGCCCACGACGCGGTGCTCCGGGCCAAGGACCAGATCACCCTGCTGACGCCGATCAGGGAGGGTGCCGCCCAGCACGCGAATCTGAGCCACGAGTACGACCAGGCCAGCGAACAGCGCCGCCAGCTGCATCCCTGGTTCACGGACCGGAAGCTGCAGCTGAGCCTGGAACACCAGTCGGAGCTGGAACGCACCGGAGAGCGACTCCAGGAGGACAGCACAAAACAGCGCACCGAAATCACCGGGAAGCGGCACGAGCTTTCCGCCATCCAGGAGGACATCCGCACCAACGGCGGCGGCCGGCTGGCGGCCATCGACGCTGACGTTGCACGGCTGACTGACCAGTCCCGGACCCAGCGGCAGCGCTTCGAAACCTACGGTGCAGCAGCGAAGGATCTCGGACTCCGGCCCCCGGAAGATCGGGTGTTGTTCGACGCGAACCGGGCCCGGCTCGGTGAGGTCGAATCGCAGCTCGGCGCCCAGTCCGATGAGCTCCAGGACGGCCGCACCCGGTGGGCCATCACCCGCACCGAACAGACGGCCCGGCTCACTGAGATCGGCGCCGAACTGCGCAGCCTGCAGTCCCGCCCCAACCTGCTGCCGCTCCCCCAGCTGGAGCTCCGCCGTCGGCTGTGCGACGGCACCGGAATCACGGAAGCGGCGCTGCCGTACGCCGGGGAACTGCTGCGGGTCCGCGACGGCGAGGGCGCGTGGGAGGGCGCCGCGGAACGCACGCTGCACGGTTTCGCGCTGTCCCTGCTGGTCCCGGCCGATCACTACGCGGCGGTCAGCAGCTGGGTGGATGCCAACAATCTGCGCGGCCGGCTGGTCTACCTGCGGATCGGGGAATCCCCGGCGGCCAGGACGGCGGAGCCGGGCACGCTGGCCACGAAGATCGCCATCAAGCCGGGCACGCCGTTCCGCAACTTCCTGCTGGATGAACTCGCCACCCGGTTCGACCATGTCTGCTGCGACACCCTCGAGGACTTCCGCCGCTACCCGAAGGCGCTGACCGTCAACGGCCAGCTCAAGGGCGTCCGCGGCAGGCACGAAAAGGACGACCGGCGGGAGCTGACGGACCGGCGCAACTATGTGCTCGGCTGGGACAACCACGACAAGATCAGCCGCTTCCTCGCCGAACAGGACGAGGTCAAGGGCCAGCTCGGGGTGACGGAGACCCAGCTGAAAAAGGTCAACGCCTCCCTGGGCGATCTGGGCAGGCAAAACCAGCAGCTCGGTATCGTACGCGGGGTGGCCGACTTCGGCGAGATCAGCTGGCAGCTCACGGCCCGGCGGATCGAAGAGCTCAAGGCCGAGAAGCTCGAACTGGAGACCGCCAGCGACGTACTGAAGCAGCTCACGGCCAAGGAATCCGCGGTGACCGCCGAGCTGGAGCGGCTCGAGGAAAAGGCCGGCAAGCTGCGTGAACGCCTGGGCGCCAACGAGAAGGACGGCAGGGACATCGCGGAGGCGATCGAGGAATGCCGCGGCACTCTCGCGGAGACACCGCTGACGCACGACGGCGGGGTGCTGGCCGCCCTCGAACAGCTCACCACCGCGGCGCTCGGCGACAAGACCCTGACGTACAAGAACACCGGCACGGCGGAGAGCTCTGTCCGTTCCGGGCTGACGGACATGATTGATGCCCTGTCCAAGCGCATTGCCCGGGCCGCGGAAAGCACAGTCCGGCTGATGGCCGACTTTCGCAACAAGTACCCCAACGAGACCACGGACATCGACGCCGCCCTCGAGGCCGCCCCGGACTACACCCGGCTGCTGGAGCAGCTGGTCAGCAACGATCTTCCCCGCTTCGAGGCCCATTTCAAGGAGTCGCTGAACCAGAACACCATCCACGAGGTGGTCGCGTTCAACGCCTTCCTGGACAGCCGGCGGCAGGACATCGTGACCCGGATCGGCGAGATCAACCATTCGCTGGCCGGGATCGAGTACAACCCGGGCCGGCACATCCAGCTGGAGCACCAGAACACCTCGGACCAGGACGTGCGCGAGTTCATGTCGGACCTGCGGGCGTGCTCGGAGGGGACCATCGGCGACGAGGACCAGTACTCGGAGCAGAAGTATCTGCAGGTGGAGCGCCTGATCGAGCGCTTCCGCGGGCGTGAAGGCCTGACCACGCTGGATGAGCGGTGGACGGCCAAGGTCACTGACGTGCGGAACTGGTTCACGTTCTCGGCCTCGGAAAAGTGGACCGAGACCGGCGAGGAGTTCGAGCACTTCACCGATTCCGGCGGCAAGTCCGGCGGCCAGAAGGAAAAGCTGGCGTACACGATCCTCGCCGCGGCCCTTGCCTTCCAGTTCGGGCTGGGGTCGGCGGCCGGGGGTATGTCGGCGGCTGCGGCCGGGAAGAAGTCCGCTCGGAGTTTCCGGTTCGTGGTGATCGACGAAGCGTTCGGCCGCGGATCCGACGAGTCTGCGCGCTACGGCCTGCAACTGTTCCAGCGCATGAAGCTGCAGCTGCTGATCGTCACACCGCTGCAGAAGATCCACGTGATCGAGCCGTTCGTCTCGCACGTGGGATTCGTGGCGAACACCAACGGCGACGACTCCCAGCTGCGCAACATGACCATCCAGGAATACCGCGATAAACGGGACCGGCGTGCCTAAGCGGCGTCCCGAGGGCCCCGAGCCGAGCTTGCGAGGTTTGGGAAGGGACCTCCCCGCGGAGTCTTGGACTACCTTGGCGGGTCTCCGGGCGCAGTCACTGAAGGCGTGGAACAGCGGTGCCCTGCTGCGGGAGCTGCTGGAACCATCCGGAGCCTACCCGCGCCGCCGTTCGCTGAAACGTCCGACGGCGGCAGCCCTGTTGAGCGATTACGCTGCGGCCCATCGGTGGGCTGCTGAGCTGTTCGCCGAGGCCGGCCCGTACGAGCTGGAAACAGTGGAGGTGGGCAGCCGCACGGTGGGCTCCAACCGGATTCCGGCCGCGGCCGTGTTCGCGACCGTGGAACATGAGATCGGCTTTGTCGGCAAGTCCCGGGAGGCGGCGCGGTTCCGGGAGCTGGCCGCGGGCCTCGGGGAGCTGGATCCGCTGCTGCTGGACTGGGCTGCGCGGCGCCCGCTGAAACTGCTCGAACTGGGTTCTGATTCCCTGACGGCGGCTCGGGCCGCGCTGTGGCTTCGGGACAATCCCGAGCCGGGAATCTACGTCCGGCAGCTGGGGCTGCCCGGCGTGCACACGAAATTCATTGAGCGCCACAGGCAAGTCATAGACCAGCTGCTGGCCGCCGTCGCTCCCCTCTCCGAGGTTGGCGACGTGGAAGCCGACGCCGAGGCAGCCGTGGGGCCGGCCGAGCCGGAAGTTGCCCTGGACGACGGTGCCGGCCGTACCCCGGCGGCACGGTTCGCCCGCCGGCACGGATTCCTGCATCCGCCCGAGCTCGTCCGGTTCCGCGTCCTGGATCCGGGGATGCCCACTCTGGGCGGCGCCCGGGACATCACGGTCACAGCTGAAGCCTTCAGCACCCTGCAGCTGCCGGTGGACACCGTGATTGCGACGGAGAACCAGGTCAATTTCCTTGCCCTGCCGGAGCGTCCCGGAACGCTGGCCCTCTATGGAGCCGGCTACGGCTTTTCGTCCCTGCGGGATGCGGCGTGGCTGCGTGATTGCACGATCTTCTACTGGGGCGACATTGACACCCACGGCTTCCGGATCCTGGACCAGCTCCGTGCCGTGCACCCGCATGTGGAGAGCGTGCTGATGAATACGGAAACACTCCTCTCGCACAGGGATGCCTGGGGCAACGAGCCGTCACCGTCGCGGGCTGCACTGACCAGGCTGACGCCGGATGAGGCTGCGCTCTACGAAGCGCTTGGCAACGACTCCTACGGACCGGCCGTTCGCCTGGAACAGGAGCTGATCCGCTGGGATTGGGCTCGGGAACGGCTTTGTGGCTGAACCGGTCAGCGCCCCAGCCCAAGAAAGACCGCAAGGGACTGCTCAACGGCAACCATGGTCTTGGCATCTATTCGGCCTATCCGCTGCCCAAGGTTGGCCCGCCTCACAGTTGTGAGCTTGTCCACCATGATCTGGCTGTGTTGCGTCAAGCCGGTGAGCTGTCCGGGGTCAACGGTCAGCCTCAGCAGCGGGGCATCCGTCAACTGAGTCGTCAGGGGCAGAAGCGTGACCGACTCCGAGGCCGCAAACAGGTCGTCCTGGATTATGAGTGCTGGCCGTGGTTTCTGCGCATATGTTCCCCCCGAAACCGTCCACAGCTCACCGCGATTCACTCCGGCCAGTCTTCCGCGATCTGTTCGATGAAATCTTGGTCGTCGCTGGCATGGTCGGAGGCCGCGACCGCCAGCGCTTGCCGCCGGGCTTCACGCCTAAACTCCTCTGTCCGCGTATCCGGGACCCACATCTGAATCTGCCGGAAGCCTCGCTCCCGCATGGCGGCACGGTGGCGAGCTACACGATCCCTGACGCTCATAGGTCAATGTTACATGTAACACGGACCGACGGCACGCGGCGTGGACAATGTTCAAGTCCATCCCGTGCTCCTACGGCTCCGGCTGCAGTGCGGGCCGACGCCGTCGTCGGGCACCTGTTCTTAGCGACGCTGTGGGCATACCCTGCCCACATTCCCGCCTGAACCCTGGCTACGGGAGAAGAACCATGGAGACCCCGACGGCCGCCCGACCTGCGGCTCCGAAAAGCGTCAACACCCTTATCGTCGGGGCCGGGCAGGCGGGCCTGGCCACGAGCTACTGGCTCAGCCGGGCCGGCGTCGAACATCAGTTGCTGGAACGGCGCGAAACCCTTGGCGGGGCGTGGCAGGACCGGTGGGATGCGTTTTGCCTGAACACGCCGAACTTCTCGCTGGCGCTGCCCGGCATGCCGTATGACGGCCCCGCCCCGGAAGCGTTCATGCTGCGGGATGACCTCATCGGCTATTTCCGGCACTATGCGGAGAGCATCGACGCTCCTGTCCGGACGGGTACGGACGTCACGCGTATCGCGCCCGCGGAGGGCGGCGGCTTCACCGTGGCCACCACCCAGGGCAGCTGGCGGACCCGGAACGTGGTGCTCGCTACCGGCGGCTACCAGAAGCCGAAAATCCCCGCCCTGTCGGCGCAACTGCCCAGCCACATCCTGCAACTTCACACCGACAGCTACCGCAACCCGGGCCAGCTGCCCGGCGGTGCCGTGCTCATCGTTGGCACCGGCCAGTCCGGCGGCCAGATCGCCGAGGAACTGCTCGCCGCCGGCCGCGAAATCCACCTGGCGGTGTCCACGTGCCCGGAAGCACCGCGTCGGTACCGCGGCCAGGACCTGATCTATTGGATGATGCAGCTTGCCCAGTTCGGCCCCGGCTACGGACTGAACGGCCTCACCGTGGGGCAGTTGCCCTCCCCCGCGGCGAGGTTCGCCTGCAACCCGCTGGTGTCCGGCGCCGACGGCGGCCACGACATCCACCTGCGGGACCTCGGCCGGCGCGGCGTCCGGCTGCAGGGCCATTTGGAAGCAGCCGACGACGGCGACCTCGTCTTCAGCGATGACCTTCCGGAACGCCTGGCCCTGGTGGAGGCGGCGTTCTACCAGCGGATGAAGCCGATGTTCGACAGCTATATTGCCGCCACCGGCATGTCGGCACCGGAGCCGGAGCCGCCGCGCAGGGACGACTGGCTTTCCTCGGAGCCGGCGCGGCTGAACCTCGAAGCCGCCCACGTCACCTCGGTCCTCTGGGCCACGGGCTACCGGCTGGATTTCAGCATCCTGGACATCCCGGTGCTGGAAGCATGGAACTACCCCCGGCACCACCGCGGCGTCACCGAACACCCGGGCTTGTACGCCGTCGGGCTGCCGTGGCTGACCGGGCACGGCTCCTCCATCGTGGCGGGCGTGGGCCGCGACGCCGAGTACATTGCCCAGCACATCGCCGGGAACATCGCCGCCCGGTGAAGGCGACGGTCCAGTGGGGCGGCTACCCCGCGCAGGGCCCGTCGAAGTCCACCGATGCGGCGAGGCCGGCCGAGCTGAACCAGTCCCTGGCCCAGGCCTGGACCGAGGGTATTGCGAGGTGCTCGGCAACAAGCTCCGGCGGCCCGCCGAACACGGACTTCCCCTCCTCCAGGAGGTCCCCGGTGCCGCTGCCGGCGAGGAGCCCGAAGAGGGCGGGCTGGTCGAGGAAGGGGAGCTTCCCGCCGTCGCCATCGGTCAGCACGCCCCAGCGCGAGGTGAACAGCGAAAACTCCTCCGGACGTTCCCCGTGGTCCACCACGAGCGGGCAGGCTTCGCCGTCGAGCTGGATCCGCCGGTAGTTGGGCTCCGTTTCGTCGAGGGCCAGCAGTTGGACATCGTCCAGCCACGAAAGCCAGACCGCTGTGCACTCTCCCAGCAGCGGATACGGGGCGGCGGCGATGTAGCCGGCCTTGCTCACGTGGGCGGAGTGGCCAACGGCGATGTTGTGGAGCTGCCCCCGGACCAGCGGCAGGACCGCACTGACAGGCTGGTGGTAGCTGCCGAATTTCCGCCGCATCACGTCGGCGCTTGAATTCGACCCGATGGAGACCACCAGGGAACGGGCTTCCAGCGGTGCCGCGCCGGCTTGCGCGAGGGCTTCATCCAGTCCGGCGGAAAGCTCAAGGGGCCGGAATTCATCGCCGTCCATGACACCCGAGGCCCCGGGCGGATCCCACGGATACAGCAGCGGATCGAGATGGCCGGCGCCGCCGGCGCCGCTCAGTCCCACGGAGTCAACCGGATGAAGCCGTTGGCATCCCGATGGAGACTAATCAAGGTGGCCCACTTTCGTGGTTCGGGACTTCCAGTGTCCCGCACTTTTGGGGGAACCGGACCTTCGGCGCTGGCGTCGACCGGCGCTGTTTCGCACGGTGCCGTGCTGGTTGTGGGCACCGGGCAGTCCCGGCGGCCAGATCACCGAAGACCTGATGGCCGCCGGCCGCCAGGTCCATTTGTCCGTTTCCGCCTGCCCGGAGGCGCCGCCCCGCAGGCGCCGCGGCCCGGACACCTTTTACTGGATCCCGCAAATCAACCTGCACGGCCCCGCGTACAGCATCCACGGGCTCCAGATCGGACAGCTCCCCTCCCCCGCCGCCATCTTCATGTGCAATCCGCTGGTCTCCGGCAACGTGGCGGCGACAGCATCCAGCTGCGGGAACTGGGCCGCCACGGCGTGCGGCTTCACGGCCGCTTTGAGGGAGCTGACGACGGCGTACTGGCCTTCAGCGACGACCTCCCTGGACGGCTAGCGATGGTGGAGGCCGGTTTCAGCCAGCGCCTGAAACTGATGAAGGAAGCGCACGTCAAGGCGGCGGGCATCGACGCGCCGGCGCCCCAACCGCCACAACCGCCCCAGGACGATCAATGGCTTCCCGCGGAGAATGGTGCGCAGCCGAACCTGGCCGCGGAGAACATCACATCCGTCATCTGGGCCACCGGATACGGCCTGGACTTCAGCTTCCTGGACATCCCGGAGCTGGACGAGTGGAACTACCCCCCGGCACTTCCGCGGCGTCACGAAGGTTGTCGGACTGCACACCTTCGAGCTGCCGTGGCTGACCCGGCACGCCTCGGCCACGCTGACGCTGGTGGGTGAGGCCGCCGGGTACGTGGCCGAGCACATCGCCAGGCGGAATGCGCGGGGCCAGCCTGCTCTTCAGGGCTCATTGAAATTCCAAGTCCGGGTACACGTGGCCGTTCTCAAGGTGCGGCAGGTGCGCGAGCTGGCTGATCCGCACAACGTTGCCTATGCACTGAATAGTCAGGGCGGCTATGACCAATCTCAGCTTCACACGCGCGGCGCCAACAACCACGACTTGGGTCTCACTATGATCCGAATTTAGGTGGCGCTCCCCGATCTCGTACAGCAGAAAGAATCGTGGGTGACTTAGATTCACGCACGTGCAAGATTGACCAATTGACCGAAAAGACAACATCAACATCAGCGCTCCTGCGCGAGCGTCGCTCAGTCCTCATCTCTGCTGCGGTTACGGGCCAAATGCGAGTTTTATGCCTGCCCTACTTTATCGTTTGGAGTCATGTACCCATAGCTGCACATCAATGGCTATTCCAACTTCAGGGGAAAAATTGCTCATTAGCTCAGTCACAGTCCGCGGTTACCGCTCGCATGCCGAGTCGACATTGAAGATCGACGACTATACCGTTCTCTTAGGATCAAATGGTTGTGGTAAGTCGTCGGTGCTTTACGCATTGGACTGGTTCGTGAACGATCGCCGGCTGGACCCCAAGGACCTCTTTACATTGCCCGGAGCCCAGGCGCCCGAGGTGGACAATGTTCAGGTCGAAGTCACGTTTGAAGCTTTCACAGCGCGAGACCGGCGTTTGCTCCGGGAGTACGGTCGGAAGCAGAGCGTAACCTTCCGCAAGACATGGACGGTCTCAGACTCTGGAAATGAGACCAAGTTTGTTGGGGACTCCCTTCAAGGGCCCGGTTTCGCCGCCGTGCGGGCCATCAAATCTGTCACTGAAAAACGAGCGGCATACAACCAGTTGCGTGATCAACTGACGACTTTGCCCGCCTTAGAGCGACTAGCCAAGAGCGATGAAATCGAACGCTTACTGGCCGAGTGGGAAGACTCGCCCGAAAACGTGTCGCTTCTCGAGACCATCGACGACTCAGACGCCAAGCACATGTTCGGATTCAACGGAAACAACGTACTTCGGGACTGCGTTCAGTTAGTTCTTATTCCAGCTGGGAACGACTTGACTTCGGACATCGGCGAGATGGGCAAGGGAAGCGTTCTTTCCCAGCTCATTGGGAGCTTTCTCACCGAAGCTGGGCAGTCGGCACGTGACGAGTGGATCGAACAAAACGAGGAATCCATCGCTAACCTCAATGAGTCGGTAGTGGACTCAATCAATACCGGTACCGAACACGCGACCTCCCGCGTCAACAAATCGCTGGCGGAGCTGGTCCCAGGCGCAACCGTGACGTTCACACCCAAAGTCGAACCATTTTCACCCCGAATTGAGACGACTGTTCAGACCACCGTCGAAATAGACGGTTCAAGTGTTGACGTATCCCGCCAAGGACACGGCGTGCAGCGGGCCGTTATGATGTCGATCCTGCAGGCCATGGCGGGGGAAGGGGGTGCAGATTCCGAAGAACACCCGACCTTGATCCTTTGTATTGAGGAACCAGAGGTTTACCAGCACCCTACACGGGCTCGCGCTTTTGCCACGTCCTTGACGGCCATCGCCGCTCAAAAAGGCCGGCAGGTCCTTCTAGCAAGTCATTCCCCCTATTTTGTGCGGCCCGAGCAGTTTTCCAGTCTGCGGCGTCTACACATAGCAGATGGACGTTCAACTGTGACCAGCACGGACGACGAAGCGGTGGCAAAGTCGCTGGGCCGGTCAAGAGACAAAGTCTCCAAACAAGTGCAACAGTGGTTGCCGACCTCGTTTTCAGAAGGTTTCTTTGCCGACGCGGTGGCACTCGTAGAGGGCCCGACCGATCAAGTCGTGCTCGAGCACCTCAGTGAACGCCTCAACATGTCCTTGGCGATGCAAGGTGTTTGTGTCATCAACGTCGGAGGAAAGGAAAACATGTCGATGGCCTTTGAGATCCTGCGCAGCTCCGGCGTTCCTGTGTACGTAGTATTCGACGCAGACTACTCACCAGCCTACTCAGCCGTTCCACCGCTGGGTCCAGAAATCGAAACGAACCGGTTG
This sequence comes from Arthrobacter sp. P1_D4, assembly GCF_056406115.1. Taxonomy (NCBI): domain Bacteria; kingdom Bacillati; phylum Actinomycetota; class Actinomycetes; order Micrococcales; family Micrococcaceae; genus Arthrobacter; species Arthrobacter sp. P1_D4. The sequence goes on along the minus strand of NZ_JBFUAU010000015.1, from coordinate 62,399 downwards.
CGTCACGAAACGGCAACCAACGATCTTCTATCCTGGTTGCCCGCCAGTACAGGGACGCGAGCTGCCGAGGAGTACTCATTTGGCGACCAAACATATGTTGGGCCTCGATTCACCGCGTTCAGACGAGACCTCGAAGAGGAACTCGACGAATGGGCGGCGTTCGTTTCGAAACTCCACGCATGCAAGGGAAAGCTCCGGACCAAACATGCTCACAAATACAGATTTGCGACTAACGAAGCAGACTGCACCTCGGTGCCATCATCTCTCACGCAATGTATCAAGGCCATTGTCAGCTTTGCTCAAGACACGCGTCGCTGACCTTACTTCCAAGGTGGACCGATGTGGCAGAGTCATATGGTCGTAGCAACGCTCTGATTGGGAGTGTCCGTTTTGACCTGAATCCACCGCTAAATGGACACTCCCGCAGGGTCCCGCGTTGACTCTCTTATGGGTGGTGCCTGGCCGGCAGGATGGCTGCCAGCCCTTCTGAACGTCAATCTCGTCGACACGCAGCTCAAGCCGCTCGATATCCATGCCATATTGCAGGCCTTCATTCAGCCGCGCGGTGCGGCCTGCAGTCCGGCGTTTCCTGCAAAAGATTCGGATCGTCTCCCGATGCAGCTCGTTGACGGAGATTCCGCCGAACAGCCGGACAACGTGCATCATCGCGTTGCGAAGCTCCACGACGCTGACGTGTTCCGGCTTCCTGCCGATGTCCTGCCAATTGGTCCGGGATCTAGAACGTTGTTCCCGGTTCATCGATGTAGCCCAGATGAATTGCTCTCGATCGCAGCGGGGAACCGAATGTGTCCAGCGCGTCCACGACGGAATTGGCTCCATCCGAATTCATCTTGTTCAGGTTGAACGCCGCCGCAGGCGAGCTTGCTAAGCTTCGCGGCGATCTCTGACCCAGCGAAACTCGACCATCTCACACACGTCAGCGACACGTTTAGAACGTTGGACCCGGGGGCCAGTCCTCGTGTCTGGGATGTCAACGCGAACATGGCAGGATCGTCCGTCGTAATCGATGGACAGACCACGAGGGTGCCATCACTCTGTGCCGGAGGGACTTAAGGTGGCAGTTGGGATCCATGTCTCCGGGGCACCGCTGTTCTGGCGTGAGACCAAGGCTTGATCAGCACTCTCCTTTCGCGGTTGGACGTTGACGCCAACCAGGCGAGGAAGGCGGGCAGGGGAACGGCCCATCTGGTCGCGAAAGCCACGTGGCTCGGCGCGGTCTTGACGTCTTTGGACGACAGCTGGGTGCAGCTCACCCCGGAGTCCCTCCTGCGGCTCGTTGGACTGGCGAAATTCAACCTTTCCCAAGACGGCGTGTTCAGCCGAGTGATGCGAGGAGCCGAGGGGCAAATAGATTCGTTTGCCCAGTTCAACGCGGGGGCATGAATCTGCTTGTAATGTCCAACCTTGCGACCCTGACTGCAAAGATGGCACTTCGAAGCGCCGTCGCGCTGCTTGAGGAACTGGCGCACGCTATGGACGTCAAGCTCGATCGCCTACTTGAGGACAACCGAGCTCGTACAACGTCTCTGCCGATTCAGGTGCTGGGCTACTCGGGCGCCAGTCCGGGGCCCGGCCCTACTCCAGCGACCGGAGCCGACAACGAGCATCTGAGTCCCCGTGTGTCCATCCCGGCGGCCGGCCCATTCACTGGCCGGTAACCGGCTCCAGGTGGAATTCGACGCGGTACTTCATGAACCGGATGCTCCGTGCCATGGACAGTGCCCGGCGGATTCTCAGGTCATCTTCCTGGGCGATGATGACGCCTTCGACGGTTTGTCCGGGTTCGAGCAGTGCGTCCTGAACGAACCCCATGTAGCGCTGGGTCTGGCCCACTACGGCGTCGCTGGCCCTTCCCCGCTTCAGCTCGACGACCAGAAGACGGGACCGGTCTTTGCTGATGGCGAGGATGTCCATCGGGCCGGTGTCGGTGGGGTATTGCTGCCCCACCGGCTGGCCGTCTTCCTCGTAGATGTCGTACTCCCGCCCCAAGGAGGTGCTGGCCCAGTTGTGGACCAGGAAGTCCTCGAGCTGCTTCTCCATCTGGAACGCCAGCTGGTCTTCCACCTGCACTGAGATCGCCTGGACGATGGGCTGGGCCGGGTCGGCGAGCTGGGTGAGGGTGGCGAGTTCGGATGTGTGAGCGGTGAGCTGGAAGACCGTCATCAGCGAGCCAGCAGAGGACGCCAGGGTCGGGCTCATATCGTCCCTGCTGAGCGAGCCCTTCCAGTCGACGCGGCGCCGGTGGGGCAGGTCCGTGCCTGGGTGGTATTCGTAGCCGCCGGTGACGAAGCCATATTGGTAGGTGCGGTCCGGCTTCGGAGCCAGAACGAGATCGCCTTCGCTGATTCCCTCGCAGGCCGCCCACAAGTTCCCCATCGCCAATCCTGCAGCAATCCTGCTCTTCTCGGGGTTCATCTCTAGAAAGACACTGTTCATCGCTCCACGGAAAACTTCCGCTCCGCCGCCAAGGTGGGGTTTGATGTCATAGTCGCCGATGAAGTCGACGCCCAGGTAGCCCGCCTCGATCATCTTCTCCGCGTACTGGCCGCCCCTGCCTTGCCGTACCACCCATGGTGTCGTCATTGCTCTCCCGCTTTTGCTTGCCCATGAAGGCACTTGTCATTTGTACCCTGAACCTATCCCACAGCAGTGACTGCCTTTGACCGCAGCCTCACCTAGGCTGTAGGCAGTGGGCGCAAGGGTTGTACGGAAACTATTGCCGGGGGACGAGCGCGCAACATCCAGATGGTTGTCCCCAGCTGAAACCGATGGTGGGTGCGGATCCGCCGGAGCTCTCCACTAAACGCACCTCGGTCCGGCGCGGCCGGGCGATTGATCCGTTCCGGGAAGTGCCGGGCCGCGAGCTTTGAGGGGCGAGGACCTGGGGCAGGAGTCTGGGGAGCCGCCGCCGGCCGAACAGCCAAGGCAGAATTGGGCCGGGGCTCTCGGATGGGACAGCCCTGATGTCACGGCTTGGTACCTCAATTAGTCGGAGCCGAGGAACCCGAGCTGGCTGAGTAAATCTACGAATCGATGCCCGCGTCTGAATGATTCGTCCCCTTGAGTACCAAGTCTGCACTAAATCGGAGGGACGCAGAAGGCCGTCTCGCCGACAAACTCTTCTGGTAAGAGACGCGGTGCCGGGTGCAGAAAGTGTGGTTGTGTGTCGAAGACGGCGAACACTCGCCAGCCACAGGGGAAAACGGCGGACTCCCGCCCCATGATGCCTTGCATCGTTGATAGTTCCACAGCCCGGTCCTCAGTTGAAACTCTTACTTCTCATGTCTATCCAGGTCAGGGTGTCGGCGAGCCGAAAACTGTGCAAGCTTGGCAGCCAGCCCTTATTGTCACGGAGGTCCGTCCCGTGTGTTCGACAATTGAGAACTGATGGTACATCGAGGATTCCAAAGGCATACTTCCCACGGGCGGCCATAGACCGCCTGAGCCGGGCAGGAAGAATCTTCCGACGGCGTGGCCGGCAAGGGAGATGACTAGTGCACCCCTCGGGCGCTTATGATCTCTCGAGTACATGTGCGCCGCCAACGACGGCCGAGGAGTAAAAAGGCTTGAAGAATGACTGACTTGAAAACAACGACCCAATCGGCACGCCGAGATACACCTCTCGTGGCTGCTCAACCCGAAAAAAACGTGCGCTTGAGCGCTGACATCACTCCAGCGTCGTATCGGGAACTGACTCGAATTTCCCAAGATCTTGCGTTTCAAATCGGACGCACGCGAGTCGCCCACGTTGACGTCCTCCGGGCACTGCTGGACGAACTGATCAACAACCCGAGTCTCCGCGGCATCGTGCGCGACCGCATAGAAACGGCGCTGGCTGAACGATAAATCGGTCATGCAGCCTCCCGTGTCGGGTGTGCACATACAATAGGGGCAGTTTGAGCCGACTGCGCTATGCGGCGGCCATCAGTTGGGGGTTGAAATGACGGTCGATGCCGAGGTAAACGCACAGGATGCACGCGTTCAAGTTCTGAGGCTTATCGACTTCCTCACCGAATACGACGCCCAGCGCAACAAGCCTGTGCGTAACATCGCCGACTACGGGCTTTTCAGACTGACGAAAAGCGCCCTCCCGCCACATGACTCTGTGCAATTGCGCGTCTCGGAATACGAGTGGCTCGGCGTGGACTTTGTTGACTTGCCTGTTGCACCCGAGATCCCTGACGAGTTACGGGATGTCGTCGCCAGCGGACGCCCTCTGTCGCCTTCGTCGCGACCGATTGTGACCGTGCCGTTGCCTGCGTTCCAAGCCCAAGACAAAGAGGAACTTGATCCGGGGGACGCCGAGCAGTACAGCGAGGAGGAACGGCAGCACCAGCTGCGGGAGTACCAGGACTTGGTGTTTCTGGCGGACGCATGGATCCAGGACGAATGGGAGCCCTGGTCCCACGAGCATGCTGTCGTTTCAGGTGTAAAGAGGCTTCACCGGAATGTCTTCGAACAGCGGGAGCGTCTCATCCTTGACCGCGAGTCAGCAGAGCTCGTTTGGGGATTTGGCCGTGCCCGATGGTCTGTAGATGGCTACGTCGTGGACCATCCACTAGTGACGGTTCCTGTCGAGATCTCCCTTGATCAGAAGTCGCAGCGATTGTCGGTAACTCCCGCGGGGCCGGCCGAGGTCGAGATCCGGTATTTGGCCGGAATCGACATCCACGATCGCCCATCGATTACCGCAGCTCGCGAGAGTGCCTCCGAACTGGAACTGGATCCGTGGGATGCGAAGGAATCGTCCGAGTTGTTCCTCCGGCTGGCGAGAGCCGTAGACGACGAGGGGGTCGTCGCGAAAGAGGCTGGCACTCCGGCCTCCAACCTGGTGGTTGACGATAGCTGGACCCTGTACCTGCGCCCGCGAGTCCCCGACTCGCAGGGATTCCTCAACGACATGCGGGCTATCTACTTGGCTGACGGCACCATTCCCCATCCGTTGCGGGACATTGTCTCGAACGCAGCCGACTCGGCGGCGGCGTCAAAGTTCGGCCCGGGTAGCCAGGATTCCCCGTCGGCCGCCGTCGCCGATCCGTTGCTACTTCCCCTAGCTACGAATGAAGAACAAAAGCGGATCCTGGAACTCGCACAGATTTATCCGGGGGTGACGGTACAGGGACCGCCCGGGACTGGTAAGTCGCACACGATTGCCAATCTGATCAGCCACTATGCCGCCTACGGTCAGCGAGTTCTTGTGGTGGCCGAAAAGGAACAAGCGCTCAGGGTGCTGGCGGACAAGATTCCTTCAGGCATCCGCGACCTTACAGTCTCCGTTTTGGGAGCCGATGAAGATAGTCGTAAGTCGCTCGAGAAGTCCGTGATGACGATTCAGTCGACAGTCGGGACGCTGGACACGAGCAGTGCCGATGAGACCATCGCACGGCTCCGCTTGGACCTGGACGCTGCCAACCGCGGTATCGCGTCAACAACAACTGACATGCTGCGTGGGCGAGAGGCAGAGATCGATACGGCGCCCGGGTCATGGATGGCAGGTCAGAGTCCGTCGCCGCAAGTTGCCGCTGACTGGCTCCGACAGAACGCCGAGTCTCTTGCTGTCATCCCAGACATCCTCGAGATGTCCGCCCCGGTACCTCTCTCGGCGCCGGAATACGCAGAGTTCCTGCGACTTCTGAACTCCGTGGGAATTGATGCGGCCGAACAGGCCTTAACATTGCTTCCAGACTTTTCGGAAATTCCAACATCAGCCGAGATAGGCGCCCTGTTCAATGCTGTGTCCGAGGGCCAAAGCCGCGCGGACGCGGTACGGCCCACATTCACGGACTGGTCGCTGTTCACAAAGGCCTCGCAGGACTCCGTCAGGCCCGTCCAGTCCCTTGCTCGCGAGTACTGCGAGACTCTCGAGAGTCTCGAGTCGTCTCCCTACGCCGCCAAGCTCGCCAGCTTGTCGGATGACCTGCTTTGGGAAGAGCTTGCAGAGTACTTCAACGCCTTAACCAATCTCCGGCAACAGGCAATCGAGCACCGTCGCGCGCTCATGGCGTCAGTTGTTCAGCTGGAAAAGCCCGCCACTCAAGAATCGCTGGGCCGAATAGCTGAGGCACATGGACAGCTAACGTCGAGCGGCAAGCTCGGCCTGTTCGATCGTCAGCACAAGAAAACCCTGGCGACATTCACAGTCGACGGTCGCATTCCCCTTACTACGGAGGATGCTGCGCTTTGCTTGGCAGCCACCCTCCTGGACTTGGTCCGCCAGCACATCAGTCGACTACTCATCAATCAATCTCCTTCGGCACATCAAGCTGGGCTCTCGCCACGGCCCGAGGATGATGTCATATTCGAACTTCGGCACCTTCACGACCTTTTAGAGCTCCCAAATCAGCGGCATCAGCTTGCAGTCAAACTCCACGATGTGGGTATCCGATCGTCAGACCTCGGGAGTGCAGAGCAAACGAGACGTCTGGTCCTGGACATCGACGAAGCCATGCATCACTTTGCAGCTGCTGAATCGCGCGCCACAATTGACTCACTCGAGGCTGCGTTGAAATCCGGCGGAAGCCGACCAGATGCTTCGCCGCTCTGGTCCCAGCTCCTGGACTCGATCCAGAATCATGACGTCGAACGCTGGAGTCGAATTCGCGACGAATTGATTCAGACGACAGCTTTGGTTGAGCCTGCGCGCAGGCTCACGAAGCTCCACAGTCAACTCGTTAGTGCCGCTCCCAAATGGGCAGCTGCCCTCTCCGCAGCCCCCGATGAAGCACCTGCCGCTGACACGGTCAAGGGCGCATGGCAATGGCGGCAACTCGACTGCTGGGTGTCATCGACGACGTCCCAGACGTCCCCCGCACAATTGCAGTCACGCATCGACGATCTCGTAAGTCACAGGCAGCGCACGGTGGCAGAGCTTGTGGAAGCCCTCGCGTGGCGACGGCTGGCGGACAACCTAGGACCCATACAGAGACAGGCACTACAGGGCTACCTCAAGGCCGTCACGAGGTACGGCAAGACAGGCGGCAGGTATGCCCAGCGATGGATCCGGGAAATGCGTGAGGCGCTTAACGACTCGAAAGACGCTGTTCCAGTCTGGATCATGACGACGTCCCGCGCGCTCACAAGCTTCCGCCCTGCAGCCGTCCCACCTTTCGACGTCCTGATCGTGGATGAAGCCTCGCAGATCGGTTTTGAGGCTCTTCCACTGCTATCTCTAGCAAAGAGAGCCATCGTAGTTGGCGACGACAAGCAAACCAGCCCAGAACACGTTGGGCTCGACCGGCAGAAGATCTTCGACATCATGGACGACCACCTTGCGGACGTCCCTAAATACCGGACACTATTCGATCCAGACAACAGCCTCTACGACTTGGCCACGCAAAAGTTCGCGACTCCGGTCATGCTGTCCGAGCACTTCCGGTGTCTCCCTGAGATTATTGCTTTCTCCAACGCGCAAGCGTACAACCGCAAGATAGTCCCTCTTCGTGACCAGGCACCCCACCCAGGGTGGGTACCGCTCGGCGTGCTCCGCGTTATGGACGGATACCGCGAGGGCGACGCTAACGAGCCCGAGGCTTTGCAAGTCGTCAACCTCATCGCAGAAATGTGCGCCGACGAGCAGTATGACGGCATGACCTTTGGAGTCGTGACACTCCTAGGGTCCACCCAGGCCAAGCTCATCTGGGAAAAACTTTACGATCGCCTGGGGCCCGAACAATTCGAGGAACGAAAGATCCGCTGCGGCGAGGCCGCCAACTTCCAGGGCGACGAGCGAGATGTCATTGTCATCTCTACCGTTGTTGCGATCGATCCGAACCGCCCGTCGACTCGTTTTGGCGCGATGACCAGCGTCAAGGACCTTCGCAAGATCAACGTCGCAGCGTCGCGTGCAAGGAATCAGCTGTGGGTTGTGACCTCTGTCGATCCCGAAATGCTTCCAGTTGGAGACTTCAGGGCCGCCCTAATTCGTCACTGTTCAGCCTATTCAGCTGAGGCTCCGCAGCAGGAACAAATACTCGCGGCCTGTGAGTCGGAATTTGAGAAAAGAATCGTCAGCGAGTTGCTTGTCCGCGGATACAAGGCCATCGAGGTCCAGAAGACAGTTGGACGGTACCGTTTGGACATCGTAGTGTCCGGGCCGGAACGCCGCCTAGCCATCGAGTGCGACGGCGATCGCTGGCATGGAGCCGATGTCTGGTACCAGGACCGGGCAAGGCAGGAGGTTCTCGAACGGGCGGGCTGGACGTTCGAACGCATACGAGGCTCCGCCTATTTCCGCGATCCGAGCGCTGCCATGTCGCCTGTCTGGAGCCACTTGGATTCACTCGGAATCCCCACGGGCGACGCATGGATGGAAGGACCCACGAGTTCACTCGTCCGGGAAGTGACCATGGCGGACCTTCCCAATGCATCCGCTGAAACCGATCTGAGTCCCGCTGACGATGTCTCCGACGATGAGACCGGGTCGGATTTCGATTGGGATGAATTCCTCCAGTCTCTCGAGACACCAGCTGATTTTGCGACCGCCACAGCGGACGAGCCGGGCTCCGAATCTACGACCGGTCAATCGTCGCCCGCCATCGAGACAGACGACCAGGTCGAAGAACCTGAAGAAGACGATGAAGTAACCGATGGTTCGCAATCCGAAGGTGACGACGGCCCAATCGCTCCGCTGATCGGTCAGGACTCCGTTCCGTCGACAACATTCGTGAGCCTTGCCCCGTATCGGACTTGGCCGCTGGTCCCGAAGCCGCCCGTAATCGACCGCAACATCCAGCACATCCAACAGGGCTTGGTCGAGATCCTTAGCTACGAAGGACCGATGATCGCTCGACAAGCATACTTGCGCTATCAACAAGCAACCGGCGGCCAACGTGTCGGCAAGGCACTGCAGCGCATCTTCAACGTAGCGGCAAGCCGTGCACTGAATTCGGGGGCCATTGCCAGGCTCGACGACGGAGTCCCAGGGGTCGTAGGAGCCACCTTGTACATCCCGGGACAGGACCTGGTGGTAGTGCGGCAGCTGGGCCCACGGACAATCTTCGAAGTCCCAAAGTCCGAACTTGTAACTTTATTTGAGCTACTCACGGAGCGCGGAGTACCGGACTGGGATTTGGATGGTGAAGTACTTGGCGCCCTTGGGCGTAAGAACCTGACCAAGCGGACCACCGACTATCTTCGGGAATGCCGTAGCTACACGTGGCGGACGACATAGAGGGTGGCCGCGCAGCCTGTCTCCGACCGGGAGCCGCCCAATCGTGGTCTGTCACGGTATCCTCGTCAACGTGACTGACGCACTTTTTAACATTGGCCCAGAAGAAGAACCCGCTCCAAGCGCGGGTCTCGCCGAGCATCCGATTCGGGACGACCAGGTTGCCGCCATCCGCGAAGCATTCACTTCTGCTGGGATCGACAACCAAGATCGTCGCCAAGAAATAGCGCAGAGCTGCGTAGTGCGGCCACTGGCGTCGCTTCGAGAGCTCACTGCTGCCGAGGCTCATCGCGTTCTAAAGCGTATTAAGGCGGACGCCGCGGCAAAGCCGCGACCCGAAGGAGCTTCCGCCTGGGATCTCCGAGAAGAAGACACCTGGATCGACAAGCTCTAACTCAAATCGAGGAAGCCCCGCGAAGCAACTGACGCTGCAGCCTCGTAGTCGGTCATGCGCTCTGCAACTGTTCGCATCGCTAGCTCCGGCGGCAGCATTTCGAAGAATTTGAGCTGCCTGACGGCCCGCTCATCAACGGTGGGAACCACTCCGCGGAAGTCCGCTCCGAATTCGGCTTTGGCCTCGCTCACAGCGGATGCCACGGCACCTGCGGTTGCGTCGCCGCGCAGGGCAATCTGCCAGTTGTCGTAGGCGGTGGTCGTTTCAAAAAGTTCGGGGCGGACGGCTGAAAGAGCTGCCGCTAGTACTGCGTTGCCTCTTGCGCCGGCCCAGGTCCACCATCGAACTCGGCTTCCTCCGCCGGATCCAACGACAGTCCGGGCCTGGTCCACCCTGTTTGAGTACTCGTCCCGGAGCTCCGACGTCATGTTCTCGGCCCTCTTGGTCGTTCGGACTCCTTGGGGATCAGCGCCCAGAAGCACACGCCTGATCGCGTCGGAGAGCGCAAACGAATACGGCTGCGGCATACTGGCCCACTTGACCACCCCGCCCTGACTTGACGGCTCGACGTAGGCCCGTCGGCGTTTCCAGTCGACGTACGTCACTTCCCAAGGCCTTCCGCCCAAGGTGATGAGTCTCGGCCCGTCCACTTTCCGTTGCAGCAGCATCGGGTCCACCGCCCCGACCTCTTGGCGACCATGAAGAATCACTACCTGCGGATCTGCGGTAAATACGGCCATCAGGTCCCGATAGTGAATCCGCCCGTAACGTTTTTCGGCTTCAGGTCCTGCAAATAACATCCCGCCATCCGAATCAAGATGGCCCTGGTCGAGCAACCACTCCTGGATCGATTTCCACTCCTCCTGCGTCGCTAGTTCGAGTCCGCCGAACCAGGAGCGCCACTGGCTCTCGCCGATACGCCTTTCCTGCAGTGTCAAACCGAGTATCTGCTGCGCGGCGACGTGCCGAGGCGAAAGCGGCGGCACCACAGGCTCGACGTAGCCCTCAGACCAAAGCAACAGCAACCCGGAAGCCCGGAGGAACTCGGACTCCTCCGTAGCGAGGAACAACATGTTCCGCTTCGTCTCCGCTCGTCGGCCGGTTCTGCCCAGTCGCTGCAACAAAGAGGCAACCGTGCGTGGGGAACCCAGTTGAATCACCCGGTCCAAGTCCCCCACGTCAATACCGAGCTCAAGTGTAGAAGTGGAGACAATGACGCAGTCACGCCCGACGGCAAAGGCAGCCTCCGAGCGACGCCGGGTGTCCACCGACAGCGAAGAATGGGAGACATGAGTCTCGACGCCATTGTCATGGAGTGCCAGGGCCAACTCTTCGACTACTCGGCGGGAGTCGGCAAAGACCAAGCGCTTCTCGCCACGGTGGAGTCCAGCGACAATCTTCGCCGCGTTCGAGGTGCTTCCCACGAAATCCAGGTCCATCTGCGGGGCAGCCGCCTTGCTGGTATCTGGAGACACGACCGTGGCCTGTCTTCCTACTGCGCCTCCCTGCAACCAGTGAAGCAATTCGGGCGCGTTGCCAACCGTCGCGGAGAGACCAATTCGCTGGAGCGGCTGGCCTGACAATTTGGTTAGTCGTTCGAGAACGCCCAGAAGGTGCCAGCCCCGGTCATCGCCGGCGAATGCGTGGACCTCGTCCGCGACGACGGCGCGGAGATCAGCAAAGAATCGTTTCGGATCGCTGCTGGTGGAGACCAGCATTGACTCGAGTGACTCCGGCGTGGTTAGCAAGATATCTGGCGATTCCAGAAGCTGCCGGCGCCTCACGCCCGCCGTCGTGTCTCCATGTCTCACCGAAGCCGTGCGCCCCAGCCATGATGCGTAAGTGCCAATCCTGGGTTCCAGGTTGTTCAGCAGCGCCCGCAGCGGACAAATGTAGAGGACCGATGTTCCGCGCCATTCCTCAACGGACATGCGAGATAGCAGCGGGAACATTGCGGCCTCAGTTTTTCCGCCGGCTGTGGGAGCGAGCAGCAGAGCGTCGTCACCTCTCAGCAACGGTTCTACAGCTTCGTCCTGCAGCGGTCGAAGGGCCGGCCAGCCAAGGGAATTGACAATGTGATGCTGCACAGCCGGACTCAACCGGTCGAATCCGCTCACAAGCTAGATTTCCAGCTCGATGTCACCGGCTGAGAGCTTGCTCGCGTTCTGTTCTACTTCACTCATGTCCTCGCGGGACAATGTAAGTGAGTAGTGCTGGCGCGGATCGAAGTCAGCAAACTGGTCGACGCGGTCCAATACGTCACCCACCAGCTTCTTTAGGAAAAGCCGGGGCGCAATGCCCACCCTTCCCCCGAGGCCCCCAGCCACCGCAGAAGCCAGATCCTTGAGGTATGCGTCGTCCACCAGAGCCCCGATGCGGTCGCCAGAGGAACTTCCCGCCGAGTACAGATTTCGCACGCGTTTGCCCAGCTCAACCAAGGAATCATGGTTGAAGCCGGCCAGCCTGATCTGGACCGCACGAGGATTGTCGAAGCGACCGTCCGTAGCAAAGTCCGTGGCTAATCGCTGCGCCAGCGGGGGCAATCGCGGCACGCCGGAGGGACCGTCGAAGAACGCGGGCGTGCCGGTCATGACAAGGTACAAGCCGGGAAACCTCCCAGAATCCACTTCATCCATGAGCTGGCGCAGGGCATTCAACGCCTTATCCCGGACGTCACCCCGGACACGCTGCAGCGTCTCGACCTCGTCCAGAACGACCAGCAGACCAGGATGCCCCGCATCTCTCAGGACAAGCAGCAAGCCCTGAAGGAACCCAAGTGCACCAAAATGATCGAGGTCACCGCGGACTCCCGCGATGCGCTTTGCTGCTGCCGAGACGTGCGGCTGGCCGCCAAGCCACGCTGCAAGCCCATCGGCGGCGGGGGCATCACCGGCGGCGACGGCAGAGCGGTAACCGCGCAACGCCTGCGCGAAAGCAGGCGTCTTGGCACTCACTGAGGCCAACCGATCGTCCAAAAGCCTGGCCGTCGCAGCTTCGAGCGCACCTGCTCCGGCATCAGCGAGACCGGGCTCCGCAGCCAAAGCGTCATCTTCCAGTGTGAACAACCAGGCATCCAGGACGGAACGGAATGCACTCGGGGCGACCGATGCAGTCCGAAGCGATTCTGTAATCCGTCGATAGACAGTTTCGAGCTTGTGAAGTGGCGTCTCCGTTTCCGAGATCTGCACTTCGGCGGTGGCGAAGCCGTTCTTCAACGCCAGCTCGGACAGGTATCGGGCGAAAAACGTCTTGCCCGTGCCATATTCGCCGCGCACTGCCTTGACGGTGGCGCCTCCGGATGCCACAGAGCTGAGCTCGTCGCTCAACGCGACGTGGAATCGGTCCAGGCCTACGGCCAGCAGGTCCAAGCCGTTGGCAGGAACGGTACCGCGGCGAAGCGCGTCAATTACCTCCCTGCGGCGACGTGGCGAAACGTCGGCCGTCACGTCCCGACCTCAAATTGCTCGCGGAGCAGTGGTTCGTCGAGGACAAGTGAATTCCCGTCAAGCCGCAGAACTGGGTAGCCTTCCACATTGAGTAGCTTCTGCAACTGTGCAACAGCGCCGCTGATGCGCTGAATCGGCACGCCGATCGCGATAGCGGCAGCATGGAGAGGCAACCGTGAACCTGCCGTCGTAACCGCGGCGTCGACGAAGGCTTCGATCTGACCATCGAGGAGCGTCACGCGTCCCGCAATTTTTCGTTGTGACTTATAGCCGGCGGTGGCCACGACGCGAGCCCCCAAATTGGCGGGCTTCTTTCCGACGGTAGGTACGTTTTCGGAACCTTCAAGCTCCGAAAAGAGATCCGGGCCTTCGTCGCGGGCCTTCTTGCTTTTTGGCGGAGGTGGCGCGGGCTGCGCCTGGGTGGTACCCGAGGAAAGTGACCACCACAGCGGTTCCTGGGGTGGCGCCAGCTCCCACCCTTCGGGCACCACTCCGTCCGGGACGACGACGGCGAGGGGCACGACGGCTTCAGCCGGCGATCCTCCCCCGTGGTATCCGGCCTTGAGCGGCCCATATCGGAGACCCTCGTCGACCGCCAGGATAGCTTTTCCTCCGTGGTCCAGAACTCGTGGCCCGCTCACGGCGATTTCGTCTACACCAGGAGTTCCTATTGCTGCGCGGGACCGTGCGCTGGAGATCTCGTCATAGCTCCGCTGGGTACCTGCGCGCCGCTCGACGATGTGCCCGTGGTCGGCGGTCAGCACCACCGTTCGGCCGGCTGCAAGGGCGGCCGACAGGAGGGGTCGTAGGTGACGTACCGCGTCGTCTGTCCAGGACGTACCGGCGGGATCGCTGCGATCGAGAGCGTCATCGATGGTGTTCAACACGGATCCCACGAGGGGAAGCCCCTCTGTGTCAGCTATGGCCGATGCCACATCGGCAGCGAGCAGGTGCCCGGGACGCGAGGAATCGAGCGGCTTCTTGTGAAAGAGCACCGAGCCCTTCAGGCCGGCTGACTTGGCGACGGCGGCAAACCCAGTCCGTTCCTCGGACTGTCCGCCCGAGAGCAATCTGCCCGTCAAGAGAGACGTGCGGCTGTGCTCGGTAATTGTCGGCAGCACTGCCAGTCCGCAGGCTCGCCTGCTGGTTCCCTTGGCAACTATCTCGGCCCATCCGTCCGGACGAGCTAAGACGCTGGCCATCACCTGCGTCGCGACGCCTGCGCTCATGCCGTCGAGGACAAGCAGCAAGGTTGGACTTTGTCTCGCGAGCTTGGCGACCACCTTGGGCAGGATATCTTCGATCAGCCAGACGGGCTCACGCCCGGAGACTCCCTCGATGAGGCTCGCAGCAGACGTGGCGATGGCCAGCTTTTGCGCGAATTCCCGGTCATGTAGGGTCCTCCGCTGCTGAGCTCTGACAACCGTTGATTCGATAGAGCGCGCCAGCTCGGGTTCGTCGATGCCCTGCGCAGCTGTGTTGATAGCAGCATCAACCCAAGCGTCGGTATGGCTTTGCCGTCGGGCCAATGAGGCCAGATCATTGCCGTCGGCAGAATCCTCGGCCAGCCATCGCTCAAGCCGCACCGCGGCCTGGAACGGCTGCCGTCTGGAGTCCTGAGCGTCCTCGAGTCCAACGGCGCTCAGCGGGTGTTTCGTGACGAGATCCCAGGCAGCTTCCACCGACTGGATAGTCCCGCCGAGGGCGCGGCTCAGATCTTGGTATGCCTGGTTCAGGGAGGACGGCAGCAGGTAAGAGTCGTTTGCGAGTGGCTGGGCATTGACGTCCTTCAAGACGCGGTCGGCGGCCGCAAGTGCCGCCTGACCTGCGCGCCAACTCTCCGGGCGCGCCAGCATGTCCTTAACCACGCCGATGCACATGGCACCGAAAGCCTGGAGTTCCGCGCCGGTGATGGATTCGCCGGCCCACCGGTGCTCCAGTCGCGCCACAGCGAGTTCTGCCTGCGTTCGTTTTTCGCCCGATCCGCCTGCCTTAGCAGACGTCAACAAATGGAGGACGACGCCGAGCGGCAGCACTTGTTCTGGCTGTCCGCTAGTCAGAAGATGCAACATTGGGCGTTCGCCGTCACCGAGCCGTGCAGCGAGCCAGCGGAGGACCGCATCGGCCAAGGCATCGCCCGCGTCACGACGAAGATCGCCGATCGTTGCAGCCGCCCCAAAGCCGGACGTCCAGGAGAGCACCGCAAAAGCATCGATCCCGTGGAGCGGCAGGCCGAGCTGCTTACTAGCCACTGAGCCGAGTGCGTGGTCGCGGGACAGTACGCCAGCAGGCGCCGGGGGCCATCCGTCCTCGGGCGCCGTCCTAAGAAGCCCATATGCGATCTCCGCACGATGCCCTTCACGAAGCAGTGCTCGGTCCAATGAAGTCGCTGAGAACCTCTGCCGTACGGCGTCCCAAGGGTCGGGGTTTCGCAGCTGCTGCCAGACGAGGTGCGAAAGGATACCCGGGCCGAGATCGGACTCCGTCCGGTCGGTGAGAATCACCAGCCACTCGGCGTCGCGTTGCTGATGCAGTGCATCCCGAATTGCCAGCGAGGAGAGGCAGGGCACGACGTCGATTCGTTGCCCTTTGTCGGCGAGCGTCGCGGCGCCTGCCGGGTCAGGGACGGCACGGATACCAATGACGCCGCCCGTGCGCCTACCGTCAGTGCCACGGGCCTTAGCGACCATCGCTTGAATTGCGGCCGGGGTGACGGAAACAGCCGCAGTCGCCTGCCCAATCATTCGATCACTCTCCACTGAACCTCAACGGACTTGACTCCGGACGAGAGTATCTCCTGTAGTTGAACTTCCAACAAGCTCAAAGCATCGCCAGGCTCGAGAACTGTCTTCTGCCAGTGGCCACCTCGGCCGTCCCTTCCTCCGTTCGAGCCGCCTGCGCCGCCGCTTGGACCTGGTGGTTTCACTGCTCCTGCAACCCAAGCAAAACCGTCTCTGTCAGCCTTCTCAAGAGCCGCAGTAGCCCGGTCCGCCTGTTCGTTCGCCCGCAAAGACCCCCGAAGGTCGTCTAAGATACGGCGAGCACGAGTTGACCGCTCGTCCTCACCCGCGCTGCCCTGCTTCAGTGGCCCGAGTCGCTCCCATTGGAAGTCTCGGAGCCTTTGGGCCACAAGACTTGCGGACGACAGGGATTTGGCTGCCTCTTCGTCTTGGCCTGGCAGCTCGAGGCCAGCCAGATGCCTGATAAGGACGACGCCGCTTTGGTCTCGCAGCACGCCGACCAGTACAGATGTGCGGCGCGCCATCTCGAGGCGGAATCCGTCTGAGATCTCGAGCCGAGAATAGGCGCCTTCGAGGCCCGAGACCAGAGTCTGTGAGGGCTCGTACAAGGCTTTAGCGCGCTCCTGAACGTCGCCGGACAGCGCAGCAACCGCCGACGGCGTCAGGTATGGACGGTCGGCAACACCAAAGATCGTGGCGGCACGCTTCCGCGCCTTGTTCCACTCCTCAGCTGTCGGCATCGGCTGAGGTCGCAGCTCCATCCCCGGCTGCAGTGTGCCAGGCACCGGCAGTCCGGACTGTGGTGCACCGAAGCTGAACCAGGCACGCTGGCGCAGCAGCCCCCACCCCAGAATCACCAGGTCAGCAACTTCCGGTCGCAATCCCTGGGATGGTTCCACGGCATCGATGACCGCGCGGAGCTGCGCCACAGTTACCGCGCCGTCTTCATCCACGCCGTTGCGGGACAGACCGCGTACCAGCGTCGGGCCCCAGTCGCCGAAGCGGTCGTCGCCGAACAGGAAGTGGGTCTCCGTGGCTTCGCCGACGCGGAGCGCGTTGGCCACGCGCCGGATGCTTCGCGCATCGCCTTCTAGCTGGACGCGGTGCTCAGGGTCGCCTGCGGCGCGTTCGAGATGCGCAACGACGGCCTTCAGCTCAGGTTGGCGGACTTCGGCGTCGGCCGGCTCGAACTTCGGGTGCCCCGGATACGTGGCATCGAAAGCCTTCGCTACGAGCTGTTGAAAAGCGGACGCCAAGCTCGCGCCCACCGGTGGGGCAGGATCGAACCCCGGGTCAAGGGACCACAGAACCTGGCCTGTACCGCCGTCGTCGAGCAATGCCCCTGGCTCCGCAGATGCTGCACCGTAGGCCTGCTGGATGACTCGAAGCAGGCTGTCTCGCAGCGAGCTATGCTGCGCTTCCAGAATATTGCGGGCCTGGGCCCGGTCCACTTCTCCCAAGTGGTCCGCATGGCTAGCCCACCGGTCACCGCTGCCACCCAATAGCCAGTCAAGGATGACCAGCCGGCGCAAATCCTTCATACGGTCTCCGGAGAGGAAGCGTGGCAACCACAGCACCGTCCGCGAGGTGAAGTTTCGGGACCGGAGCGAATCGATGCGCTGGATGTCCTCCGCCAACGAGTGCCCGGATTCATCGAACGGGTGGTCGATGACGAAGCGCCAAGCGCCTGCACCGGCCTGGAGACGGTCCTCCGTGATATCCCCGGCATCCCGGACATTGCCAAAGACGATTTCAATCTCGCGCTTGGAGCCCCGCCAGATGACGCCGTGACGATGTGCGCCGCTGATATCCGGTGAACCGAGATCAATTCCCAGGCTCTCCGTGATCAAGGCACGAAGCAGCTCGCGCTGCCTGCCCGCGTTGTCTTCTCCCTTGGCCCGCTCCACGATGGATTCGTAGTCGACGTCTGAGAGCTGAACCCGAATGACGGGATTGCGGGGATCCGCATCCACGTGAATTTCAGGAACGTGGCGTGCCCAGTCGCGAACCTTGGACAGCACAACTCCTGCCTCACCTCCGCGCAATGGGGAGACGATGGAACCGTGGTTGAGTGATGCCAGGCGTGCGGCGGTAAGTCCCTTCAGCGCCGGGACCTTGGGCGCAACAGCGGAAAGCAGTAGTGTCTTGGCCAGCCGGTCGTCGGCGAGATAGCCGCTGGTGACTCGGTCGGGTTGATCCAGATCCGTCTGCGCCAAGCCATGAACCCGCATGATGAGGGGACGGAGCTTCTCTTGGTAGAGCTGCGTCGCCGACCGGAACAGGGCGGCAGCCTGCGGGTCGAGGACAGCGTCACCTTTGCCCTGGACGATGTAGTCAAAGGCGTCACCCACTGGAATGACGTCATCAATCGTCAGCGCATCGCGGCGGTCGACGAGCATCTGCTGCATGACCTTCAACGCGGTCCGGTCCCTTTGCATGACGCTGGACAGGGAGCGCAGTGTGGAGACCAGCGCTGGCGAGAACGGGTAGGTCATCCGGAAGGCGGCCTCGTCCGATCCGCGGTGCTGATCAGACGCGTTGACCCCGTCAAGGAGTACATCCCAGACTGCAGGAGCCCGGTCGAGCCCGGAAAAGGCGTCTTCGATAGCGTGGCGTGCCGCATCGTTCTTCGGTTTGAGAAGCCGTGCGCTGGCCACATACGGCAGGTTGTCGTCGCCCAGGACGATTGGCAGGAATCGTCCTTCTTGGTGACGGAAAGCTCTGTCTAGCGCTTCCTGTTCGCTGCCGCTGGCACCTGAGTCCGCAAACCAGCGGCGGAGGTCCATTTGGCGGGCAACGATGGAAATGAGCGGTGCCGCAAGCCTTTCGTATTCACCTTCGACGAGCTTGGTCAGTTTCTGCGATTCGCGGCGGAAGAACTCAGGGGTCTGCATGGCGAACGCGAGCCAGAGAACCAGTTCGTCGAGGAACAGGACGACGGCGTCGTAGCCGAGAGACTTGGCGTGGTTGGACATCGCCTCAAGTCCGGTGTCCAGATCCACGTACTCGGCATGGCGCGCGTAGGACTTGAAGTAACTGTCCACGAGCGCGCTCACCAGTTCCTGGCGCTCCGCGCTCTGAGGTGCCGCTGCCCGGGCTCCGTCATAGCGGGCACGGTCCCACGAGCTGGACCCTAGGAGTCCTGCCCACTCGTCGTCGCCGGCCTCGGAGCCAAGGCCAGCAAAGAACGCGTCATCTCCCAGCCGCTCTCTCAGTCCCTCTGCATCGCGCAAGAGAGCGTCAGAAGGGAAGAAGGCAGGGAGGGGTGCCTCCGGGTGGAGTACCTTGATCTGTTTGATGTAACTGTCGAAGAGCTCCTGCTCCATCGAGTCCGCGTCAAGAAAGTGGAATGCCAGCGGCAGAATCTTCTTGTTTTCCAGCGTTGGATCATGACGTGCGACGACGGATTGCAGTTCAGGGAGCGAGCGTGCATCGGGATTGTGCTGGAGGAGTGCGTGGAGGACCGCCATGAAGTGCGATTTACCGGAACCAAAGGACCCGGCGAGGAACGCGCCCCGGTTGAATCCCGTGCTGAGTGCGTTGGACACGAGTCCGAGCGCGGCGTCGAAGGCATCAGCAATTGCGGGGGTGACCACGTAGTCTTCGACAGCATGTTTGACACCTTCGCCGGAAACGCTGTCTGTCAGCCGAAGGACGTAGTCTTCGCTTCCGGCACGGTCTGGAATCTCAAAAACATCCCGCAACAACTCGGGCATTGCGCCTTCCCCTTTCCGGCTCTCGTTCTTGTCGTTCGCGAAGTTCATTGTGTCACCTTAGTTCTACGGCCGCGGGCGGGCGTCGGGGGGCGCCAAGCTTTGAGCTGGTCATGGGACCGATCGATTTGGGCCGCCCGTTCTTCAAACTGCTGGGCGCAGAAGTCGGCCATGCTCACGCCGTACGCGGGGTCGATGTCGGCGTGCCACTGTTTCACCCACGGGAGTATTTCGCCCATGCCCGCCACGAGCGGAATAAGTTGTTCGTCTGGTGCGCCGTCTGCCACCAGCTGATCCATGATGGCGGCCAGCGCCAAGGACTGCTCCACATGGTTCCAGCCGGCCCAGCCCAGTAAGAGCGTCTGGTCGGTGGAACGTCCTGCGCCCGGGTAAAGGATGAACCGTTCCTTCGGCAGGTCTAGCTTCCCTCGGGCTTGCCACCACGAGGATTTCCGAAAATCCGCCGGCACATATCTTGGGGGAGCAGGAATAACTCCAACGTCTTGGCCCGAGTCTTCCTTTCGCTGCAGGTCCCAGGTCTGCTCCCAGGTCTCGCGCTTCCGTAGTCCAGAGTCTTTCAAACGCTGCGCGGCAAGGTAGGGGACCGCCTCGTCCGTCACCAGCCGGATGAGTGTCTTGACCACGTCGACATCCCGACTGCCGTCCCACAGCGACAGCACGGAGAGGAAATCGTCGTCCCGGGAGACCATATCCGCGAGTTGGCTCACGCTGCGGGCCACTGGGCGGCCCTGCCGGTCGAACCACAGCGACCGGTCCTCAAGGCGGTCCGACAACCAGCGGCGCAGGGCTCGTTCCTGCTGCTTCTCCCAAGGCTCCCTTGCCCACCGCCGCTTGTACTCAGGCCGTTCCAGCAGGCGAATAGATGGGTTCGACTCGATGAGGTCTAACCGTCGCTGTACCAACTCCCGGTATGCCGCCGGCCAATGCGGCGGGATCTCCGTGATTGATGTGGAGCCATGCCGAGCAAACCACGCCGTATCCAGGTCGCCGGCCGCGAGCTTGCGCGCCAGCACGATTTCGAAGGCCCGCTCACCAAGGGACACCTCAGGAAGATCGTCCCCGGCGTAGGTCAGATCTTCTTCGATGAGTCCGTAACGGCGGAAGGTTTCCCAGTCCAGCTCCTCCTGCAGGGCGATCATCTGTCGCTGCATTGACTCGGATTGTTTCCGGGCTTCCGCCATAAGCTCACCGGATGGGACCGCGAGCTTAACTACGGATTCCGGTGCTTGGACTGATTGAAGTCGTCCGAGCTGGTCGAGGCGCTTGGCCAGCTCTACTGGCAGTATCGCCGGCAGGGGGAAGTCCTGCAATGTGCTGCCCGTCAACTCGTAGAAGCGTTCCCACTCCGCGCTGGCGATGCCACCACCGATGCCGCCATTTCCCTTATCGTGGCTGTTCTGCTTTAGCCAGAAGCAAGCGGTGGAAGAGTTGAGAACGGAGAGCAGGGCGAGATGGTCGTCCTCGGTCGCGCCCTTCGGCAGCTTGATGACGGGTGCGTGGGAACCGAAGATGTTGCCTCCGCGATCCAGAGCGAAGTGATTGTGGGTGGCTACGTTTGAAAATGAAATTGACAGAGGGGTCGTGTAAGCAGAGGACGTGTGTTGCATAAATTCCCACCACGCCCGGCCAGCATCTTCCATGTTCCCGCTAAAGGTTGACCTCGCTCGCAGCAATGCGCGGAAAGGCCAGAGGTCGCGCTGAATCTCTTCGCCGGCCGCCTTTCCGTCCTCGTATGGGTACAGCACTAGTTCGGCAGGGGCCGCCACGAAATCCCTCACATCTTCGCCAGCTAGGAAAGGCCGAACAGCTGGCCGCGCCTGGTAGTTATAGCACTGGATGCGAGGACGGATGAAGGCATCGTCAGAACCGATTCGAACAGCTCTACCGATTCCTGGGTCAATCAAGGATGAGAGCCTGCGGGGATTCTTGTCTATAGCTTCTCGCAGATCCATAGCACCACCGCCGGTGAGACTCCAGGGGTGGGTGGAGAGGGAGCCGCGGGGAAGGTCAGTGACGCTAATCCATTGGTCATCGTGGCTGGGACGGCCGACGTTTTCGGTGATGGACTTCCAGACGAGTCCGTGGGCGGGGTCCTCGGGGCGCCCGGGTTCACCGCGGACGCCGAGCACGGCACGGACCGTCGCATGGGCGGGCCGCTGGTGGCGGCCGACAATAATGACCGTGGGCGTGCCGTGGCCGGGAATGTAAGCGCCGGAAGTGTCTACTACTAGGCGCAGGTCCTGGCGGGCAAGGAAGTCCTCAATGAGCTTAGAGCCGAACCCACGCCTCATAAACGAGTTGGAAGTGATCTGGCCCGTCCACCCCGCTGGCTGCTCGGGTGTGCCGTGCTTGGCCAGGCCGAAAAAGCGCTCCATGAAGGGGACTGTCAAGGCGTAGGTTCCCTTGCACGTCGAGTAGCGCTTGCGGTAGGCCTCGTTGAGCACCTTGTCCTTGACCGTGATGTACGGGGGGTTTCCGATCACAGCGTCGTACTGGCCGGGCATGAGAATACGCTTGAGCTCATCCAGATCCTCGGTCACGTAGGAAAACCCGGAGAGCTTCGCGTCGGGGTCAAATCCTTCAAACTGGAACTCACGCTGGACCTGCCCGTGTAGAAGCGAGTCCCCCGCGGCTAAGTGGAAGTTAAAGGCTGGGGCCAGTTCCAGGGACGTCTCGCTACAGGCCCTAAGGGCGGCGACGGTGAGTCTGAACCGGGCGATGGCCACCGCGAAAGGATTCAGATCGACGCCATGGACCGCGTCCAAGGCCTTTTGAACCCGGGCACGCGCGTCCATTCCCGGGGCCTGGACTGCCCATGCATCGGTCAGCCTCGCGAACGCCCCAAGGAGGAAGTGCCCCGAGCCACAAGTCGGGTCGATCAGCTTGAAGCCGTCAAGCGGACGCTCAGTCAGGGCCGGCATCAGGGTCTGATCAAGGATGAATTCTTCAACGAACTCCGGGGTCTGCAGGAGAGCAAACGTCTTCTTCGCATAGTCCGAAAGGTCCTGATAGAGATCGCCCAAGAACCGAGTCGACAGCGCCGAGTCAGCCAAGTCATACGACGATCGGCCGGCGTCGTCAGTCTTCCGCCAGAACTCCAGGATCTCCGTAGCCATGCGGCCAGAAGGCTGGACCTGCCACAACGCCGAGTGCTCCCCGACAAGGTCCGCGGTGGCCGGCAGCTTCTTCAAATACTGAACAGGCTCGAGCAGCCATTCCCGGTCGGTGAGCTCCGGGTGAGCGCGGAAGAACACGATCTGCGCGTCCAGCGCCTCCTGCCGCCGAGCCCCAGGACCGGAGATCCATACCGGTCGGACCAGAGCGTTATCCTCGGCGAACCGGATGAACACCGTCGTCAGAATCCACGCAACCGCGGCCTGGGTGATCTTGTCGTCCCGCCACGCCTGCCATGCCGACGACGTCCGCTGCGCATCCAACGCCCCCTGGTGCTCTGCCTTCCAGCGCGACAAGTTCTCATCGTCCTGCACCAACCGTTCGCGCAGATCGTCTTCCAGCCGCAAGACAAGCTTGCGCAGATCAGCGGTCAGCTGAGACGAAACAGTCATTCAGGAACTCCAATAGCAGGCGCGGTCTTGAGGATTGTACTTGCCTTCGTGTCGACCCAAATGTGATCGAAACGGACAAATTGATTCGGAGAAGTCTGCACGGGAACGCTGTCCAGCAGCGGGCCTTGATTGGCGGCCAGCTGCGGCACCACCAGCCAGACTGCTTGTCCTCTGGCCACGGCCAAGTCGCTCAGCCGCCGCAGAACGTGAGCATGTCCGTACCTGGCCAGCGGAGCGGCTTCGGTGAGCAGAACCGGGCGCGGAGTGCCGCCGTCGTCCTCTTGCGTCATCGCCGCTGAAATGGCGAGCTCGACGGCCGGCAGGGCCCGTTTCACCACGGCGGCGAGCCCCTGCCCGGCGCGGCTCTCCCTCGGCTGAGCGTCGGCTGTCAGGAGGACGTCCCACGGCGGAACCTCGCGCTCGTTGGCGAGACGCTTCATCTCGTCCATGAGAATGCCGGTGAGATCAAGAACCCGCGCGTTGAACTCGTGTTCGAGGACGTTGACCAGCTTGTCGATTCGATCCGCCGGACACCCGAGGGTGAGGAAAGAGCGTCGAGCCGAGCTTTCTTCGAGGCGCCGGGCCACTGAGCCGCCATCGATGTCGTCAGTCTGGGACACCACCACAGTCGGCATGTACGAATGAAGTCCCGTTGTGTCGCCGCCTTCGGTCGGACTGTAGTACCACTGAGACGCCTCATCGAATTTCAGGCCCAAGCCTGACCGGTCCAACAGCTCATCGAGGGCCGGCCGGCGCGGCAGGCCCGGCAACGCCGGGAATCGCGCATGGACCCGGTCCTGAACTTCTTTGGCGCTGAGCCGTTCCCCGGTGCTAATTCCCTGGAACGTGAGCGCCACGGCCTTCGCCTGATCAAGATCGCGCCGGTAGAGTTCGGCCGCACCGGTGAAAGCGGCAGTCTTGGACATTTCAGCCGCCAGCCGGACCAGTCTTGTGCCGTCGAGAAGTCGTGGATTATCCGCGGCGAGCGATTGTACGGTGGGCAACAGCCTTGTCCTTGCACGGTCCGCGGGGATGAGCTCCTCGCCGAATGAGCCGCCGATCAGGAGCGCGTCTGCATCCCTGCCCAGTGCCTCGGCAATGTCCAGGAGACCGGGCTCCCGTGCGATGGCGAGCGCCCGTCCATCGCGACGCCGCAGCTCCATGGCACCGAGCTCTTCTTCGGCTCGGAGCTGTGCGCGCCGTCGATCAACAACGATGCGAAGAAGTCCTAGGGCGGAGCGGCGGGCAATGTCGTCCCGGATGCGGCCGCCCGTGCTGGATCGAAGAATCTCTTCAGCAAGCTCATTGATGCTGGCCACTTTACCGAGGGCATCCAGCCGTTCATCCACGATGCTTTCGAGGCTGCGGAGAAGCCCCAGTGCCTCTACATCTTCGGCCCAAGCTTTATGGAGCGCTTCGAGAACCTGATTGGCTCGACCGGAGGTCACTGCAGTCGGCAGGGCAGCAGCAAGCTGTGCTTGTGTGGCGAACGCGTCCGTCTGCCCTTCAGCGCCCAGAATCAGCGCTACCATCTGCCCACGGCCGGGCGACCGGGTGGAAGACACGCTGTCGGTTAAGATCTTGGCGATGTCCTCCACCGGAGGCAAAGCGCCGATGTCCGTTCCACGGTCCCCTGCGCCGAACCGGTCTCGCCATTGTTTGGCACGGCTCTTGACCTCCTTGCGCGTGGGCTCCGCGACCCCCGACAGTCTGTTGAGTCGCACAGCGTCCACTGCCGCCAGGTCCCCTACCGTGCGGACACCGAAAGGTTCCAAAGCAGACAAGGCCCGGGCGGATAAGCCAGCTGCCTCGAGCTCGGTCTCGACTTTTGCCTTGGCTGCGAGCTCGTCTGCGTCCTCCGGCGCTGTCGTCGTGCCGTGGGTAAAAGCGCCCCGCCACACCGCGAGCATTTCCGCCGCTGTGTCGTGACGCTTGCTCGCATCGCGGGCAAGCGCGCGGCGGAAGAAACCAGCAAGTGAAGCCGCTACCGATGGGTCAAAGGACTTGGGCTCAACGGTAGCTTCGTCCGGAACAGCTGCCGGGTTTGCCAGCGGATCGCCGTAGTAGGGACGGTGTCCGGTTGCCATTTCGAACAGCACGACGGCGGCGGCGTACCGTTCGGCAGCCGAGTCGAAGCGCGGACGAAATCCCCCGAGAAACGGGTCAAGGTAAGGCGGTGTGCCGGCGTCGAGAGCGGCAGCGGGCGCCCGGGAAAGCGAGAAGTCAAAAAGAACAAGGTGCTTCGCCTTGCGACTGTCTTCCCGAACTCCGAGGTTACTGGGCTTGATATCGCGGTGATCGATGCCGGCCTTATCCAAGGCAACAACAGCGTCAAGCAGGTCCGCGCCGAATCGTTCCAAGAGGTCAATGGAGAGTCTCCCCCCACGATCTCGGATCAGTTCGTCGAGTGTCTGGGAGCCGGCACTCTCCAGCAGCAGTACTGTCCGACCGTTGAGATTGAACGGCCCTTCAACGAGAGTGGCGAGGCGGGGGCCTCGAAGCCGCCCGATAACTTCGGCTTCGGCTGTCAGCCGGTCCGCAGCCTTGTCATTGACCGCGACCTTAAGCACCCGTTCAGTTTCAGTGCCGTCGGGTCGGGTGTCCTTGACCATCAGCCCCTGGGCTGTTGATCCCTTGCCGAGTCTGCGGAGGACAGTGAACCGGCCCTCTCCCAGAAGTGTTCCTGGCACCGCATCGAGCGGATCGGTATCTGGCTCGCTGTCCCTCGGTCCAGGCGCACTGCTGTCCAAGGCATTGAGGAATTCCTGCACCGTGCGCAGCCGCTCACGCGGGACCGGGCGGGTGGCGTCCAGTACCGCTTTGCGCAGAGCCGCGCCGACTTGGGGAAGAACCGGGGCGATGTCCAATCCCCCCTGCTCCCGCAGCCGCTCAGCGAGCGCCAGTGAAGAAACCGCCGGCCGAACCATGGTGACGACGTAATACGCCAGGGCGCCGAGCCCGAAGACATCCAGCCCCACCCGGTCCGTGGCAGCCGCACTCCACCGTCCTTCGGGCGCACGGAACGCCTCAGTCAGCCAGGCGTCATCTCCCGCTGCGGACGCGATGGATGTCTGGTCCGCACCGAAAAGCCGTGTTACGCCGTCGTCGCCTGAAAGTCCGGTCGCCACAGCGGCGGCCGCTCCCGCTGTTTGCCAGTCACTGACTTGCACGCGAAGGCGATCGCTGGACCGTGCAACCCATACAACCTTTGGCGAGAGCCCGCGGTGCACAACTGCGTTGCGGTGCGCGTAGTCGATAACTTCGGCAACCTGCCGGATGATGCTGAGTTGGTCCGCCAGGCTGACGCCGTTTCCCTGCTCAGCAATCCACAGATCAAGCCTCTGCATGGACTCATCGAACGGATAGACCAGCCCCACACCGAGGTCGGACTCGACCATGTCCCGGGGTTTGAGCAGCCCGTCGTGGGACAACCGGTTCATGACCCGGTATTCGTGTTCGGCGATCTTTCGCGCACGGACTCGCTCTGCATTGCCTGCCCCGGGGTCTGCCACCTGGAAGCGGATGCGAGCGGTGTCCTGCTTGACCACCTGGTGGTAGGCGCGCCAGTCCTGCCAACCATCGCCCTCGTCCAGAGCGCCGTCTTCGATGATCCATGAGCCCGCGGTGCGTTCGCGTCGCTGGACAAGGCCGATCCGAGCCATCAGCTCGGCGAGGATGACTTCCTGGTTTTTACCGATGGCGCGGTCAGCGCGGGGCTCCTCTAGAAGGAGGTCGCTGATTCCGGGAAGATTCGACTCGTTTTCGCGTTCGTCGAGACCGAACAGGTGCGAGGCAGCCGTGCCGCTCATTTCGCTGACCATACCAGGGTGGTGCAGGAACACAGATTCCTGGACGTATGGAATGATTTTGCGCTCGTCCGCGATATCGACTTGCTTCTCGCGCGCCCAGGACCGCAGTTCGTCGCTGAGTTTGGACTTGAAGCGCTGAGCCTTACGCCTTGCCAGGAGGAGCGGTGATTCCTCGGCCCGTCGGCCGTCACGCAACCACTGGGTGTCGTTACCGTACAGTCTGCCGGAGTAATACTTTAGTTCGATCAGGTGAAGGCGGCCGCGAGCAAGCACCAAAGCGTCAACCTCATGCCACCGCCCTTGGCTGTCCAGGAACTCGAAGTTCGTCCAAGCTCGGAAGGGCGTGGTTGTGGGCAGCTTCGACTTGAGATAGCGCAGTCCCTCGATCTCATGGGGAAACTGCGAAGGGCTGACTTCAACCCAGCGTTCTTCAGTCAACATTCCCCCTGTGAAATTCGCCGTCCAGCACCTGCGTGAGCGCGGCCAGCCTTGAGACTCTAGCCTTCCGATACTACTGGGTGATGCGACAATCCTTGAAGCTGACTCGCGTGACTTTCGCTTCGGTCCGCGGTGGGTTGCACCGCGGCGACCGGCAACCGCGGTTATGTTTTGAGAAGACAGCTGTACCGCTATCGATCTAAATTCAGCTAGGAGCCCTGTGCCTGGACAACCGGAAAGCACTTTCGACGTCGACGGGGCCGCCGAAGCCGCAGAACGCGTGTTCCATCACGAACCCGGAACACCGTTTCTCGATCCGAAGGAACCGACAAACGAAGCGGCCGCGGCTGCCGCGGTTCGCAGGCTCGGCCAACTATTCAGCGAGCTCCCTGCCTCGATTCGCCAAGCCCTGCGTGGTGCAGAAACCAACGCGGGCCACTTGAGCGATGACCGGCTGCAAGGGCTTGCCGAGCTAATCCAAAATGCCGATGATGTCGGCGCAACGCGGGTCACGTTCGCGGTTGAGTCAGGACCCACTGGGAACGCCATCCTGTGCAGTCACAATGGCAGTCCCTTGCGCCTTATGGATGTGATGGGACTCGCTACCCCCTGGTTGAGCCTGAAGTCCGCTGACTCCAAAAGTCTCGGACGGTTCGGGATCGGACTCATGACCTTAAGGTCGCTGTCGGATTCCCTGGAGGTTTACTGCGGCCATTTCCATCTCTCCTTAGCGTCGCAACGACTGACGCCCTTAGACTCCCGGGGCTTCCCGGAAGGCACCGGCGGCGACGGAACAACCGTATTCCGCATACCTATCAGGGGCGATGCCGTAACGGAGGACGAGATTGCATCTTGGCTAGATTCCTGGGGCGACGCTGGGCTTATCTTCCTAAGCAGCGTGCGAACTGTGGAAGTTCTCGACCGCGATGGCGACCCCGTTTCAGGTGCATCCCTTTCGCGAGGAGAACTAACCCAGCTCAACGTTCCCGGCGGAAGTATGTCGTCGCGCGTGGTGAGTGCCAGCGACGGGCGCCGATGGCTCGTCTACTCGCAGGACGCGCCGACACCATTGCATCTGAGCCGCTCCCTGAAGGCTCAGGCTGCTACGACACTGGTCTCGATTGCGTTCCCTGCCGGCCATCATGATCCGGGTCATATCCATGTCGGGCTCCCCGTGCGCCCGGTTGGATTTCCCTTCCGCGTCTCAGCACAGTTTGATCCGCTCGCCAGTCGACGCGATGTGGCCGACAACGATTGGAACATCGGATTGATCTCGGCCGTCAGTCGGCTGTGGCTGGATGCCTGCCTGGACGTTTTTGATCATTCCCCTCAGTTGGGGTGGGCGACCATTCCGCTCGTCGACGAGCTAAACAAGGACGTCCGAACTCACGGCAGAATACGCCAGGCTATCGACGGCCTGCTGATGACGGATGCGCGGACGACGCTCGCTAAGACCCTGAGATTGCACACACCCAGCCATGGTCAAGTCGGCATGGATGATTTGGCATTCGAACACCCCGACCTCACTTCCATCCTTCAGCCCGAAGACACCGCAAAACTGGCTGGGCGGCCGGCAGCACTTCCATTGGATGCCCGGGATTCGGAAGAGCTGTGGCGGGTTGCCCTAGCGGATTTGGCCAGTGTAGGTGCCCCGACGCCCGAAGTCGTCAGCGTTGGCGACGCCCTACCACTGCTGGAAGAGCTCAGCCGTCCACCGGCCTTCGTCAGTGACCTGACAGCCGTCGCTATTACCCATGGCATTGGTTTGAAACTATCCGGTGTTCCCTGTCTAGTCCTAGACGACGGGTCACGAGTATCACCGGACGAAGTAACCGGTACGTCGGCGATCGTCGATGAAGACGCTGCGGCACTTTGGCACGTTCTACGGATGGGTCTACGGCTGCATCCTGAGTACATCGCACGTCACGGCTGGCATCGGGTCCAGACTTGGCTCGTCGAGCGTGACCGTTTTCTCGTCGGAGCAACGCCTGGACAGGCTCTTGCCCGGCTTGCTCGCTCCGGACGAATCGGCGACGAACTACCGCATCCTCTCAGTGACGCTCAAGCAGAGGAGCTCCGGGCTGCGCTCGAGGCTGCCAATGACACGGACCGAGCCAATTGGGGGCCAGGCATCGGCATGGCCGTTCGATTGGATGCCACCGAGTACGACCTAAGGGGCCAACGTATCGACGTTAAAGCAAGGCCGTGCGATGCCTACATCATTGAGCGCGAGGCTGGCACGTGGCAAGCAGCCGCGGGCAAGACAGCCGGCTTGACTTGGCTTCACCGTCGGTATGGGAAAGCGTTGCGTGCCGAATCTGGCAGGACTGGCATTGGCGCGCAGCGGCTCTTCCGCCTCCTTGGAGCGGAGACTGCGCCGCGGCTGATTGCGCACCCCAAAGCCAGGCAGCGCTTTGCCAACGGGAAACCGGGCGTGCCCCGGGACCTTCCGGAACTACCTAATCGCAGGGAAGTTCTACAACAGAAACGTGCGACATTCACCATCGATGACTTCATCTCACCCGACTTAGATGCGGTGCTCCGCAGCATCGCGGCCGAGAAGTTCGCGGTGGAGCGGCGACGACGCGCCAACGCTGTGCTTTCAACTCTGACCAAGGCATGGGACAGAATCGGCACGCACTCTGAAGCATCAGCTGTGGAGCCACACCACGTATGGCAGGACCGCGGCATCGTTCCCGCCTGTTGGCTGTTCAGCGCGGCTTCGATTGCCTGGCTATCCGACGGCAACCGCAGGGCGGCTCGACCCTCCAGCTTGAATCTCCGCAGCCCCGGGAATGTAGCCCTTCATGGCTCCGACCCGACTAATTTCCTCCATTCAGAGCATGACAACCCTGCATGGCACCACGTCCTTGAGAAACTCGAAGTGCACGGCGACCCAAGGGCTAGTGAGCTGATCCGGGCGCTCGAAGACGTGCGCGCCACACATGGAGATGACCCCGCCGCCGCTGAAGAGGCAGCCGCCCCTTTGTATCAAGCCCTAGCACAGCAGATCCCGTCCAGCATGATATCCGAGAGATCGGTCGGTGATCTGTCCAGGGCCCATGCCGTGGCTGCGTTCGGACGAGATCAGGGTCTCATCGCCACAAAGAACGGTTGGCGCCGTCCGAGCTCCGTCCTAGGCGGCCCCCCCGTCTTCGGAGACTATCGAGCATTCGTACCAGCAGTTTCCGGTACGGAACGCCTCTGGCGCCTCGTCGGCGTTCGGCCACCCTCGCTCGATGACGCGCGCGACGTCATCCGCGCAGTCGCGAAGAGCGACGTGATGAATCCCGATCGACTGATAGTAATGCTCGAGTCGCTGCGGCTCATGTCCAAAAGCGTCGAAAGCGGGTCCGGTCTTGGGAGAAAAAATCTGAGCCGTACGCCTGCCTGGACGAGTCAAGGATGGACCACGCGACGGCCGGTGCTAGCTATCGTGAATCGGCAGCTCGCAGAAGCGTTAGAAGAAACCACCGCAGTCTGGAAACCAGGGGGCGATGTTCGGCAATTCGACAATTTGATCGAACCTCTCGCGCTGACGAGGCTCGATGAAAGCGCCGTGCGCGTTGTGGGTGGGAAGAACGCGTTTGAGGATGAGTGGGTTGCTGAGGTCTTCCCGCGAGCCGTCCGAAACCTCCAAGCCGATCTCTCGATGAACGACGCAGTGGCGGAGCAGGCACTGACCGTACCTTGGGATGAACTCGTTGGCTACGACGTACGAGTTCTTCCCGGACTCAGCCTGAGCGTGAACCACGCCCAGCTCAAAGACAGATCGCCTCTTCGCGTGGGGGCATGGATCGACTCGTCAGCGAGGACTTTATATCTAGAGGACGCCGCTGAGGGTGGTCGGGCAGCCACCGGAGGCAACGCACTCGCTTCCCTGTTCGGCATCGAAGCCCGTCGGGTCGCTCAAGCATGGATGGCGGCTTGGTCCGATGGAGTAGACGGTCACCGCGCCGAGACCGTGACTCTCGCCTCGCGACGAGCAGCCGATGAGGCTGCTCGTCGTGAAACCGCAAGCGAAAACCGGCTAGACAATCTCCGACGTCAGGCAAAAGCGAAGCGCGGGATCAACCACTGGCCTGCGCCTAAGATCCAAACCGCCGACGGCTCGCGGCCGGCGCCAAATGACAGTCTCCCTCTCCCAGCCCGCATACTCGTCGACCCCAGTAACCTGACAATCCTCAACCCTGATGGAACCATCCGAGACAGTGGAGAGACTGGTGCAGATTCCTCTCGACGCACGGAGAAAACCATTGCGCTGAAGTCGCCAGATCGGGGCAAACCGAAGCAACCGTCGGTGGGCCGCGGCCCGGTCAATTACACTCCCGAAGAACGAGAATCAGTAGGCATGGCTCTCGTCCGCCACGTCCTTGGGGGTGAGGAAGCTGGAATTGTAGACATCAGAAACCAACACAATGTTGGCGCAGATGCGATCGATGATTTGCAGCGATTTTTCGAGCTCAAGGTTTACCGAGGTGCGATACCAAACGTCGTCCAGCTAACCGATTCCGAAGTTCAGCGAGCCTTGAATACCGAGGACTTCTTCTTGGTGCTGGTTGGAAATGTGGAGCAAGGAACCGATCAACCTGAAGTGCGCATTCTAACGGACCCCCTCACTCAACTTTCGGTCGAGCCCACGGGAACAATTCATCTCAGTGGCGTCAACAACGCACGGGCCTTGGTTTACTCGTTTGGCACACCGCAGGTGCCCGCCGGCGAACAGCAAGCCCAGGACGCGGAAGCCGCCAGCTCAGGAGTAAGGGTTGACACCCCGAGTGGTTGTTGATCGAAACTTCAACTGATGCCGGATGTTTCACCTGCGGCATCGAAGCGCCGTCCCCGAATCCGTCGTTATGAGACGCCAAGTGAGCCTCTCGTCCGACAAGAAGCACCCGAAAATTAGCATGGCCGACTAGTCCGCGTCCCCGGAGGAATGAAATCGCGGAGGTACTCGCGGAGTGCCTTGTCGTGAACGTAAACGTAAGTCCCGTGCATACCCCTTGTCATGAGGACGGCATATATGTTGATGATGTATCTGAGCAAGTCATCATCGGTATACACCAAACCCAGCTTGGGATTGTTTTCCTTGCCTTTTTTGTCGAAGTAGCTACCCCGGTCGATAACGATAGATTGCGTTTTCGGATCAAAGCGGAGATCGGGACCGATGATGACACCGGCATAGTTCAGATCGTATCCCTGGACCGTGTGGATGGAGCCAACCTCGTCTACTGAATTCTTCGAGTTAATCCAGTCGGTTTGGGTCTGGTTCCAGCGAAGCTGGAGCCCGTCAATTTCAATGTCGAATGCCTTAGGGTCAAGCTTCGTTATCCAAGGCCACGCGTATCCGGCAACAAGGCGAGCAAGTTGGGTCTCAGACTCCCGCCTGCGGATCGCCTCATGCATGTCCTTGACGTCATCAAACAATCTAAAATCGTAGTCATCAAATTGCACATAAAGCGGCGGCTCGGCCGAAAGCATCCCACGAACATACTTGATATAGTCGGCGCCGCCCTTGACGCGCATTTGGGAATGTAAACGATAATACCGCTTCTCGCCCTGAGATTTTAGCAAGAGAGATCGAACCAAGTCCTGGGGTAGGTCAGCAGGCCTTACGCTCTGTTCGGCGTCTACTAGTAGGATTTGGTGCCTACTGCATTTGCGAATCCAATCCAGCTGAGTGATCGAAAGGTCATCCATGCCAAATAGGGCTTCGGTAATCTCACGATATTTCTTGTTCTGGGGTCCTGACGGTTGGTTGGCACGCTGGCTCAGCCTATGTGCTTCGTCAACTATCAGTAAGTCATAGTGCTCCCCCTCCGCGGGAGAAAGGTCAAATGGACTCAGAACCATGGCCGGTTGAAGCGAAGGTGTTTTGGAAAATACCTTCTTGATTGACGAACGCAGCGATTGCTGTGGGACCACCAGACCGATCTTGAAATCTTCAAGTAGATCGCGGTTTCCTTCTAAGAAGTAATCCGAAAAAATCGAGTCGCTATCAAAATTTTCCCCCTCTTTTGAAAGCTGGATATCACTAATGAGTTTCATGAGGTAAATTGCGATGATCGTTTTTCCCGTGCCAGGGTCGCCTTGGATGACGCTGGTGCTTCGTTCTTTATCCT
The DNA here is from genome assembly GCF_056406115.1 of Arthrobacter sp. P1_D4. Classification (NCBI taxonomy): domain Bacteria; kingdom Bacillati; phylum Actinomycetota; class Actinomycetes; order Micrococcales; family Micrococcaceae; genus Arthrobacter; species Arthrobacter sp. P1_D4. Next base: position 28,962 of record NZ_JBFUAU010000015.1, on the reverse strand, counting down.
CAATGTCAGCCAGAATTCCATCCATTATGTCAGCGACCGCGCCTGCTTGATCATGATTCAGCGCCTTGAACGGTGAAAACTTAAAGAGATCGCTGTTTTCTATTTCAGGAATCGAGCGTTCAAACATTCCTTCTGTACGCAGTTCATCAAATATTTGCCTGAAAGAAGTTGCGTAATTTGCGCGATCGTAGTAATCAGAGTCGGTTATTCCACCATTCCCATTCAACACCCGGTAGCGCCCCTCACCGGCGAACAGCCTGATCAGAAATGACTCCAGGTCAAGGCAGGCTGACTTATGGAAAGTATCATCGATCACAAGGTGCATTTTTTGTAAAACGCTTTTTTCGGGTGATTTTAGATGCTGCCGCATGCGGGAAGAGGCACTTCTTGACTCGCCGACATAGACATCCTTTGAGTCATTTAACGTGTACACGACCGGCCAGTTGGTGAATCGGTCGCCGCTGTGGCTCAATTGCTCGACGGCGTGAGGCGTAAAATTTCGTCGTTCAATCCTAAAGCTCGTCATACTTCAGACTCCGCCCACGAGCCTTGTCTACCGGGTACTTGCTCCGAGATTCTTCCAGTTTCCTTGCCACTATCGTGTCAGGGTCGAGGCCTAGACGATCAGCCAGCAGGTATGCATAAGTCAGGACATCTGCAAGTTCCGACTGAACTCGCGCCGGGTCTGCCTCTTCGCCCCACTGGAAGCACTCCAAGAGTTCGCCCGACTCAATCGAGATCGATTTCGCTAAATTTGAGCCACTGTGGAACTGACCCCACTCACGCTCGGAAACAAACTCCCGCAGCAACTGAACTACAGATTTTTCAGACATGATTTCACCGCATGCCCCCAATCATGCAAGTCCGAGGAACTGTATGTTCAGTCACCGATGCCAGCTGGCCACGATAACCAGGGGGTTCATCGATGACCTCGAGCATCGGTTAGCCGCACGGACCCAGGCAGTCCGGGTAGATTACTAGGCACAAATAGTCCATAAACCGGCCACCAGGTCCTTCCTAGCATTCGGTGTGTTCTGCACCGTCCGTGGCCGCCTAGAACTTGAGACAAATTGACCTCGCGTTATTAGAGAACTACTGCGCCACCGCGGCGGCCGAGAACTATTGGGCCACCGCAGCCGCCGTCGCAAACACATCCGCCGGCATGGGCCGGTGCAGCTTCCAAGTGATAGCGATCGGCTTCTCCCCCGCGTGCTGGACGTAATCCACCTGGCCCAGACACGTGTACGGAACGGTCAGCCCGGTCTCATCCTCTGAAGTATCCCGGGTGAAGATGAGGATTTTCGAGCCGTGGGAAGCACGGTCCAGGTACCGCCGGCCAGTCGGGCTTCCCGGCGATGTCGCGTTCTGCGATTCCCAATGGAACAGCTCTGGGCTGATGGCGTAGTCCTTGTACATGGTGGTGGCCGAGTGCTTCTTGTCGTCCTTATTGAGCGTGACAAAGAAGGCGTCCGTGGAAGTCGCCGGGCACCAGGCCACGCCCTCCCGGTGCTGCACGTTTTTGCCAAGCTCCAGCGATCCGTACTGCAAGCCCGCTAGGATCTCCTCGCGCCGGTACGTCGCGTGCGACAGCAACGGGACGTTCTGCAGGCCCGCCCCGAGGCCCGTGGCGGCATGCCTGGACGCCGCCACGCCGAGCTTCACGATCTGGCGGATCTCGCTGCAGACAAACTGGTAGCCGCGCAGGTAGTCGAGGCCGGCGTCGTACGTCGCGAAACCGCCGCCGTCGTCCCAGAGCGTGTAGAACAGCATGCGGGCGAACGTCTGCTCCCGCATGCCGAGGTCCGCGTAGCGGGGCGCGTCGGCGCCGACGAGCATCGAGTAAGCCTCGGCGCGTTCAAGATCGTCCACATGGATCAGCGCTGCCATGCGGCCGAGGAGCCTCTCCTCGCCCGAGTCCGACAGGTCCTGGATCTTCCCACTGAGGACAGCTTCGACCGGCGAGAACCCGTGGATCAAACTGGCCTGGCGAAGGTAGCCGGTCCAGGAATCCTTGGTCGAACGGTAGATCGACTTCACGTCGTTCCCGGACCGCTCCAGGTAGGCCTCCAATTCGGTCTCCGCGTACGAGGCGATGTCCCGGACGAGCTGCGCTCGGTTGAACCGCAGCTGGGCCTTGATGTTGTCCAATACCACCTTCTGCGCCACCCGGTCCAGCACGATCTGCGAGCCCGACGGCAGGTAAGGGAATTCATCCTCGACAGCCTTTTCCAGCTCCTTGCGCCCATAGCCGGTAAGCGCCCGGTAGCGCAGATCGAAACGGAACTCACGCCGCTGCTGGCCGATGAAGTCCATGACCGTCAGGACTGCCTTGCCCTCGGCACGGCGCAGCCCGCGCCCCAGCTGCTGAAGGAAGATCGTGGCGCTCTGCGTGGGCCGGAGCAGCAGGATAGTGTCCACCTGCGGCAGGTCTACGCCTTCGTTGAAGAGGTCGACGGCGAAGATGCAGTTGATCTCGCGGGCGGCGAGACGTTTAAGAGCCGCCGCACGGTCGGCGTCGTCGGTGCTCCCGTCGACCGCGACGGAGGCGATGCCGGCGCGGTTGAAGACCTCGGCCATGTAGTGGGCGTGCTGGACCGAGACGCAGAAGCCGATGGCCCGCATCTGCTCCGTGCTGGTGACCTTGTCGCGGAGTTCGCGGATTACCTTGGCGGCGCGGGCGTCGTTGCCGGTGTAGAGGTTGCTCAGCTGTGTGGTGTCGTAGTTGCCGCGCTTCCACTCCAATTGGCTGAGGTCAACGTCGTCCGAGACGCCGAAGTAGTGGAACGGCACCAGCAGGTCGGCATCCAGCGCGTCCCAGAGGCGCAGTTCGCTGGCGGTGCGACCGTCGAAGAACTGCTTGGCGACGTCGACGCCGTCGCCGCGTTCCGGCGTCGCGGTCAGTCCGAGGAGCTGCTGCGGCTGCAGGTGGTCCAGCAGCCGGCGGTAGGTGGGCGCCATGGCGTGGTGGAATTCATCGATCACCACGACGTCGAAAAAGTCGGGTGGCAGCTGTTCAATGCCGAGGGATGACAGCGACTGGACGGAGGCGAAGATGTGCTTCCACTGCCCCGGTTTGTGTTCCCCGACGTAGAGTTCGCCGAAGGCGCCGTCCTGCATGACGTCACGGTAAGTGCGCATGGCCTGTTTCAGGATTTCCTGACGGTGGGCGACAAAGAGCAGCTTCAGATCACGGCCGGCCGCCTCACAAAGGCGTTTGTAGTCCAGGGCTGCGATGACGGTCTTCCCGGTACCTGTCGCCGCGACCACGAGGTTGTGGTCGAAACCCTTGAGCCGCTCAGCCTCCAGGTCTTCGAGCATCTCCTCCTGGTGGAGAAACGGCTGGATTTCGAGTCCAGTGGCTGCCCCGGGGATTGCCGTCCGCCGGCCGCCGTTGCGTTCCAGGGCGGCGTCCAGCCTTTCGCCGTCGCGTTCCGGATCGTAGCTTTGGAAGGCGCGCTGCGCCCAGTAGCTGTCGAAGGTGACCTCGAACTTCTGCAGCAGGGCGGGCGTGCCGACGGAGCTGAGCCGGACGTTCCATTCCAGGCCGTCCAGGAGGGCTGCCTGGCTGAGGTTGGAGCTGCCGACGTAGGCGGTGTCGAATCCTGAGTTGCGGCGGAACAGCCAGGCCTTGGCGTGGAGCCGGGTGGCCTGGGTTTCGTAGCTGATCTTCACCTCGGCCCCGTATCGGGTGACGAGTTCGTCGATGGCCCGGCGTTCTGTGGCGCCCATGTAGGTGGTGGTGATGACGCGGAGTTTGGCGCCGCGTTCCTTGAGCTGTGCGAGGGCAGGTTCGAGGAGCCTGAGTCCGGTCCAGCGGACGAAGGCGCAGAGTAGGTCCACGGTATTGGCCGATTCGATCTCTGTCCTGAGTTCTGCGGCGAGGTTGGGATCGTCTTTGCTGTTAGTCAGGAGGGCGGAGTCGCTCAGTTTGGTGGTGGGGCGGCGCAAGCTGCGGCGTTTGAGCGTGTCCGGCCGGTGGAGCGACTGGAGCTGGGTGGGACCGGGTGAGATGCGGTCTGCATGCTGTAGCTCTCCGAGGAGCTTGTTGGCGAGGGCCACGCGTTCGGTGGGTTTGGCTGTCGCGAGGGCTCGCCGAACAGCGTCGGCGACGTGGCGGGAGATGATATCTGGGGAGTCTTCGTCGTCTATGTCTGCGAAGACTGGCTGAAGCGCAGGCGATTTGTCGAGCAAAATGCCAAGACCGTCCGTTTTAAGCCGTTCATACAAACCTTCACGCAGCTCATCGGCTGTCTTTCCCCCACTGAAATAAGTCACTGGGCCAGGGTATTTGTTGGAGTTCGAAAATCAACAACCCAACGATCATGTGGCGGTCATTCAGGAATTGACTCGTTCCGAGGGCGGTCCTCGATTCAGCACTCACGTCATTCCCGGGAATATGGGTTCCATGAAATCTCGTGTTTCAATGCTTCAACAACCTCAATCATTGGAGTCAGATGACCCCTCCCGGCCAAACTTCACCTGACTTGCCACGCCTGATGCGCATACTCGCTGACTACGCGGGCTCTTGTGCCAACCAACTGAGGTCTATGGCGTCTGGCCCATCCTCTGTTTCTCAACGCCGGCACATGTCCGAAGAAGAAAGCACTCTCTGGCTTTCATCGGGCATAGAAGGAAGATCGCAGGGCCGGCTGAGGGATTTCTTCGATGCGCCGGTGCTACCCACGGCAGCGCCTCTGCCATCGTCAGAGTCGGATTACACCTGGGTGATGAACCCTGTAGACGGGGTAGGTAATTTACTTCACGGCATCGAACACGCTTCGGTTTCTTTTGCCTTGCTCTGGCGCGGACTTCCCATCCTTGGTGTGATCGCCGACGTATTTGGGGGCAGACAGTACATGGCGGCTCACGGCGAGGGTGCATGGATTCAGGATGAGCGGCTGGGCTCCGAGCCGCAGCTTCTTCCCGAGTTACGACAGGAGCATCTGTCGTCATCCATCTTGACATTTGCGCTTCCAGAACAAGCAGAGTATTCCGCTTCCGTCTTCCGTGCCGCAGCCAAGTTGTTTTCTGAGCGTCGGGACTTGCGGCACCGGGGCGTTCCGTCTCTCGATCTCGTCAACGTGGCCGCGTGTGTCACACAAGGGCATTTTCAGCGTGGCATTAGCACGGCATTGTTGGCTCCGGCGGCAGTGATCCTGCGAGAAGCTGGGGTTCATCTCACGGACTGGTCGGGAGATTTCGTCGTCTTTCCTTCTAAGTCCGAGCGGCTTGATGTGGCCGCGGGACGGGACCCAGTCTTTCGTGAAATGCTCGATGTTCTCGTGAAGATTAGGATCTGACGATCTTTGAGGAACTAGCTAACGGCGGCCATTTCCGTGGTCCCGATAATCAGCTCCTGTCCGCACCCACAACCGTGACGGTCTCCCCCGCGTCCCGTCGGACATCTGCCCCGTCCCAGCCAGCTTTGGCTCCATGAACCGCCGGAACGTGTCACGCATCAAAGTCTCGCCCGCCACGGCCTCGTGCAGCTCACGGAGATCCTTCAGCGTGAATGGCTCATCCAGAAGCTCCCCCGGATCCGGCGCCTCCGCGTAGGCGGCCCGCAGCCACTCAACCGCCTTCGCGACAATGTCCGCGTGACCGTACGGCAGCCCTGAGATCAGCTCCGGCTCCCCGGTCACGGAAGCCAGCCGGACGCCGTCGGACTCTAACGCCGATTCGAGTGCTGCGAGCGGCACTACGTCCACGTGCGCCACAGACAAGACCCAGCCGCGGTCGTCACGCGCCGGGTCGTCGAAGACCTGGAGCTGGCGTGGCACGCGCCCGGAGATCCCGGCCTTCTCCCGCAGGCAGCGCAGCACCGCTTCCGCCAGGGTCTCGCGCTCCCGCAGGAAGGTGCCCGGCAGCGCCCACTTTCCGTGTTGGTGATCCTCCGCGCGCCGCACCAGCAGCACGCAGACGGAACCGTCCGCCACCGTCAGCACCGCCGTGTCCACCGCCACCGAGGGGCGCGGGTAGTCGAGCAGAGACGTTCCTGGGCTGTTCTGGGAATCCTTCACAGGCCATTTATTTCACTATTGCGCTAAAGATGCAAGCCGTGCATACTGGAGTCAATTAGCGCAGAAATGATCTAAATCAATCGGAGGTTCCCCATGAAAGTCCCCCAGCTCCACGTCGGCGCCGGCAGCCGGCTCGGCCCCCTCAGTATCTTCCCCGTCTGGACCTCCGGCTCCGGCAGCCTGGGCATCAGCACCGGCACCCACGCCGACGTCGCCGTGACCGAACTCGCCAGCGGCCCCCAGGTCGCCCGGCTCACCGTCACCAACAACGGCCCGCGCCCGGCCCTGCTGCTGGAAGGCGAACTGCTCGAGGGCGGACAGCAGCACCGGACCTGCGCCCGCGACGTCGTCCTGGGTCCCGGCGAAACCCGCGACATCGACACCTTCTGCGTCGAAGCCGGCCGCTGGGAAGCCGGGGAAGCCAGCCACCGCCGGCAGGCACGGCGCGCCCCGCTGAACGTCTGGTCCGAGCTGGCTGACGGTCCCGACGGCCATCGCGGCGGCAACCGGCAGGGCCGCATCTGGGAGCGGGTCAGCCGCTTCGACTCAGCGCGGGGAGCCTCGGTGACCAGTTCCCTGCTCGACCACATGGACCGGTTCACGGAGGACGTGCACAACCGCTTCGATGCCGCGGACGCACCGGCCGCGCTGGAAGGTCAGCGCGGCGTGGTGATCGGTCTGGGCCAGCAGCCGCTGCTTCTGGAGGTCTTCGGCACCGGCACGCTGTTCCGCCGGCACTACCGCCAGCTGATCGATTCCGCGCTGCTGGACCTGGAGCTCCTCTCACCCCAGGCGCTGGCCTCCGGTCCCATGCCGGGCCAGCGGGCCCGCGATTTCGCCGCCCACGTCCAGGCGATGGACTTCGGCGCGTTCGACGGCGGCACCGCGGCGGTTGAAGTCCGGAGCCACGGCGCCCTCCGGAGCCGCAATGTCTCCCGGGCCGCCGGCCCGGTGTCCGCGGCGGGCATCGCCGTCGAGCTCCCCGAGCGCCGCCCCCAGCTGGCCCACCTGACCGGCTGGAACACCAAACACCCCCTGATGGAGCTGGCATGAAACTGACCCCCTTGCAGAATGACCGCGCGGCCGGCGTCCTCGTCGCCCTGGCCGCCGGCGACGCTCTCGGAGCCGGGTACGAGTTCGGCGCGCCGCTGCCAGACGGCGCCGAGGTCACCATGAAGGGCGGCGGCCCTTTCGGGTTCGCGCCGGCCGAGTGGACCGACGACACCTCCATGGCCGTCCCGATTGCCCAGGCCTTGCTGGAGGCAGCGTCCGACGCCGGGTCCTCCTCCCCCGCGGCGCTCACCATGATGGTCCGGGCCTGGACGGCGTGGGCCGCCGAGGCCAAGGACGTGGGCGCCCAGACCAGCTCGGTCATCGCTGCCGCCGGCTGGCTCGCTTCCGAGGCCGGCCGGAGCAAGGTCCGTGCGGCCGACTTCAGCGCCGCGGCCGCGGACTTCCACGCCCGAACCGGCCGCAGCGCCGGCAACGGCTCGCTGATGCGCACAGCACCGCTGGCTCTGGCATACCTTGACCGGGACCCGGCCGAGCTCTTGACGCAGGCCGGGGTGCTCAGCGCCCTGACCCACGCCGACCCGGATGCGCAGGAAGCCTGCGGGCTCTGGTGCGTGGCCATCCGCGCGGCGGTCCTGACCGGGCGGCTCGACGTCCGGGCCGGGCTGTCTCTGCTGTCCACGGAGCGGGCGAACGTGTGGCTGGGGCGGATTGAAATGGCCGAGCGGTCCCGGCCGCGGGACTTCACCCGCAACGGCTGGGTGGTGGAGGCGTTCCAGGGTGCTTGGAGTGCCATCCACTTCACGGGCCTGTCGGCTTCGGGCCCGGCGCACCTGCGGGCCGCGCTGGAGGAAGCCGTCCGCGGCGGCCGGGACACGGACACCGTCGCCGCCATCGCCGGCGGGCTGCTGGGTGCTGCCTACGGTTACACGGCCGTACCGTTCGAATGGCGGCGTCGCCTGCACGGCTGGCCCGGGCTCCGGGTCCGCGACCTGATGATGCTTGGCATGGAGCTCGGCCGAGGCGAGGGCCGCAGGCCCGCATCCTGGCCACGAGCCGAACACCAGGACTACAGCATGTGGGGCCGCACCGACGCGCTGGTCCAGCACCCGCACGACGACGGCGTCTGGCTGGGAGGCGTCGGCTCGCTCGGACGGGTGGCCGAGTTGGGGATCGATGCCGTGGTGTCGCTGTGCCGGCTGGGAACTTTGGACATGCCGGGCGTGGCGCCGGAAGACCACGCCACGTTCTGGGTCATCGACTCCCCTGTTGAGGAGGACAACGCGCACGCCTCGTTCGTGCTGCGGGACGCGTCCGCCGCCGTCGAACGCTTCCGCGCGGAGGGCAAGACGGTGCTGCTGCACTGCGTTCGCGCCGAGTCCCGAACCCCGACCGTGGCGGCACTGTACGGGGCGCAGGTGGCTGGGGTATCTCCGCTGGACGCGCTGGAGGATGTGCGGCTGGTACTGCCTGGGGCCAGTCCGAATGGGTTCTTCCTGGGGTTGCTGAGGGAAGCCGGAACAGCCGCAGCACTTCATGTTGAAGGAGCCACGACCGGGGTGTCCAAAAATGTCCGACGCTACTGGTAGGAATGTGATCATGACTACAACTCCTGAACTCAGTCGGGAGCAGCGCGACGCCGTTATGGTGGAGCGCTACTCGGACGGCGAGACCCTCGATGCCATCGGCCAGAGCTTCGGCATCACCCGCGAGCGGGTCCGGCAGATCGTCGCCAAAGTGGGCGGAACGAACGCCGAGGAATCCCGCAAGAACCGGATTGCAGCACGGGAAGCGGTCCGAAAGGCCGCCCACGACGCGTTTCTGACGGAATACGGTGACTTGGCGCGCCAGATGGCCAAGCGCGGCGTCACCCGGCCGGACGCGGTCCTTAAGCTGCAGGCGCTTTACCCGGCGATCGACGTTGATCTAGCCGAGGACGTTCTCCGGGAGTCAAGCATTGTCTTCGACAAGAGTCAGATCGACGACATCTTCTCCAAAGAAGCTGTTGCCGCAGGCGTCTGGTACCTGCTCGGTTCCGAACTCCGGCTGGCCCCGGACCGTGGATGGGCAGCAGTCAATCTGGATCTCTCGCTGATGGGCGAGCTGAGGGCCGCACTCGGGTCCGCGGAAGCAACCCCCGATGACATCGCCACAATTCTCGGAGTCATCGGTGCGGCGCAGAAGCACCTCGCCAGCAACCCCACATCCAGCATCACCGGCAAGCGATACCAGGAACTCCGCGACGAACTAGTGGTTGCGCTTGGCCTCGTATCGCGGCAGGGCGCGTTCCCTTGGCCGCCAACTCGCCAAACGGTCACGAAACGCTTCGGCGGCTGGAACGAAGCCCTAGAAGCCATGGGCGTCGGAACAACTTCTCAGGGCAGGCCGAAGGGTCTGTTGAAGTTCACCCGCGAAGACTACGACGACGCGGTGCGCGATTTCTGTTTCTTCGCCTCAGCTGCCGAAATAAATGCCACGTATGCAGGATATGACGTGTGGGTGAAACAAGAGATTGCCGAAGGTCGCGAACGGCCGTCAGGTGCGTCCGTGCGCAACATCTACGGCACGTGGATGGATGCCGTCCGGTCAGTGCAGGAGTAGGCGCCGAAGTTGGGGGACATTGTGGAAGAACGGCCGATCACGCGGGGGATCAGGATGGCGCCTGACTATCGGACCCGATCAGAGGCCTTGATCGAGGCATATCGCAGGGGCGATCCTCTTCGGGTAATCGCGGCTAAGTGTGGGGTCATGGTAGAAACCATCTGCTCTCCGCTCACCGGTGGACTCAGCGGCGATGACGACGAACTGGCGCGGATGCGCAGTATCCGCGCCAGGGCCACGGCCACGATGTCAGATCTCGATGAACAGGCGCACCTTGTCTGGCGACTGGCCGACTCGGGATTCGCCTTGGCGAATATTCCGACGGTGCTCACCACCGTCGGAACACGGGCGGAAATCGATTCGGAAATCATGACTGAATTACTCCAATTTCCCGGGCCCCGGGATCCACGCGTTTGCGAAGACATGCCGGCGCCGGAGACACCCCCTCTCAGTGACAGACTCAGCCTGTTGTACGTCATTGGCAAGCATCACCGCATTGAACCCGATTATCAGCTGACGCTGGGTCAGATGCCCACGGCTGAGGTCGCCGAACTGCGGCTTTTGAGTAGGGCTGAATATCCTCCGAGACGTTTGGCTGAGATTCTGGCAGTCGCTGAGACCACCAAGCTGGCTATCCGAGCGCGGGTTGCCAGATCCTTGTCCGTTGAGGAATACGCGGCAACGGCGGAACCCCTAGCGAGGCGCCTTAGAGGCCATATCTTCGATGACACTGCAGCTTGGCCTGCGCCTGTCTCGGCCCTGACACGGCGCCTCGGTGGTGGGAGCTGGGATCAGGCTCTGAGCATGGTTGGACTGCAGCTGCGCCGAGCCGCTGACCGTTTCAGCGAAGACGACTTCATTCGGGCGCCCCGGGACTTCCTGGAAGTATGTTCAAGTCGTGATTTTCCATTGGATATCGAGACTTATGACCGCTGGGTAACGGCAGAGGTGTCGCTGGGAGGTGACCGCCCCTCAGCTATCGAGGTGATTGTGCACTATGGCGGCTGGCAGGATGCACTCCGCACACTCCCGGATTACAAGGCGGATCAACAATTTTCCGCTTCTGATTCCGAGTCTTACGACCACTCGCTATTAGACCGCACTGATTCCGCTTTGGAGGCCGCCTGGGTACGCGCAGGCGAATACATCTGCGAGCTCCTAGCGAATGTGCCCCGAAACCGCTCTCTCCAAATTCAATACGGCGACCCCATAGAGGGTTCCATCCGTCCCTACGCGCAGGGTACCCGCGGCGCCGACGGCGTATGGTGCGAAGTAGTCTCCGAGCGGTTCTTGCCCGACGAACAGTGGCCGATCGACGCAGAGTATTTCGAAGCCCGAGACTGGCTGGCCCCTGACGACGAAGTTCCGCACTGGTGCAAGGAAAAAGTTGCCCTCCAGGATGCCGGACACCAGCTTCTCAAAGGACTGAGATTTGGTCGGCAGTGCCCAGATCCCTGGCAGTTGCGCTGGAGTACCAAACAGCTCATTAGCGGACCAGACGCGGACCATGGCGTGACCTTGGAGCGCGCTCTGGCCGGCGAAGTCCAGACACTGCGAAATGCGGGATGACGATGCTTGAAGAAGTTCCGCGAACACTTCACTCGACAAACACCACACTCGATGGGGATTACATTCATGACGACACCAACCGATGATTCGCTGCCTGAAGCTGCCCCACGGGACAGGCTCGGGGCAGCGATGGCATCATTTCTCGCGGGAGATCCCCTGAGTACAATCGCTGCTTCCGCCGACATGGATAGCTACGGGATGCTAATTCTCCTCGGTTCTCGAGTAGCTGACCGGGCCGAGGAACAGCGATCCAGTGCTATTCGGGATCGCTGCATTGCGACGGGGGCCGCTCTTTATCAGGAGCGCGAGCGCTTCGAGCAGCTTATGCGAGCCGGCATTGATCTCCCAGACATACCGAGGGTTCTGACCGCCCTCGGTGTTCCGGTCGACGTCGACATCGCCGTGGAGATTCTCCGGAGTACGAGCATGTTCAAGGAAATTCTTCATCGCGTTCTACAACAAAACGGGGTCATCGAAGTGTCGCGGAACGCGCCGACCGTCGACTTGCTCAGTCTGCTGTACGTCACGGGCCTTCACCGAGGCGTGAATCCAGATTATGAACTGGCGTTGGGGATGATGCCTGTCTCCTCTTTCGCTTCGCTCAGGGAGCTTCTGGGAACCCGCCGTCCCTACCAAGAAACAGCCGAAATCTTGGCTGTAATTGAAGCAACATCACAGGGCATCCGCGCCGGAGACGTCGCCGGAATTTCGATTTCCGAATACGACGAGATAGCCGAGGCAATCTCGCGTGAACTTAAAATCGCGGAGATCCATTCCGGAGGTAGCTGGCCGGCTCCGGGAGATGAGCTCAGGCGACACCTGGGCCAAGGATCCTGGGATGCTGCGCTAGACGCCGCAGGGCTGAAGCTCTTTTCTGGCAGAGGCCGTTTTAGCAATGCTGATTTCGTTGAAGCGGCACGAGGATTCAGGAACGCTTACGGCGATTTCGGCTCGCCGAAGGAAGTATCGAGCTACGACAGCTGGGTGATTGCAGAAACAGCTGCCGGGCGGGAGCGTCCCTCCGCTATCGCTATTCGCCGGCACTTCGGCACCTGGGAGTCTGTGATCGGTGCCGTCATGCCTCCGGAAATCGAGGATGAGTACGACGGCATTGTCAACCATATTAGAGCCGGGAACGACGTCCAAGAAGCTTGGGCTAAAGCAGGGGAACTGATCAGCGAAGTCCTCGCCAACATGCCGTGGAACTCATTCCTCAGCATTCAGTACGCTGACGACGACACCGAAGGACTGACACCCTACGCCCAGGCAGTTCCCAGCGCCGACGAGGTCTGGTTCGAAATTGTGTCCGAGCAGTTTCTCCCCGCCGAGAATTGGCCTATAAGTGTCAGCTACCTATCCGAGAATGGCTGGTCCGCTCCCGATAACGATTTTCCGAACTGGTACAAAGACGGTATTCCGCACATCGATGCGGGGCACCAGCTACTCGAAGGCTTGAGATATGGCCGGGGTTGCCACGACGCAAGCAATCTTCAATGGCATACCGGCGAATTTCCGACCGTGCCCGGGCCGGACGGTGGCGTCACACTTGATGACGCGCTGAACGGTATTGTGCAGACACTTAGTAACGCTGCTTAGCCAAAGTCCGAGTTGATGGAGCACCGATGAAATGCATTCCGGAAGAACCCGAATTCGGCGATGGCCTGGTGGCCGAGAAGGCGGTCTGGGACGCGCTGAAAAACAGCCTCCCGGACGACGTCGTCCTTGCCCACTCAGTCCAGTTGCGGGACGGACGGGCAGAACACGAGATTGACATCCTCGTCCTGTGGCCCGGCGTCGGCATGGCTGCCATTGAGGTGAAGGGCGGGCGCGTCTCCGTCGAAAACGGGCAGTGGCTGCAGTCCGACAGGTCCGGAGTGCACAAGATACAAAGTCCCGTTGCGCAGGCGCAGGGCTCGCTCCACGCCTTCAGGCACTGGATCGGCCGCCAGCTAGGGACGCCGCTGACGAGCCGCTTCGCCTACATGGTCAGCGTCCCCTACACCGATGTGCCCCGTGATTGGGAGATGGCGGGCTGCCCGCGATCGCTGGTTCTCGACAAGGAAGACACCGCGTCTGCGGCCGAACTTGTCCGGACCGCCATCGAGCGGGAAGGCGGCGGAGTTTCCTCGCTGGCGCCGCCGTTCATGGAACGCATCGTGCGCGTGCTCAACGGAACACTGGGACACGATGCCACCAAGCCGCTGGACCCCAAAGAGTCGGAGGACGTCCAGGATCATCTCACCGAGCGGCAGTCGGTGCTGTTGAAGGCCACACGGTCTCTGCCAAGAATCCGGTTCACCGGCGGTGCGGGAAGCGGAAAGACTTGGCTGGCCGTGGAGAAAGCCCGGCTGCTCTGCAAACAGGGCAAACGCGTCGGACTGTTCAGCTACAACAAGGGCCTCAGCCAGTACCTCCAGGACCGGGTCTCGACCTGGCGTCACGCCCAGCCGGCGTTCACCGGAGAGTTCCATGAATATGCCCGGCGCCTCGGAGTGCCGGACGGCACGGGACCCGCCTATTTCGAAGAGGAATTGCCACAGCTACTCAAGGATCTCGCGGTCAATCTCCAGCCCGACCAGCGGTTGGATGCCATCATCGTTGATGAGGCTCAGGACTTCGCCCCGCTGTGGTGGGAAGCGTTGCTTGCCACCACCACGGATGACGCCGAGATCTACGCCTTCCTGGACGATCACCAGGACGTCTACCGGCGTTGGAGCAATCCCTCGACGGATGGCGAAAGCCCGCTGGAAGACCTGGTGACCATCCACATCGACGAGAACCTGCGAAACACGAGGAAGATCGCCGAAACATTCAGATCCTTTGCGGGCGATCACTTCACTCCCCGCGGCAGCACGGGACTGCCCGTCCGGCGGGTTCAGTGCGCCACCGAGGACGCCCTCGACGTCGCTGGTGACTGCATCGATGCGCTGATCGAGGAGGGGTGGGTGAACAACCAGATCGCCATGCTGACGACGAAGGAACGCCACCCAATCCATAAGGAATTCTTCGAGAACGGCACCACGGCTGACTACTGGCGCGAGTTCCACGCAAACGAAACCGAGTTCTACGGTCACGTTCTGGGCTTCAAAGGCCTGGAACGGTCAGTGATAGTCCTGTGTGTCAACGGCTTCAAAGACCTGAGCCGAGCTACTGAACAGCTCTACGTTGGCCTGTCCCGGGCGCGCAGTCTCCTCGTGGTTGTCGGCGACTCTGATTTGCTGGAGGAGGCCGGCGGCCGGGATCTGAAGATGGCCCTGACTCGCGCCCAGATTTGGGCGCCGAGGACGCCCATCGATCGGTGACGGTGGGCGGGTGGCCTCCTTGCTCGTCCCGAGTATCCGCGCTACGTGGGTGGCAGGCTTACTGGCGACAAGCACCCCACTGCCGGTCGCACAGTATGAACGTCTTATTTGCCCCAATGGGCCGCGGCGCGCCCTACTTCTTCTTCGCCTTCTTCAGGGCGGCGTTCTCTTTCTTTAGCGCCGCGTTCTTCTCTTTGAGTTTGCCTATCGCAATGGAGAAAGCCCCATCCTTCTTGTGCTCTCGCGGGGTGCGGTTCGTCGCGCCAGGTGTTCGTCCCATGCGGTGTCCTTCTTACTCATGTCTGGAAATGTATTCTTATGATAGTTCCGGCGGCTGCGATTACAAACGGTTACACCCGCGTGAGTCGATGCCCATACCCGCCTGCAGTATCCCCTAATTCTGCGGTAATCCGTGCAGACGACTTCGAATAAATGACTCCTGCGAAGGTCGTTTTTTCTGCGGCGGATAGGGCACGCAGATACGTTGGTCAAACTGGTCTATTCTCAGATCGTGCCGAAAACCACCACCAATCCCCGAGCTATCTCCGTCGAAGTCTTCGAATTGGCAGCCCATTGGCATGGGAGAGGGAAACTGGGCTCGCCCTGAGCGAAATTCAGCTCGCCTTCCAGCTCACTGACCATGGGCTCGCAGCGTGGTATGCACGAACCTACTCAGACGTCTTATGGAAGGTGTGCGGAGCAACCGGAACGCTTCCGCTGGCATCGGCGTTACTCGTGAGAACGCAGACAACTAGCTTCACCATCGGCTCTTCTTGACTGGTGCGTAGCCCCGCTGTCGCCTCGTATCCCTGATGATGTGAGCCGAAAAGGTTTCGAGACACCGAGTTGGTGGGGAAGCACCTACGGGACAGCTTCGCCGCCAAGTTGACCCCCGGCAGGTCAAAATTGATGGCGATCCGCACGGACCGTTGACCGAGAGCGCAGCTGCCCGCAATAACTGCCTGGCGACGGAACGCTCTTTGCCGTCCAAATTACTGCGAGAACTTTTGGACTGCGCTCGGGATGAACGCCAAGATGCTGACCAGTGCCAGTGCGGCTTTACCGTACCCAATTGTGAGGCCAGCGATGGCTAGCCCCTCCGGCCTCGCTCACCTCTCAGATGATTGACCGGATGGTCTGGTCGGCGTACCCCAGCGTCTCATCGATGGCCTTCTCCATCTCGCCTAAGGCGTCGGGCGTTGCGGTCAGGAGAGCACTGATGTTGATGCTGCTCACGGCGAGGAGACATCCCGCCAGGGTTAGGAACTCCTTGTACCGCTCCTGCCCGTCGTGCCCGAGTGCTTCCCAGCGCCGGGGCTCCGGCGGCAGGTTTTCCCTCCACTTCTCGAGGGCGTGGGTGCCGTGGACGCTGATGTATTCCATGACTTCCGTGGCACGCTCCAGCACCTCTATCAGCACGTCGAAGCCATGCTGCGACTGGTCCAGAGCCTTCTCGGCAGCCTCGATCTCCGTTCGTAACCGTTCTTCCTCCTGCTTGCTGCGACGCTGCTTCAAGACGTAGAAGCCGGCGGCTGCCATTGCAGCCACGGGGGCGAAGACCATGCCTGTGAGCAGAAGAGCGCCACCGGCCATGCCGGCGCCGCCGGCGGCCAGGGTGCCCCCGCCAAGGAATGCGAGGGTAGCGTTGCTCGCCGCTACTCCGGACAGTGTTGAGATGGCCGTTCCGGTGGAAGCGGTTCCAAACATCGCGACGGCAGTGAAGGCGCCGTAGGCTGCAGCGCCGCCGGCGGCCGCTCCGACCGCACCACCAGCCGCTGCACCGCGGATCGCGTCGGCGATGCCCGCCGACATGGCCCCGACATGGATCGCAGCAGGTATTTCGTTTGTGCTCTCGACCTCCTGCTCATTCGGCTTTTCGGGCCCGAGCGCGCCGCTGATGCTCTCGGCAAGCTCGACGAACGTCATGAAGAACTTGTCGCGGGCATCGTCGTGAACCTTGTTGAATGCCTCCCCTACCTCTTGAGTGATCCTCGACCGCTGGGCCACGTTGTCCGTGATCAGGGCGTGACGCCTTTTCGTCTCGGCGACCTGTTCACGTAGCTTCACCGGTCGCTGGCCCCGCTGATTGGCGAGGGAGTCGGTGAGGTCCTTCGCCTCCTGCTTGAGTTGCTCAGGCGTCAGGTTGAGCGCTAGAGCGATGGCGGTCAGGCGGGGCTCACTGGGACTTATCAGCCCGCGCTCGATCCGGGAGATCGAGACCGCACCTCCCTTGCGGTATTCGGCCCGCTTGGCCAGCTCTTCCTGAGTCATCGGAGGTGTCTGAGCCTGGCGATGCTCGCGGATCACGAGGCCCAATGCCTCTGCGCTGAAATCGCTCATCGGTTCTTCCTGAAGTGGCTGTGGCGATTCCAGGAGGACCGAGTTTCACGGATCAGGGCCCCGCCGGAGCGGGTGACCCGGGTGCTGTCCGCCGCGAACTGTCTGGCGGCCTTGATGACGGCGGGGTCACGACTGACGTCGTCGGCGGTCTGAATGTTTTGGGCGGCGGCGAGGGCCAGGGTGGCGAGATCGAGGCGAGACATGGGCGTTGGCCTTTCGTTGGTCGATGATGTCTAGGTTCACCCAACATACCGTTACTTAGTGTTTATTGTCCACACTATGATGGACACTAAATGTTTCAATGCTCTACTTAGTGGCTGAAGACGATATCAAACCCCAAGATGATGCCCGTTTGCCTCGAGCCCAGGACTGTGGCCGAAGGGGCCCCGCAGGCGGGGTGTGGGTCAGACATAAACGGTGATGATCCGTCCGGGGAACCTGCCCTGCGAAGCCTGCTGACGCTGAGGCCGCCGGGTGGGATCCCTGAGGGCTGGTGTCGGGGAGCCCCCTATGACCTGCCCGTCGCTCTGGTGAAGCGTCCCCCACTGGAGCACGAGCCCGTCTCGTAACCCCAAGGATACGAGGCGCCCGCCACGCCGCCCGACTAAGGAACGGCCAGTTTCTACAGACCGCCTCAGGCCGCGTCCAGCCCGACAGACACGTCACACTCCGCCAATCGGTCGCCCCCAACGCGCCGAAACGTCTGTTGTCCGACCCCGCCCATATGATCTAGGAACTGTCGGGCCTATACGTCCAGGGGGACGAAGTGAACGTTTTGTTTGGCTTGTATCTGGACCGCGCTCCGTGGGCCTACCGGGACTCGGCACTTGGCGAGGTGCGCCTCGGCCCGCTGGGGTTGACCCAGTTGCTTCAGACCCGGCTCGGGCTCACCGGACCTGATGCCCGCCACTCGACGCGGATTCGGCAGTACATGGCCCGACTCGCGGAACAGGACGCCCCGACCGCGTGGTTCCACGGATCCTTCTCGGTCGACGCGTGGTCCACCGCCATTGACCTGCTGAACCAGCGCGACGAACTCGTGGTCAATGGCTGGACCGGAGTGGCCCCGCCCGGGTCCACGGCTAAGCTGCGTGCCCTCGCCGCCCTCGAGCAGAGCCCGCTCCCCCTCGACCGGGCGTTCGCCGACTTTCCGCTGGAGCTCGTTCACGAAATCGAGAGCGATGCCACGGCGAACTGGCCGCTCGGGATCTCCCGGCTGGAACTCCAGCACCCCCGCATCTCGTTCCCCGCCATCTGGGGCCGGCTCATCCATGCCCTCGAACGGCGCGGGGTGAACGTCACAGACCCGGCTCCGCGTACGGGGCCGGTGGGCGACGTGACCGTCCTCGTCGCGAAGACCGAATGGGAAGCGGCCGAGCACACGGCCCGCTGGCTCGCGTCCGCGGCAGACCCCGGCACGGCCCGCTCCGCCGTTGTCGCCTCCGCGAGCACGTCCCTGCTGGACCAGGAACTGCAGCTGCGCGGACTGCCCCAGATCGGTGTCAGCAGCCGCTCCCGGTGGCGGGCCGTGGACCAGATCATCCCGCTCTTCTTCAACGTCAGCTGGGGGCCGGTGGACGTCCAGCTGCTGGGCGAGTTCCTGAACCTCCCGGTCAGCCCCGTCCGCCGCGGAGCAGGCCGGCAGCTGCTGCGCGCCCTCGCCGCCCAGCCGGGCACCGGCGGCGAGGCATGGCTCGCTGCGCTGCAGGAGATCAGCAGCGACGAGACCCTTGGCCCCGGCATGGCTGCCGAGCTTGACCTTCTGCTTAGCACCGGTCTGCTTGCCGACGATGGGACCGTCAGCGGCAGCGCCGTCGTCGAACGCGCGCAGTGGCTGCGCACCCAGCTCAGCCGCCGGGTGCAGATCTACCCCCAGCTGGAGTCTGTGCTCAGCCAGCTCAACGAATTCACGGCCCTGATCGACGGGCCGGAGCCGGTGACGCGCAAAACCCTTGCGCGGATCCTGGAATCCGTCATTCCGGCCAGTGGCAGTCCAATAACCAGCGGCGAGGCCGCGCCCTGGGTCACACTGCGCAGCCTCGCGGAACTCTGCGACGACGTCGACACCCTGGTCTGGTGGGGGTGCCAGGATGACGGCCAGGCCCGGGCCCGCAACTGGGACGCCGCGGAACTCCGGGCGCTGCAGACCGTCGGCGTCGAACTGCCGGATCCCGCGGTTCTTGCCGAGCTGGAACTCTCCGTAGCCGTAGAAGCCGCCAGCCGCTGCCAGCGGCTGCTGCTGGTGCGCGCCGCCGAGATCAGCGGGGAGCCGACAAAGGCGCACCCTGTCCTGTCCTCGCTCGCCTTCAGCGTCCTTCCCGTGCCCCTGCCCGGAACTGCGGACGAGAACAAAAAGGCCGTGGAGGAGGCCATCAAGGCCTTCACCGTTACACCCGCTGAACTGGTGCACGACGGTGTCTGGCACCTCGCCGGCCGGACCGCGGCTCTAAAGCCGGTGCACCCCTCCCCCGCCCAGCTTGTCCCGGCCTCGCACGAGCTGGGCCCCCGCCCGGCCTTTATGCCCGACAAGCTCTCTTACTCGCAGCTCAGCACCCTGATCGGCTGCTCACTGAAGTGGGTGCTTGAAAAGAAGGGTCGGCTCAAGGTGGGCGCCGCGCAATCCGTGCCCACCGGCAACACCATGATCGGCACCCTCGTCCACCGGGTTGTCGAGGAACTGTTCGGCGAACTCCACGCCGCGAACCGGGCAGTGCCCGCGCCGGCGGAAGTCCAGGCGAAACTCGACCAGCTCGTGCCGCACTACGCCTCGGAGCTGTTGCTGCCCGGCCGGGGAAGCAAGCTCGCCGGCCTCCGGCCCGTCGTCGAGCACTCCGTCATTAAACTGTTCCAGACCCTGCAGACCCAGGGTGTGTACATCCGCGCCACCGAGCACAAGTTCGACAAGCCGGCCGCGTTCAATGTCAACGGTGTCCGGACCGAGGTACAGGTTTCCGGCTCCATCGATGTCCTGGCCGCGGACCAACAGTCTGAACCCGTGGTGATTGATCTCAAGTGGACCAACCGCTCGAAGTACCGGCGGCAAGAAATTACCGAGGGAAACGCGATGCAGCTCGCCTTGTACCACTGGGCCCTCGACGACGGGCCGGACACCATGTCCACCGTCGCCGAGGACGCCGCGATGTCCTACTACATGCTCAAGCAAGGCGAGTTCGCCTCCACCAGCACACTCTTCGGCCCCGCCCTGGCCAGCCCGGCCTCCAGCCGGGGCACCTGGCAGAGGTCCGTCCGTGCCGCCGAATTCTCGATCGCCGAAGTCGTCGGCGGACGGGTCCTGGCAACCGGCCGGCACGAGCTCGGCTCCTCCGACGAGCAACGCGACGCGGCCACCGCGGACGGCAGGCTGTACCAGAAGCCGCCCTGCAACTTCTGCGACTTTTCCGCACTCTGCGGCCTCAAGGGGGACCTGTCATGAACCACGCCCTGAGCAACGTCACTATGATCACGGCCAGCGCCGGAACCGGAAAAACCTACAGCCTGATGGGCGAAATCGCCCGGGCCATCAACGCCGGCACCCGCCCCAGCCAGATCCTGGCCACCACCTTCACGAAAAAGGCCGCAGCCGAACTCATCGACCGGGTGCAGGCCGAACTCTTCGGCCATGAACGTCCCGATGCCGCCCGGCAGATGTCCATCAGCATGGTGGGCACAGTCAACAGCGTGTGCAGCCGCCTGCTGCAGGAATACGCGGTCGACGCCGGGCTCTCGCCCGCGCTGCAGGTCATCGCCGAGGACGAACAGCTCCGGATCTTTCAGCTGGCCACCGACGATGTGTTCGCAGCGTTCACGCCGCGGATCCAGCCGCTGGCACGGCGTCTGGGGTACGACGGCGAATCGGACATCCGCGGCACCGACCCCGACTGGCGCAAGATCGTCTGCGACATCACGGACGCCGCCCGCGGCAACAAGATCAGCCCCGCGGAGCTGGCGCACTCGGCCTCCTCGTCATGGCAGGGACTGCAGCAGGTCCTGGGACCGGTGGGTCTTGACGACCGCGCGTCCTGGTCCAACCAGCTCCTCCAGGGCCTCATAAGCATGCGCGCGATGGCCGCTGACCTCATCGAAGGCGGGAAGACCCCGCCCAAGAACCTGATCGCCTCGATTGCCCTGCTGGAGCCTGTTCTGTCCCATGCCTCGCCGGAGGACGCTCCATGGCGGTTTTGGATTGATGCGGCCGGGGTCTCGAATGCGGGGGCCAAGCGGCTGCTGGAAAGCTACATTTCCGCGGTCGAAACGGATCTCGTGGCAACCCCGGCCTTCCAGACCGAGCTGAGGAGATTCACGGAGTTGGTGTTTGCCTGCGCGGCCTCCTGCCTGGACAGGTTTGCTGAATTTAAGCGGGAATACGGGCTCATCGACTTCGCCGACCAGGAAACCCTGGTCCTGGACCTGCTGGAGAACAACCCGGAGTTCCGGGCCTCCATCACGGGCCGGATCAAGTTCATGGTAGTGGACGAGTTCCAGGACACGAGTCCCTTGCAGTTGCAGCTGTTCACGAAGTTCGCCGAGCTTGTGGAAAAGGTTGTCTGGGTTGGCGACTCCAAGCAGGCCATCTACGAATTCCGCGGCACGGACCCGGAGCTGATGACGGCCGTCGCCGCCCACATCCAGCAGAAGACCCAGCTCACCGAGTCCTGGCGGTCCAAGGAAGCGGTCATCGACCTCTCCAACGCGATCAGCCTCGCCATGTTCCCGGAGCTACGCGAGGCCGAGGTTGAGCTGGCTGTCCCGGATGCCCGACAGGATCCCGCGCACCCCAAGAGCGCCCTGGGCGGATCCCGGGAGGCCTGGACCCTCGCCGCGAAAACGGTTCCAGAACAGCGCCGGGCCATCGCCTCCGGCGTCCTGGACCTGATCCAGCGGCGCGGCTTCAAGGCATCCGCCGTCGCCGTCCTCGCCCGGTCCAACGCTGCAGTGGAGGCCCTCGCCGCCGAACTGACCGCGCTCGGGCTCAAGGCGACAACCAACACCTCCTCACTCTTCGCCGCACGGGAAGTCCAGCTGGTGCGCGCCGGGATGGCCTTTGTCGCCTCCGACGACGACACCGTGGCATTGGCCGAGCTGGCGCACCTGCACCCCGAGCACGCCGCATTCGGCCGCTGGGTACCCGCCTTGTTCGACACCGCCGAGCCCCAGGAAGAACTCCAGCGCTGGGCTGCAGACCCCTTGGTGGCCGGGCTGCTCGAGCTGCGCCGCCTGGCCAAGCTCTGCACTCCCACGGAAATCATGGAGGAAGTCACGGCCCGGCTCGGCGTTACCCGCCTGATCAAATCGTGGAGCAACCCCGGAACGCGGCTGAAGAACCTCGACGCGCTGCGCGCCCTGCTGGAGCGCTACTACGAATCGTGTGCGGCGCTTTCCAAGCCGGTCACGCTGAGCGGCTCGCTCAAGTTCCTTGCCGACGCCGACAGCGCCGGCAGTGAGAACTTCGGCGACGACGTCGTCAATGTGCTGACCTATCACAAGGCCAAGGGCCTGGAATGGCCCGCCGTGGTACTGGCCAGCCTGGACACCGCTGTTGCAGCGGCGCCCTGGGGTGTGGCGGTTGAAGGCGTCAACGAGATCGACGTCCGGAACCCCCTTGCCGGCCGATGGGTCCGTTTTTGGCCCTGGCCGTTTGGCGGCAAGGGCTTCAAACCGCTCTCCGCAGCAGCGGACGAGTCGGCCGTCGCCCGGCGTGTGCTGGCGCGGCGACAGGCTGACTCTGCACGGGTGCTCTACGTGGGTCTTACCCGCGCCATCAGCGTTACGTGCCTGGCAGCAGCAAAGCCGGCCCCGGCCTCGCTGAACACCCTCGCGCCAGGGCCGATCGTGGAATGGACCGCGGATGACGGCAACGACGGCAAGCTGGTCGTCCAGGGCCGGCCCGGCGACAACGAACGCCGGCTGTCTGTGGAAGCGTTCAGCTACGGGCCTGCCGACGGGCCAGCAGCCGGCGATGAAAGTACCCCCAGGGAATTTACTGATGGCCTGCCCATGTCGGGCCCGGTGGCTCAGAAGCCTGCCCGGGTGACCGCGAGTTCAATGGAGAGTTTCGGCTTCATCGCCGATGTCACGGAGGCCGCAGTCCTGGGGGCGCAGCTGATTCCGCACGGAGCTGCCAACTGGGACCATGTGGGCTCCGCGATCCACGGCTACTTCGCCCTGCCGCTTGCCGAAATGGACAGCGGGGTCCGGCTCCTGGCGGCGCAACGGCTTCTGGACCGCTGGGGCGCTGCAACCGCCGTCGACGCCTCCGTTGTGGTGGAAGCTGGCGACCGGATGCTCGCCTATTTCGCCGAGCAGTACCCGGGCGCGACAGTCATCACGGAACAGTCCGTCGCCTGGCGGAACGCGGACAACCAGCTGATGGAGGGGTGGATTGACCTTCTGCTGGAAACACCTGGCGGATACGTGCTGGTGGACCATAAGTCCTATCCCGGCAAGGACCCGGTCGGCCACATCAAGGACAAGTACGTCGGCCAGATGTGCGGGTATGCCGAGGCGATCCAGGCCATCACCGGGCGGCCCGTCGGCGAGACCCTGATCCACATGCCCGCGTTGGGGAAGATGTTCCGGATCAGCTGAGGCTTAGCACCAGCGGTGTCGGCACTCCGGTTCTGGCACGCCCGTTTCTCGCGCCGATCTCTGTTTTGCCGGTCACTGGTTTTCAATCACTAATCGCCACATCGCCGTTACCTCACAGCTCAAGTACGGACGGCGGGCGCCATCCAAAGCTTTTTTGTACCAGTGCCGCGCGTGTTGATCGTAGGGTTACCACCGATCTGAGGCAGCATTGGATTATTCATTAATCTCATTTTAAATTTGGAGCGCGCGCATAGTCTTGCGGTCCTTCCGGGGGGACTAGCAATGCCAACTGCCGTCAAATCAGAGCTTTCATTTGTCCCCTCGCAGGCCGCAGCTCCGGAAGCACCAGAGATTCTTCGAGTGAGCAACCTCAGAATCGAGAACTTCAGATTACTCCGGAATGTTGACGTTGCGCTGGACGAAAAGACAACCGTCCTTGTCGGCCGTAACAACACTGGTAAGACGTCCTTGGCGGAGGCCTTGGACCGCTTCATGAATCCGAAAACCTTCAAGCTCACCATCGCCGATTTCTCTTCGGAGACTTACGAGCACTTCGCGGATGCATACGAGTTCTACCTCAACGGAGATGAGAAGACAGCCAGAGAAAAGCTGCCGGCCATTACTCTGACGATCACCATCACCTACGACCCTGAACTTCCCGAATACGGCCCCCTGGCTGCTCTTATAGTTGACTTGGATCCGACCTGTTCGGTGGCAAAAGTGAGGTTCTGTTACCAGCTTGGTGCAGGGAAACTGAACGACCTTTTCGCGGGTGTCTCGGTTATCTCAGAATCGGGCATACCACTCGAGACGGCACAGCTACTGGAGGTTATCGGGGACCGTATCCCTGAGTTGTTTGAACGAACGATCACCGCTGTAGACCCGAACGATGCGGCTAACACACGAGATGTTTCGCTGGACTCCATTCGAAAGCTCATCACTGTCGATTTCTTGAAGGCTCAGAGGGGGTTGGACGACGAAAAGGAAAAACCCAAAGATCTCATTGGAAAGATCTTTGAGTCCTTGTTCGTGGCGGCATCAAAGGCAGATGATAACTCGACTCGCCGGAAAACCGCTGACGAGCTCAGGGATGCTGTGTTGGCTATCGAGACGGAGTTGGGACGGAAAGTCGACAACATGGTATCGGGTGTGATCCCCACTCTGCAACAATTTGGGTACCCGGGTCTCGGCAATCAAAAAATTGCGACAAAAACGACTCTCGACATCGAAAGGCTTCTCTCGAACTACACCAGTGTCCATTATCATGGCGTGGCCGGTGTCGCTCTCCCTGAAGCGTACAGCGGCCTAGGCTCTCGGAACCTCATACTGATCCTGCTCACGCTGCTCAGCTACTACCGAGAATACGCCATTCGTGGTAACGTTCCGGGGATTCATCTCGTTTTCGTAGAAGAACCCGAAGCGCACCTACACCCTCAAATGCAAGAAGTTTTCATCGAACAACTGGCTGCATTGAAGAGCTTGTTTCCCAAAATTGATGGCATCGAAACAGGATGGACGGCACAGTTCCTCGTATCAACCCACTCATCCCACGTCGCGAACAGAGCACCCTTCTCCGGCATTCGGTATTTCCGGCTCGAAGCCCCAGTCAAGGAAAAAGAGGGAAGGCACGCTAAAGTACTTGACCTCAGCAAGGCTAAAGGTCTGAACGAGAAGTTCCTGCATCAATATCTGACCTTGACTCGATCAGACCTCTTCTTCGCGGACAAAGCTATCCTCGTTGAGGGCACAAGCGAGCGTCTCATCGTTCCGCGGGCAATTGAGAAACTAGACAAGGCCGATGCCGGCGCTGGACTATCAAGTCAGTACGTGACGCTGTTGGAAGTTGGTGGGGCATACGCCCATATTTTCTTCCCGCTTCTTGACTTCCTCGGCTTGCCAAGTTTGATAATTACAGACATCGACGTCGTTGGAATCCAGGACAAGGAGAAGCGTTCAGCCGCACTAGTCCACGTCGGTGATCGGACAAGCAACGCGACGATCAAGAAGTGGTTCTCGAATACGAATATCACGCCCACCGCACTCCTAACGAATGCAGAAACCGA
This sequence comes from Arthrobacter sp. P1_D4, assembly GCF_056406115.1. Classification (NCBI taxonomy): domain Bacteria; kingdom Bacillati; phylum Actinomycetota; class Actinomycetes; order Micrococcales; family Micrococcaceae; genus Arthrobacter; species Arthrobacter sp. P1_D4. Next base: position 3,471 of record NZ_JBFUAU010000015.1, on the reverse strand, counting down.
ATCGATAAAGAACGGGAATCGTTATCTCGCCTACCAAATTCCGGAGATGGTTGGAGAGGCATGCGGGCGTTCATTCGAAGACGCATTCATATTGGCCAACCCCTCACTCTTCGGCCTCATCTGCAGTGGAAATCTGACTTCAGACGAGGAGAATGCCAGGGCCGAAGCAGAATCTCACAAAAAGAGTGAGTTTGCGCTAAAATATGCCATCCAAGAATCCGCTTGGGTCACCCCGAGATATATCCACCAGGGACTTAAATGGCTCCTGAGCTACCCCCTGCTGCCTGATGAAATCGAAGTAGATGCATCAAAAGATGGCCAGGTCGCAGTCAAGTGACCGTCCGATCTGGTGGCACTGCGTATACCGCCGAGCAGGAAAGCGAAAGGGCACTGAAGTCAGTCTTTGACGCACTCGACGGACGACAGAACTTCAAACTCGACGCAGGGGCCGGCGCTGGAAAGACATACTCACTCATCGCTGCGCTTGAGCGGATACTTGCCGACCGCAAAGCATACCTACCTCGAGCAGACCAGCAGGTGGCCTGTTTAACCTACACAAAGGTTGCGCGCGACGAGATCATCAAGAGAACGGACGCGAGCCCTCACATCTTCGCCGACACTCTACATGGGTTCCTATGGGAAATGATCGGCCCATATCAGAAGGCACTTGCACCGGGCATCCTTGCCGCTGACGAGTGGCAGGAGACCCTTGGCGAAAGAACTTCGATCAACGGGCTCGAGATTGAATACGATCTAGGAATCCGCAGTATCAGCAACGGTACCGTCCGCCTCCATCATGATGATGTCCCACGCCTTGCGTTGCAGCTTTTCAGCATGCCGAAGTTCCGAACCATGATTGCCGATCGCTTCCCAATCATCTTCATCGACGAGTACCAAGACACTCCCAGGGGACTTGTTGAAGCAATGCTCGGAAGCGGTGGGACCGACTCGCGATCGCCAGTCTTTGGATTCTTCGGTGACGACTGGCAGCAGATCTACGACGAAACGTGCGGATCAATCCAGCACTCCGGCGTTGTAGCCATCCCTAAGAATGCCAACTTTCGGTCTGGGAGCAACGTCGTCGGGTTCCTCAACAACCTCCGACCAGAGCTAACTCAGGCCCCTGCGGCGGACGCACGTCAAGGCACGGTCACCGTTTATCACACGAATGAGTGGCCAGGGTCGAGGCTCGGACGCAACTGGAAAGGCCAGATCTCACACATCGCGAGTCATAACACCTTGGAATGGGTGTTGAACGATGCGAAACAAAGGTTATGGACTGGTTCAACCGCAGACACCAAAACGCTCATGCTTACACACTCTTCTCTTGCCAATGAACTTGGCTATGCGTCTTTGCCCACTATCTTCAAGTACAACGATTCTTTCGCCAAAAAAGAGGATCAGGTCATTGCCTTTCTGCTCGACGTTGTGGAACCGGCATGCCAGTCCTTTCGCACCCGCAGGTACGGCGAACTCTTCGACGTCCTGGGCCGTTCACAACCGCACATCAAGTCTCATAGAGACAAAAGGGAATGGTCAGATTTCTTTATAAAGCTCGATGAACTACGCCGCAGCGGGACGGTGGGAGATGTCCTCGACCATGTCCTTCAGCAGAAACTATTTTCGGTTCCTGGGAGTGTAAGCAGGAGGCAAACAGACCTGGAACTTGCAATTACCGGGCTAGCTTCCGGCGAAACGATGGAAGGCCCGCGTCGCACGGTTGAGTACAAAGCCTTGCGCGACGTCAGCTATGCGGAAATAAGCGCCCTTGACACCTATGTCAACGACAAGACTATCTTTTCCACAAAACACAATGTCAAGGGTGCAGAGTTCGACAACGTCCTTGTTGTATTAGGTCGCGGGTGGTCAAAGTACGATTTTGCAAAGATGCTTGCCAACCACACTCGGCGAGACCGACTCGACGATTCCGACAGAAAGAGCTTCGAACGATCGCGAAACCTCTTTTACGTTGCAGTCTCACGAGCGAAGACCAACTTGGTTTTGCTGTTTACCCAGGAGCTGACAGCCGACGCTCTCAGCACGCTGGAGGGTTTGGCCGGCTCAGGCAACATACTCTCGATCGAATTTGCTAACGAAGCCTCACCTGTTAACGCCCGATAGTTTCAATGGTGGATTCCTTCGGCTAGACATCCAGGTTTCCTTCGGTCTTTCGCCTAAGCCAGCAGCCGGACTCTGACTAAGGTGCTGTCGACCCGGTGTGCACGTTCGCGGCCAAATCTCCGCGCCTAGCGCAGGCCCCGATCATACTTCCCAACTCCACGTGGCCTCTTGCACGCGATATCGAAGCCCTGCCGTGGCAACCGAGGTGCGGATCACCGGCAAGCACACGGCGATTTTGAAGCGGACTTTGGTGCTGAGGACCTTGACCGGGCTGTGGCCTTGATCGTGGTATATGGCGACGATCAGGTCGTAGTCGCCGCCGCCGCCGGCCTAGAAGAACGCGGTGTAGGCCGGGAGCGGGCCGATGAGGGAGATTCCGTCGGCTTGATGCTCTGTGGCCGCGGCGGATCGTGCGCTCCACCAGGCCGGGCTCAATCTTGTTGATCGCGTCGATCAGGCCGCAGTGGGTGATTACTCGGATGACCCAGACTGTAGGCGTGGACAGCATCATGGATACTTCCTCGATCCCCATGAAGTTCGTCAGCAGCTCGGTTTAGCCCGGACAGAGGAGCCGTCTTTGTGCAGCACACCTTGTTCATCGGTGCCGTGCAGACCCTGCACCTTCCCACTAAATTCCATGCTCGCAGGCGATCCGGATGAAGCGAGAGCTCAGTGACGTGTTCCACCTCGTGCCGACGCTGACGCCGAGAGGGTCAAATTCAACTGGAGACAAAGATCGGGGACTGCCAGCGGTCATAGACGGGCTCAGAGTGTCACCGCCCATGAACTCAATGGGGAAGCGTATCCGTGCGCGGAAGCTGTCTACGACGCGTTGCCAATCGGCGTTCCCGCCCGGCATTGCGAGCCTCGTTTACGAAACGCAACGCGATCCCCGGCCCACCCCCTACTGTTGATCCTGCACCTAACGAAACCGTTTACGTAAACCGTTTTCCGAAACCGATTACGTAACGCGAACACCAGACAACAAGACACCCTCAGGGAGGAGGAACAGTGGTCACCATCCGCGATGTCGCCAAGCACGCCGGCGTCTCTCCGGCCACCGTCTCCCGGGTTGTCAACGGACTCGTCGGCTACTCCGACGAAACAAGAGAACGTGTCGAGACCGCGGTCAAGAGCCTCAGCTACGAGACGGACTACCTCGCCCGGGGCCTGAAGACCCGGCAGACGTCCGTGATCGGGCTGCTCGCACCGATGGTCTCGGATGCCCTGGCCTCCCAGGTCATGCAGGGAGTGGAGGAGGAAGCCCAGGAACGCGGCTACGCCGTGATGCTCGGCCGCACCGGCGCAAAATCCGCCTACATCGCCGGTTACCTGCGGACCCTGCGCACC